>JAUXOG010000037.1 GCA_030682385.1 Bacteroidota bacterium
AGATGGAGAACCAGATGTCCAAATGTTGATATCTGCTTGTATATTTAATGTACCCCAATTTGCAAGTACAGCACCGTTGCTCATCGTAAATGAACCAGTGCAAACAGTTGTTACGCTGCTTCTGAGTGTGAGAGTTCGTCCGTTGAGTGTTTTACTCACTCCACTAGTTATGTTAACTGAACCACCTGTGTCAACGACTGTCATCCCCGTACCTGTCATTGTTCCACCTGACCAGTTGAAAGTTCCGCTTATTGTCAATGTACTATCTCCACTCAATGTTCCTCCAGTTAGTATCAACACTTTGATACCGGCACTCGTGCAGGAAAAAGTTGGTGTGCCAGAATTTATGACAGCGGTATCATTAGATGTCGGTGCTCCAACGGGATTCCAGTTTCCTGGAGTACACCAATCATTTGAAACTGAACCAGTCCATGTTCTTTTAACTTGTCCATAAGTAATTACAGAAATTACGATGAGGCAAAATATTGTGGCCACAATTATTCTGAACAATACTTTCATATTTCCTCCATAGATGTTTTATAGATTATCTAAGTAAAATTAGTTTTTTTGTTTGAATAAAATTTCCAACTTGTAAGCGATAAAAATAAACACCACTTGAAACTGTTTTGCTACTTATGTTTGTGGTGTTAAATATTACCTCGTAATATCCTGGTTGTTTAATATCTTCAACCAATGTCTCAATCTCTCGCCCAAGTAAATCATATATTTTTAGTGCGACAAATGAAGTTGCCGGTATTGTGTACTTAATTGTTGTTGTTGGATTAAAGGGATTCGGGTAATTTTGGTAAAGACAATATTCCTCAGGTATCGTTGAAACTAATTGTTCGGTGAAGGTGATAGCATCTTGGTGTACCCAAACGCTTTCTATTTCGCCAATTACATTATCTTGTGGTGGTGCAAAATCTATTGTCGTTTTAGGGTTTTGGTAATATAACTTTGGTACATATATACCGTGCCATGTATGACCAGAAATAATTTGTGAAGAAAATTGGACAAACTTCTGATCTTTCCAAACTCGTACAGCTTCGTACCGACTATAAGTGTTATCCCATATTTTTACAGTATTAATATCACTTGGTTCTAAACGAAGTTGCCACCCATTGTTATTATTATCGTTGGAAATTTTGGCTATATATGCGGATTGTTCTAATATTAAAGGTGTTCCGTCTTTCTTCTTTGAAGCAACCCAGCCAAAAATTCCTCCAATTCTATTTGGCAAGTAAATCTTATACCATTTTCTGGTTATATCGTCACTAATAAGATTTGAAAACGCTGTATCGGAAGTAACAAAAAACTGATCTAATCCTGTCCAACCTAAGACACTATATTTTGTTCCAGGACCTGTATAAACTCTTATACCTCTGTCAGGTTTAGAACTTCCACCTTCTTCACCAATAATTTTTATTCCGGTTGTATATGAAAACTGGTTTGGTAGTGAATAGATGAAATTAAAAGGATCTACATAGCCATATTTAATCGGTAGATCGGGTGTATATCCCCAATAATTTGTTTTTGTACCATCGTCATCATCGAACCTATTTCCCAGCGCTCCGTTTTCCTTGATCTCAAAATGTACATGAATGTTAAAATTATTTCGATTTTCATTTTCAGAAAAACCCATTAAACCAATCGGTTCACCTGAGCTTACGTAGATGCTATCATTATCAATAATAATTCTTTGATAAATGTCTTTACGGTTGCCACCAAAATCTATGCCTGTGTGATACATATGATTCCCAGCACGATTAAAAGCAGTAAATCCATTGTTCCAACTTGCGGGTGTTACAACTGGATATTGAAAAGATTGACAATCATTATTTGCTAAAACTTTTTCTATGATTTCGTTGCTCTGAGATCCTGTTATAGAATCAACACAATAAATACGTGTATCACCAACAGGATGATCACATTTGGGTGAATATTCCCATCTTATATTTCCAGAGGCGTCAGAAGTGATCGAATTAATTTGGCGAAAGTTTGCATCGAGCGGTTGTTTGATATAACGTTTCACGACTCCATTGGGTGTGTAATTGTTTCCCGTTACGACAAACATAACTTCTAATTGACGGCCGCTGTCTGGTGAAACGTATAAAGTGGGATATTGAGTACCAAGTGCTAATACCCAGTCTTTTTGAGAAGCGGAAGCTCTAAATCTGTCAATAACTCCATAGAAACCACCATCATATTGATGATAGTCCCAAAATCCTGATACGGTCTGACCTATCGTTGGTTTATCTACTGGTGCACTGAAATTGCCAGCACTACCCATCTCTTGTGTGTAGTTTGGATCAGAAGCAACGATAGCACCATCAATCATTATATACTTTCCTTGACTTCCAAAGCTTATCCCAACCGCATACCACTCGTTAAATCTAAATCGCGTGCTATCAGCCAATAATACATGATAATCATGTTGAGCATATGCATTTCCTGTGGAGTATTGTATTCTACCGTCAGCATAGACTATTAATTGAGTCGCGCCGGGCCAGTTTACATCACCTCCCCGTACATCCGTGCTGAATAGCATCGCGTTATCTGAGCTATCATATAATGCATAATCGATATAATTATAACCTGCGTTAATTTTTGCCCACCACTCAAGAGTTCCCTGTCTAGGTATACCTTCATCGAATGAGTACTCAATTCTGCTATCGCTGACCCTAGTGAAAATAGCTCCCTGACCACTCAGTGTAGGACCGTAAGTTATGCCATGCGCGGTACCCAAGGTAGTCCCATTAAGTTCATCCATTATTGTTGTTTGAGCAGAAACTCGATATCCCAATAGTGAATAAAGAGATATAACAGTTATTAAAACTGCTAATGTTTTCATATCAACTCCTTTATTGACCACCTCGACACCAGAAGTAGTTAATATCCATCATGGGTCGGTGTCACCTATTGTTAAATTAGTCAAGCATTTGTTGTTAAATTGAAATAAATAAATGATAAATGTTTTGATTTATCGCGGTGTTTTAAACCTATTATAAGATTATTCATAACCAACGCTTCATAATCTATATTTTAGCGGTAGAGTGTTATTCCAGAAAATAATCTGGAATTTATTTGTTCATTGGTCAAGAAATCAGAATTATGGATGTCCCAATTGTGGGCCAATAGTGGGAAAGGTACTCAAATTATGGGTAATTATGCGCTTTCTGGTAAAACTTATTTATTGTCGGTGTATTCACAAACTTCTCCCCATCCCAATACTTTATCGAATCTTTGAGTGATTGTAAGTATTCTGGCCCATATTTTTGACTTAAATTACCTTCTTTTTCATATTGTTTATGTAGCTTCTGAAATGAAGCATCTCCTAATAATGTTTTTACTTTCATCCCTTCGCCGAATGTGTATATTATACCTTTACCATCATATTCTTCTCTACCGTAAATTTCTTCCGTGTATGCACGAAATAAATTATTTCCTACGATTTCAATTACACTTATACAATTATACGTTGTAACACTTAGTAATTGTCCAAGGTTTGTAAATGGTAATAATAAATAATATTTCTCAGTTGCTCTACTTATACCATGTGGGATATTTTCTGTAAGAGGAGATGTATATCCATTTATATTTTCTGGTTCCAACACTGCAATACATGCTCGGTCGAAATTATTATTTACACCCCCTAAAATAATTTCTTCACGACCGTCATTGTCTAAATCCATTGTTATCATACTATACAAAACTCCCCGATGCCAGTAGCTTTGTAATTCAGTGCCATCTGTTGGATTGATCTCAAATAATTTTGAAGGTGAATACATTCTTTGTAACGCTAATGCAAACAATTTTGACTTCCCGCTTTTATTATTATTTACAACAAAAATATTTACAATAAGCCAAGTAGAATATGCAGTAAAATCAAGTTTTCCAAATGCAATTGCGGGACCAACGCCATGCTTCCATTTTATATTTCCGTCACTGTTGAAACAGTAAAGAGTATCTTCGGTGAATTCCTTACCAATGTCGGAACCGGTGAGTAATAGTTCGTTTTTATTATCATCATCAATATCTGCGAGTAACAGTCGTCTTGGATTTGCATTGAAATTTCTATATTGTGATGACTCCACAGTTGAAGCATCGGGAATTCCAACAACACTCTTCGTCCATATCACTTCAGCTTCTTTGTTGTAAACCGTGAGGACATAATCCTTTATTTTCGCAAAGGCTGGGTTTTTGTCTTCAAATGCTGGTTTTATAAGAAGAAACGATGCAACCAACATAAATCCAGCCAGTGAGGTTGCACTGGCAAATCTAACAGGGTGTATTTGTATATATCGCGCAAACCGCTGCATCAACGGTCTATGGTACGGCTCAATGATTTCGAAGTAAGTATCAAGCGCGTCTTGTGAATGCTGTGCAAGTTCAGGTTTTCTAAAAGGGATTACCTGTTTCCTCCGGGTTAAAATTTTTTCAGAGAATACTTTATCTCTTTCTGTCGGCTCATTGTGCAATTCTTTACTAACGCCATCGTAAAACGCGGTGAGCTTTTCTGCGTGGTCTTTGCAGTAAGTGCACTGTGCTAAATGCGCTGTAATATTATCCAACTCGCCGGGAGTGAAATCCTCGCGTGAAATAATGAATTTTTCTATTTGTTGTATTTCAATGTGTTCCATTATCAAGCAAAATTAAAAAGTTAAAATTAAAAAAGCTAAGGGCGTTTAGCATAGAGCTAAGAGTTAAACAAAGAACTAAACACTAACATACTCATCTACTTAATACATTTCAACGTTTCATATCATTTCCATAAATCCGAAATCTCATCAAATCTCTTTCATCAACCTCGCTGCAAACTCATTTCTGGCTATTTTCAGCAAATATTCCATCTTCGGGCGAAGTGTTTCTTCGTATTCGGTTTCGTCAATATCAAGGTATCGTTTCAAATAACTGAAAAGGGCAAACTTTTCTTCGTTCGATTGCCAGTCACAAATCATGTCATGAAAGGCGCTGCATATAGCTTCGGCTTGTCTTCTGTCGATTTTACCCTTTGTGAAGTATGTTAGGAGGATTTTTTCTTTCAATACCGCTTCAACTTGCCGGCAAATCTGCTCAATTTCAAATTCCTGCAAACCCTCTGTTGATAGTGGTTGTGTATCACTCGGAGGGTCAAAATTATCGTAGTGGAGTTTTTTGAGGACGTGGACAAGGTCGTACAATGGTATTGATCGTCGATACTGAGTTTGTTCTGCAAACATCTCATTTAAACCTGTAAGGAATTTTCTTGTTGAGAACTGATAGTCAACTCGTTGAACAAGTTCTCTTTCAAGTTCTTCCATAGGAAATTCACTCAGATGATTGCATAGATCAGCCCCGCTTGATTCAACAACCAATCCTCTTAAATCTCTCCGAAGATTAAAGAAAGGCGAAGCTCTAATAACATCCCTGAGGTTACGATAAATCTTTGAGCCGGTGGGATCGGCTTGAGAGTAGAGCCGGGCAAGTTGAGAATCGGCGATACAAGTCAAGAAGCTTTTGAAAGCGTGAAACAGGTTGATATCAGAGATTTGGTCAATATTTTCGTCTAACGAATTTGCAAAATTTTCGATTTTTACAAATTTATTCTGGTCGTTGCGTGAAAACATATCGGCAATACAATCATAAGCGAGGTCGGTGATTGTTAACCCTTGTTGCGTGCAAAGGTTTGAAACCGAAGAGCGGATATAAAGTAGATACGGCTGGACGATCGAACGGCAAACATGAACAAACTCTGTTAACTCAACTTCTGCAATCGAGCTATTGAGAATTTTACGTAGATAAGGTTTTAATATCTTACAAACGGCGTTCATAGTTGTAAAAATAAGATAACAATAATATCGTAAATTACAAAACCAAACAAAAAGCCGATTCCTCAACAGAATCGGCTTTTTTTATACCATACTTTCTACTAAACATCTAACTATTTCTCAAATAGTTCGCTCCTGTTTTCAGCATTGCAGCACCCAGTCGATTAAGTTATAAGACGTTAACACATTATTTTACAATTCCGCTTTAGGCGAAATAAATTTTTATTGAGATAGGCTTGCGGATGACAGGAAACAATCCATCCGTCAACTGACTGGAACCAATACTCCATTTATACAGAACAAATTCAAAAGTAGATAAAATCCCACTTCTCCATTACTCCAAATAACTATTTGCCACTCTTTTCCATATCAATCTCTAACGCCGTTTTGAGATTTTCAAGATAATTTGTTTTTGATAATTCACTAATTTATATTAAATTAGTTTAAATAAAGGATTAACATGTCAATAGTTTCAATAAATTTAACAGAGGAACAGCTTTCGAAGGTTGTCGAGGCATACCGGACAATTCAAGAGTTTCTCGCAACTCTGCTTTCCCCGAACGAATTATACCAAACCGAATTCATCGAAGGACTGAGAGAATCGGAAAGAGAAGTTATCTCAGGTAAAACAAAAGTGATAAATTCTTTCGATGATTTTGTCTCCTGAACGGTCTTTGATACGCACAAACCGTTTCGCGCGTGATCTTAAAAAGGTTCCAGAGGGAGTTAAACACGAAGCTTATCGGAATGCAACATCAATTACACAGAATATATTTGCAGTCGAGCTCGATGTCCGTCCTCTTACTGGCTTGAAAGGGTATTATCGTGTTGTTGTTGCTAAGGAATATCGTATGATTTTTTCTTTTGATAATAAACATATTTACTTGCACCGAATTGCACATCGAAAAGATATTTACCGAAATTTAGAATTATAACAACTCGTCTCTCTCATTAATTTCAAAATCACCGGTTCGCAACGTTCTTCCTTCTCCGTTGCAAGCTACTTTTATTTCTGACAGAATAAATTCATAAGACGTTAACGCATTATTTTACAATTCCGCCTTAGGCGGAATAGATTTTTTATTGAAATAGGCTTGCGGAAAACAAGAAAAAGCCGATTCCTCAACAGAATCGGCTTTTTTTACACAATACTTTCTACTTAACTACTTTTCAAACAACTCTTCAACCTTCACAAGTTTCGATTTTTCTTTATTAATATCTAATGGGAAGGCTTCAATAATTTTATCTTCATCTAAAATCTTTTGAGCAACGGGGGAAGTGTATTTTATTGGCGATGGTGCATTGTTGAACATTGCTTCTTTAAGCGAGGCGGCATCGTTGGCTACGACCGCAACTCTAATATTTTCGGCACTCAAATATTTCTTTATTGCGTTGTTCACATCGGCTACTTTGAGAGTTCTCAACTCTTTCTCAATTTCATTTATGAAAAACTCTTTGCCGTAAAATTCCGAATCCATTTGATAACCAAGTCTGCGATTTGAAGTCTGAACCCAGAGTTTCGAATAATTGATCACGAATTTGCGAGTTGCCTCGAACTGTTCTTCGGTAAGTCCGCGTTCAACTAGATTTTTAAGTTCGTACATTGCATTCCGGATTGCAAAATGAGTATTTTCGGGTTGCACCGGACGAATCCAAATACTGAAATACTGCTGCCGTCGCGGAGTATTAGGTAGTTGAAAACGCGACCCGCCATCTTGCACCCAATGCTCGATGTATGAGTAATCGCCGTAATTCAGTCCGCGATCGCCCCGCAAACGATTCATCAACACACCGTTAAATGTGCGATGCTCGCCAAAGTACGAGTTAGCTAACATCAGTGCATAATAATCTTTATCTTTTCTTGTCAAATTAATCGGGAAGCCCATCGAAATAGCTGTGCCGCGCGCTGGCTTTTCAACGAACAGTATCTCCATTTTCTGAATTGGTGCTGGCTTTGGTAAATCAATATCAGTCAATTTGCCGGAGGGAAGTTTTCCAAAATCTTCTTTGATTTTATCTAATAACGATTTCGGATAACCGCCGGCAATTCCAAACTTTAGATTGTCTTTTGTGTAAACACGTTTGTAGTATTCTTTTACATCGTCTAACGTGATTGATTCTAAGCCTTGGACTGTGCCTACCTCTGTAGCGCTGTAGGGATGATTTTCGAACATGAAATAATTTAATGCTTGCTTGCCAAGGTTTTCGTCGTCAGTACCACGCAACGAGTTTTTCAGGTGATTGAGTAATAAATCTTTACTCCTATTGAAGTCGGATTCATCGAGCCGTGGACTGAGAAGCAGGTCTGAAAATATCTGATAGAAGCCATCGAGATTATCTTTGTGAACTTCGCCAACAAAAACGCTAACTTCTTTATCCACTTGCGGATTGATTGAAGCTGCCCATGGGTACAATTTATCAAGAACTTCCTGATAAGTTAAATCTTTTGTACCGCCTTGCCCGATTGTAAGCGATGTTAAAGCATTCAATCCTTCTTTGCCTGTTGGGTCGTTGATTGATCCAACTTTTAACTCAACTCTGAAAGTAATGAGCGGCGAATCGGATTGATATAATTCTGTTATCTCCGGTCCCTTTGCACAGTTTATATTTGTCATAATGATTCCTGCAAATAAAAATCCTGTTAATAAAATTTTAAGAGTTTTCATTTTGAATCCTCCTCGACTAATGTAACAACAGTTCTGTTTTCTTTTATAAAATATTTTTTTGCAACCTTGACAATATCGTCGGCTGTAACTTTTTCGTATAACGCATACACTTTATTCATACTTTCCGGGTCCCCCGTTATTTGGTAGTAGTGGCTAAGTTTGCCGGCAATAGCGTCGGCATTATTCAACCCCATAGCAAAACTATATTTTAAGTACGATTTTATTGTAGCTAATTTTTCGTCCGCTACGGGTTTATTTTTAATTTCTTCGAGAGCGGCATAAATTTCATCTCTAACTATATTTATATTTTTTGGATCTTTGATTCGAGTGAAAATCATGAATAGTCCCGGATCCCGTGAATCGCCCTGACTTCCTTCAACGAACTCAACCAATTGTTTCTCGATCACCAACTTATTGTAAAGAGGGGAAGTTTGTGAAAATACAAGTTGTGATATTATATCCATTGTCGGCATTTCAAGTTCGTCCGTGCTAAATGCAGGTCCGCGATACCCCATTGCTAATATAGGAAGTGTTTTAGCTTTCCACGTTAAGTTCACTACTTTTTCTTTTTTCTGCGGTGCATCAATCGGAACATTCAGAGTGAAGCTACCTCGTTTCCAATTACCGTAATATTTGTGTGCAAGTTCAACTAATTTATTCTGGTCGAAATCGCCTACTACGATTACAGCACAATTTTCAGGGCGATACCATCTGTCGAAAAACTTTAAACTGTAATTGTACTGATTCGGCATATCGAGAATATCTTTTAAAAATCCCATCGTTGTGTGCTTGTATGTATGCTTTTCGTATGATGATTCACGAAGTTTCTCGTAAATCGTCATAAATGGACTTGAAAAGTTTTTGTTGTACTCGCCTAAAATTGCACCCGCTTCGGTTTTAAAATCTTCTTCTGAATATTTTAGATTCATAAACCTGTCGGATTCAATATCCATAATTGTTTCAAGTTCGGCAGAGCTTGCCAAAGTGTGATAAGCTGTGAAATCGTCGGTGGTGAATGCGTTGTTATCGGCACCCATTAATTTCAGGACTTCATTGTATTTATCCTTGTTGTACTTCTCGGTACCGCGGAACATCATGTGTTCGAAGAAGTGAGCAAAACCCGACAGTCCCGGCTCAATTTCGTTACGTGAACCGGCACGAACAACAGTGTAGTAAGCCACAATTCCAGGACTTGGAAATGGAACTGAAAATATTTTTAAACCATTATCTAAAGTAACTTGATTCATTTGGTAAGGGAAAATTTTACTCTCATCTTCGCCACGAGCAACTAACAGAAGGGGGATGAAGAGGAGTAAAATCGCTAAGGTGAAACGGAACATTATTTCCTCCATATTGATTTGTTATTTTTTTTGTGAGTTAATTTTTGTTTAAATACTAAATTCAAACGATTAAGTTTCGGAAATTATTTCCATATTTGAAATTATTTCAATACCAGTGGGTAATAATTACAGCCAACACATAGGTGCCAAAAATAAAATCTGCAAATTTCCTTCATTTTTGAGGTTTTTATACACGTATTATTAACGGCACGGATATTGGCGCTTTATAAGGTGTTAACATGAATTAATTAATTGTTTCGTAAAGTACTCCTTACTTAACCCGCTCTTCTCTTCTTGAGCGGGTTTTTTATTTCTATTAACGATATAACTTAAAAATTCCAATTTACAGAGATTGAACCAACATAATTCATCGGTAAACCGGGCTCAAGAAATATCGGATATTGTTTAGATATTCGATCTACGTCGGGATTAATGAATGCCGAAGCTGCATATTTTTTATCTGTCAAATTATTTATACCAACAATCCCCCGAATAACAAGTCTATTGGAAATTAATTTCAAATCTTCAAATCCGATTGTGAGATTAATTACATTGTAAACGGGAACAGTAAGTGTATTCGAATCGTCGGCGTAATAATCTCCTACACCTTGAATGGTTAATTCACAAAAAATATTTTGGAAAAATGTTGGTGCATACTTTAAACTTGTTCTATAAAAAATATCCGGCACGCCCGCCATTTTATTATCTTTCAAATCTTTAATTTTTCCCGGCTTTGTGTAATGAACCGAATCAACCATATACTCAACATATTTGTTCTGCGAATAAGTCAAAGCCGATTTTAAAGTAACGCCATAATCCGAGATTATCGTAAAGCCCAGTTCGCCACCTATTCTCCTTGTTTTTCCGGCTGTAAAATAAAATCGTCCATCTCGATATGGAATGAGATCGTTTTTGATTTCAATTAAATACACAGACAGGTCATAAAGAAGTGATTTCAAAATTGGGAATTCTCCGAATGTCAGAATTTGCTTTGTTCCGATTTCATAAGTAGTAGATCGAATTGGGTCTAATAATGGATTAAGAGATGTAACGGTATCCTGTCCTGTTGTGCTTGGCGGATCGACTTCGTTTCCCGCAGGCACTTCAACTCCGCCTCCCAAATTTGCATAAATGCTATGCGATGGACTGAAGAGATAAGTTACTCCTGCTTTAGGTGTAAGTTGTTTAAAAGACCTTGACGCGTTCAGATTTGGTTTGATATTGTTATCGCTATAATAAGTGATATTGTCGTAACGCCCGCCGAGAATTAAACTTAAATGCTCGCCGACAAAAAATTCGTCTTGAGCAAAAATTCCGAAATTATTTGCTCCTTCGCGTTTGTTAGTACTCAAAGTTGTACCACGCTGACCGTTAACAAGATTATAAAATAATATCGAGCCATCCTGATATGCTTCATCCAATCCAAGAAGCAGGCTGTTTTTTAAGTCAGGATTTATTATAAACGAATTTCTATAAACAATATTTCCCCCAATATGATAACGATTGAAATCTCTGAAAGTATTTCTCTCTGAACGTTGTAAAACTTTGGGCGTTACAAACACTAATGCTGTAATACTGTTATCATTGTCGGTGTCGTGTGAGAATTTAATTCCCATCCGTCCCAACCGATTCAATCTTCTTTCATCCCGCTGAACATAAGTCGGTTTGTAGTTCGATGTATCGTTTTGTGCTTGCTGCGGATTCTCGTTGAACTGTGCCTGTGTTAGAGGTCCAGGTATTCTAAACGAGTTACTTGCAGCAGTTATATAAATGCCAACGGTAGTATTTTGACCAATCGATGAGTGGATTCCGGTATTGAGTAATGCGCGAGTGCTTGCCGAGTGTTCTCTCCAGCCGTCATAATTCGTGTTGCTAAAAGTTAAGAAAAATTTCCCGCTGCCAATATTTGTTCCTAAATTTACGAGCTCTTTCCGGTAGCCAAAACTTCCGAAGGTTGATTGTAAATTGATAAATGGTGTTTCGAATGATGTATTAGAAATAAAATTGACCACACCGCCCGATGCGTTCCCCCATAAAGCAGATGCGTTGGAACGAATAACTTCAATTCTTTCTGCGGATGAAATTTCAATTAAATCGAAAGATGTTCTGCCGTCGGGTTCGGTTTCCGGAAAACCATCAAGGAGAACTCGAATGCCGCGTGATGTTCCGGCATTTGATCTTTCGCCGGCACCGCGGGCACCGAAGCCACGAACCGTTAAACGCACATCCTGATTTCCATAACGCGATTGTACCATTACGCCTGGAATAGTCGCAAGCGCCTCATCAAGTCCGTAACCTCTCATTTGCTGTAAATCTTTTGCTTCCACAATACTCAAGGCGAGCGGAACTTCAAGCCACGATTCTGATATTCGTGTGGCAGTAACTACGACCGGTTTTAATTCATACCGGACACTGTCCGATTGAGTATAGAGTGTCGAAATTGTAAATAGAATTAGGGTGGGAATTACAAAAATATTTCTCATTTCTATATTTATCCTTTTACTTAACTTGATAACCTAATTTTACCGAAACATCCAACTGATTATAGCCACCTAATCGTGGCGCAGAACCACTGACGGCACTCAAAATTGTAGTGAAATTTACAGAAGGAATCAGACTGATATTGGCAGGCAATTCAATGAGCGCTCCCATGCTTGCTGTCAGGAAAGTTCTGTAGTCATATTTGGGATAAGTTTCTATGACCGGATTTGCTCTTATTATTCCTAATCCACCCTGAATAAAAAGCGGTTGGAATGTTTCTATGGGATGATAACGGTAAGCAGATGAAAATAAAAATGTTTCAATTTTACTTTCATAAGTCCAGGGAGGACTGAAGTACCCGATAGATATATCGATAGGAACTGATTGATATGAAAAATTTGAAATCAATGCGTTGTTTTCATCTACATAAAAATCTGTTTCTATCGAATAACTGAGGCTGTTTTTATATTTAATTCCCCAATACATACCCCAATAGTTATAATTTTCTTCTTTTGACCTGCCGAGCCTGAAGGTATAACTAGGACCTGCAAATATAATTATTTTTTCTAATTTTTTAGCAGCCGAAGTTTTTTCAATGCCGTTGAAAATTAATTCCTGATCAACCCCAACATTGAATTGAAAAGTTTCTCTTGGTAGTTTTTGTGGGAAATAATAATTAGCAGAATGAACATTGTGCCACCAACCGCCATATCCCGCAGATATGGTAACCCCTTGGTATGCAAAACCTATAATCGCAGCGTGCGTGTAGTAATTTGTTAGATATGATTTTGGTCCCGTTGATCTGTTGCCGAGATAAAATTTTTGAAAGAACGAAAATCCACCCCCTAAATACAACGGGTTCCAATCGAAAGACAAACCCGTATGAACTGTAACATCCCGTGGAAAATCCTGCCAATCAGTAAATAAAGATTTGAAAGCCGATTGACCGCGGAAATTATCGACACGTTCAACAATTGGTTTAGTTAATTGAAACTGTAACGCTATGTTGTGGTAATCGTTTTCGAGGGCATTAAAATTCAAACCTAATTTTATTTCAGAAGGAGGTGGTTCAATATTTATATATTCCTCTCCACTCGATAATTTGTCCCTGTATTCAATTGCCGTACTGAAATTAGTTAATGAAAAACCAAAATTAAGCGACCTATTAAACAAGTTAGTATTATAATTTAGACCTCCGCTGAATAAAAATTTATCAGTGTCCGTACCGAACTTATCTTTAGCATACCTTATCTGAATTCCTGTCGCGAATTCCTCTGAAAATAAATTTGCATAGCCAATCGAGATGCTGCGTTCGTATACTTCAATTATTTTTACAATCTCGGGGCCCTCTAGAGAAGTGATCATAAATTTTCCCAAATTCCAATTTAAATACTCGAAACCAAAATATCCAAGATTTGGAATATGAAGAGAAGAATTAATAGATGTAAAAGGCAGATTCCAACCATACATGTAGAATGGATTCCGGAAAAATGATAACTGTATATTTTTAGCAAATATCAGGTTAGCCGGATTATACGTTAAAGCGTCCAAACTACTTCGCGATACAACTCCCTGTTCTCCCAAACCAATAGATGCCACAGACCGCGGAAAGTTTAGATAGTACATTGCAGCTTCACCTTGAGAATTGCTTTGTAATGGAAACATTAAAAATGTAAATAATACAGCGAAAAATTTCTGGATGGTTTTCATTTTTCATTCCTTTATTAATTTATTTTGGGGAATTTATTTTACTCTAACTTCTCTTTCTCTAACGCTTCAAAATATTTCCTGATTAAATCTTCGTAATCTTTGGAATACTTTTCTTCCAGGATTTTTAACAGTTCTTCTCTGAGTTTATTTTTTCCTTCTTGTGTAGTTAAATCAATATCTCTCGGACTTATCCGTTTATAATCTTTGCCAACTTCAGCACGGCGGCGTTTTTCGTAATCACGCTCGCGCATCGACTTTTGTGAATCGAGTAACCGCGATAATATCCGATCTTGCTTCTTTTGTGTTTCCGGATTAACGTTCCCTTGTTCCAAATCTGTTTGAACTTCCGACATATCTTTTGCAACTTTTTCTAAGTCGCCTAAAAGTTTACTCAACTCGCCCATATTTTTCGCTTCATTAGCGAGTTGTTCTAACGATTTTTGTACGGCGCCCTGCTGACCGCCTAAGCGTCTGTACTCAGCCATTTGCTGTTGCGATAAACCCTGCCCCTGCCCCCCCTGCCCCATAGCTTGTCCTGTCTGTGCATTGATTCCGGCTTGCATTCCGGACATTTGACCGAGCCGCTGCATCAAACCAGCCATGCCCATTCCTTGTCCGCCCCCTTGCTTCATTGCATTTATTGCGCCCTGCATCATCATTGCGGCGCGGTTCATCGAAGCCATTGCTTCGCCTTGCTGCTGCGAAGTTCCGAACGGATTCCGCTGTTCCATACTTTGCATTGCTTGCCCCATTTGCCTCATCGCATTTCCAATTTCTTTTCCCATCTCCGGACTTATAGAAAACGACTTCTTGGAAATTTCGCCCATCGAGTTTGCTACGTTGTTCAAATCGCCTAACATATCCATTTGCTGTTGTGCGTTCTCGCGGAATCGCTGCGAGTTCGGGTCGAGATTTTTAGTTTCCTGTTTCAGTTCTTCCTGATTTTTCGAGATTTCTAACAGGTTTTGAACTGCCTTACGCATTTTATTTAAAACTTCTTTTTGCATCTGTTCTTGAAGCGATTTCTGAACGTCTTTCATCTGCGTCATAAAGTCCTGCATATCTTCAGTCATCTCTTGCTGTGTTTGACTTGCCGGCTTCATTTGTCCCGACATCATTTGCTGAGATGCTTTGTTCGATTTTTTCTGAAGCTGTTTTTCGCCTAAACTTTTTTCGGCTTGCGACATTTTATCTAGAGGCATATCTTCCGGAAACTCTTCCATTTTCTCCTTTAAATTTTTCGCCTCCTGCTGAAGCTTGTCGATTTTTTCCTGTATATCTTTCTGTTGCTTGGCTAAATTTTCTAACTTCTCTTTATCGTCGGAATTTGTTTTCGATGTCTGTTCCTTCAACTGCTGTTGCTGGTCAATCAACTCTTCGGTGCGTTTTATAAGCTCATCAATTTTTTGTTCGATGTGGATGCGTTTTAAAAGTTCAAGTGTCCGTTCTAAATTTTTCTTGAACTGCTCTTCCGAAAAATTCATCTGCTGCATTTCCTGTTTCATCTGTTCGGGGGTCATTTGCTGCATTTTTTCCTGCAGCTTTTTCATCGCCTCTTGAAGTTCAGGATTCTTCAGTTCTTCCATCAACTTTTGAAGTTCCAAATACTTCTCCATAGTTTGCTGCGAGACAAGTTTGTTCTCATCCATTTTCTCTATCATCTCTTCCATCTTCTGTGCAGCTTCCGAGATTTTCTTTTTCATATCCTCATATTTTTTAGTCAGCTCCTCTGTTTTTTTTTGCTGCTGCCAGTCAGCTTTTTGCTGATTCTTTTTCAGATCGCGCTGAAGCTCGTCGAACTCTTTCTTCAATTTTTCAGCTTCTTTTGTTACGTTTTGCATCGTTTCGATAGTCTGCTTATGGCTTTCCGAAACATCGGCAAAAACTTCATCGAGAGATGGAAGTCGAACCAAGTAAGTTTCACTTCGCGATGCTTTCGGTCCACTCACATTATCGTTATCAAAAACTTCAACATAATAAGCGATAACATCTTCGGGAACAAGTTGAAGTCCTGCTAAATTCCAGTTGTGCCAAAACTCCTGTGCGATTTGTTCTTTTGACGTTAGAGGAATTTCGATAAAAGAAAATTCTTCTGACGGTCTCTCGTAGCGCGATTGAACGAGACGATATGCAAGTTGCAATTTTGAAAAACCATAGTCGTCTTTGATTTTGATTAGTAAATTGAGCAGCATGCTTTCGGTAACATCAACATTTTTAGCAGGCACAGCTATAGCAACAGTTGGATATTCGTCGGGAATAATTTTTAACTGATAATTGATCGGAGCGATATTCGTTAAGCCCTTTTCATCTTTTAGATTTATAGTGTAAGATTTATCTTTTGAAAAAGTAATTGACCCTCTTGCTTCTTTTTCGTTTATAGAAAGTTTAGTAATTGTGCTGTCGCTAAAATGCAGTCCTGCCGACGACAAGCTTTTACTCGATAAAATATTGAAATTAATTTTCGTCCCCGGTAATGCAGTAACATCGCCGACATTTTCTTCGAGTGCTTTAGGTGGGATGCGAGTGTAAGCCGGGTAAGTTAAATTCAACTGCAGCACGCGGATTATAGGTCGGTCGAGAACTAAAATTTTATATACAGGACTGCGTGAATCCCCGGAAGATACATAATAATGAGTTGTAGATTTTATGTTTGGAATTGAGAACTTAAAAATTCCTGCGTCCGAAATTTTAAGCGTTGTTGTTTCATACTTTGTTACCCCCTCCTCGCGCGCTTGAAAAGTAATTGTATTGACAGAACTTCCAACAGGATGAATGGTGAAATCGACCGTTTCACCGCGAAGCGCTTCCGAATCTCCCGGTTCAACTATGAAAAATAGTTTGGGAATAACTGAAAACTGTTGGTTAAATTGGTAGATACGGAAAGCCGACGATAAAAATCCTTTCGGTGAAATAATAATAGTCAACAGAAAAACACCTAATGCGTATAAAAAAAACTTTCTTATTTTTTTAAATCGTTTATAATCAACAGCTTGAATAAAATCAATGCTTTTGATGGCATTGTATAAATCCATAAACGAAGCGTCGATAAGATCGATTGAGTATAAAATTTGTTCCTGCACTTTCGATTCATAAACTTGCAAAGCATTCAGCAGGCGGTCGCGGATGTGTGGAAATTGACTGCCGACTTTGATTGCAATTTCCGAATCGTTCGCGTTTTTTAATAGTTTGATTTTTCTGAGAAGCAGTCTGCCGGAAAACCACGCTGTTGCAGAAAGAGTAGATAAAAGTATGAAGAAGAAAAGTATCGTTCTTCCTGTTATTCCGAAACCGAAGATGCGGTCTAATACAATTGAGAATAAAAATGCAAGAAGGAAAATGGAAGCTGATATTATGATACCTGCAATGAGGTCAATAGAATTTTGCTTCCGTCTGACGGTGTGAAGTCGCTGTTTGATTTCTTGGTAAAGCGGCGATATGTTTTGTGAGTTTTGCAAGTATAAAAATGCAATTTAAATTAATTCAACAAATTGATTAAAAGTTCACCATTTGAGATGCGATCTGCAACATGCAGGCGTATTGCATCTCTAATATTTGCAAGCACCTCTTCGTAAGTATCGCCCTGAGTATAACAGCCTTGCAAATCAGGACACATCGCGTAATATCCATCGCTATCTTTTTCGATAACCACTGAAAAATTATATTTTTGCATTATTCACCCTTTCTAAAATTAAATTTTCTAATGACTTAACGCCCACACAATTATGTTTGTTCCAAAACGAAGGGCTTCTTCTCGCTTATCGGGTGGAGTGTTGTGAACATCGGGATCGTTCCAGCCATCGCTCGGATTCGATTCGTAAGTGTAGTATAGTACAAGTCGATTGTTATGAAAAATACCGAAACCCTGCGGCTGTTTGCCGTCGTGCTCGTGTGTCTTCGGCGGACCGTACGGAAAATTGTAGTGGCAGCTATACAAGCCGAATGAGTACGGCAGTTCAGTCAAATCTTTTTCAGGAAATACTTTTTTGATTTCGCGACGAAATGCTTTATCTAATCCGTAGTCGTCATCGACATATAGGAAGCCGCCGTTTTCAAGATAAGTGCGTAACCGCTTTACTTCGTAATCGGAAAAAACTACGTTGCCGTGTCCGGTCATAAATATGAATGGATAAGTAAAAAACTTGTCGCTGGAAATTTCCACAAACTCATAAACCGGTTCGGTATCAATCAAAGTATTTTGCTTAACAAATTTCAGCAGGTTTACATCTCCGCCCGGGTCGTTGTACCAGTCGCCGCCGCCGCTGAATTTAAGTCGTGCCATTTTGAATGCACTGGAAACTTTAACTTGAGCAGAGAGATTAGAGCAGAGAGCGATGAGCAGCACCAGCGTGATTAATATTTTGAAAGTTCGTTTCACTAATTTGTAAAATTCAGGTTGTATAAATATGATGGGTTTATTTGTAAACATCTTTTGGATATCTAGTATCTCTAATTCTCGTCGAGCTGATTTTGTGACTGTAATACTGTATTTAAGCACGTAATTTGCCTTTTTGGCGTAATTTTGATTTAACCTCTTCGAGGGATTCACGCGGCTCATCGGCACGAGTTCTTGCGATGAGGATATCGTAAAAATCTTCCCACAGTTCTTCGTGCTTTTTTAAATCGATAAGAACTCCGGTTTTATTTCCTTTTTTATCTACGATAAATTGTATTCCTGTCATTTGTTATTCCTTTTAATGTTCGTTTCACTAATTGAAATTTAGGAAAATGAAGGGGGATTAGCAAATTAATCCAATTGCAAAATATTTCCTCCCAATAATTCCGCATGTTCCGGATTGCAGGTAAATATTATTGTCTGCTTGTTCATAGCAAAGTTAAAAATTATCTCAGCAGCTTTTTTCTGACGCTGTGGATCAAGATCTACCAGCGGGTCGTCCATCACAAGAAATCCATCAGAACTGCCAAGAAAATACTTTGCAATCGCTAACCGAATTGCCAAACCAAGTACATCCATCGTTCCACCAGAAAGAAACTCAACTGGGAGTATTTTACCGTCTTTACGAACAAATCCTTTCGGCAAACTGCCATCCATTTCTATATCACTATAACGGTCGCCAGTCATCACTGCCACATATTTTCCAATATCATTTTCTAATCCCTCGTAAGTGCCGATATCTAGCAGCTCAACGGATTTTTCAGTAACTTCTTTTAATCTTGCTATAGCTTTACCTCTTCGAAGTTGTGAACAAAAAACCTCATCAGCTAAAATAAAATCTTTATAAAGTTCTTCCACCGACTGCTCTGGCAAATTTTCTTCAATCCTTGCTTTTTCAATTGCTAGATTATTTTTTTTCTCACGCACTTCCTCAAGTTTTCCTTTTGTCTCCTCGAATTCACGTATGAAAGCATCAAAATCCGATACTCCTTCAGGCAAAGGCAGAAGCTGTTCGATCTTTTCGTTGATTTCGTTTTCTTTACCAAATGCTTTGGCAAGTTTCGTCAGCAATTCATCTTTTGTCTTGTATTTCTTTTCATAGGCACCAACAAATTCTTCTGATTTAATCAGCTCATTCTTTTTTGAATCAATATCTCGTTTAGTGTCGTTGAATTCGACTGCGACTGTGGCAAGATCACGTGCGGGTTTCAGGTTTTTAATGAATTCGATTTTCTTCTCAAGATTTTCAAGTGTATCGCTGCCTAATTCAGATTTTAGATTCTTTTCTGCATTCTTCACTGCATTAAGCTCCTGTTCATATTCTTCATTAATGGCTACAGCTTCGTTCACGGTTCTAATATCAAATTGTTCAAGAATCTTCTTCAAATTCTGGGCAGATGCTTGAAGTTCTTTTTCTAATTTTTCGAAATCTCCCTCACCAGATGTTAACTCTAATATCCAATCCGAATGTTCAAGTTTTATTCTTCCACCTGCTTCAAATTCTTTTGCTTCAGCTTCTGAAATGCTGAATGATTCTTTAGGTTTGAAGTCGAGTTGAACTTTTAGCTGATTCTCACGCTTTGCAGTGAACTTTGCTTTTAGCTTACCGGCTCTAATGCTATTGAGCAGTTTTTCGTAAAACTGATTTGCATCTCTTATTTTCTTTAAATCTTCACGATCGAGTTTTTTTGTTTTATTCAACTCTGCTTGTGCCTTTTCTAATTCAGTTTGGAGCCGTTTTCCTCTTTCAACATTTTCAATTAACGGTTTATTTGCCTCCATCAGTTCTGCTCGTTCTTTTTCTTCTTTTAACTCTTTGAATTTTTCCTCCAAAGCTGGAAGCTGAGACTTTATTTCCTTTGATTTACTTTCTACAACGGGCCAATTTTCGTTTACATTTTTCAATTCATCAATATCTTTTTTCAGAGAGTTTAATTCTGCCTGCAGCGTTCTGCGTTCATGTGCATCATTTACTGCAGAAGAGTTTTTATTGATATATTCACTCATCCTTCCAATCGCTTCATCAAAATCCCTGATTTCTTTATTCAGTTTATCATACTTTTCTTCCAACATTTCAGCATTTTTATGTTCCGTCCGTGTTTTTTCTTTGAGATAATACGCTTTTACGATACTTCCAAAATTCTTTTTCCACGGGTTTTCAATTCCACGCCCGCCCTCTGGTTGATTTCTCTGTGAATCCCAACGCCGAAATTGATCATCATACAACTGGTTTACTTGCTCTTTGAATTTGTCAACAGAAACTCCGTCGGTGTTTAGCAAAGCAGCTCTGAGAAGGTCGCCTAAATTCTGCAAAGTTTCGGGATATTCATCTTTGAGTTCTTGTAAAGTTTGCTGCAATCCCGATTGGTATGTCATCAAAATCGATTTAAATGCTGCCTCCGAAGCAGGAAGAATTTCATTAAGTTTCTGTTCGATTGCATCATCGTCGTTCAATGTGCTGCCCGTTGGTAGAATCAATTCGACAGATTCTCTTGCGCCCCAGCTTTTCCGAAATGTGTATTGTTCGCCGTTGTGCGAAAATTGAATTTCAGCTGATGCGGTGTCGCCATCAATCGGTATGCACGGTGAGATTTCTTTTTCAAAATCCCTCCTGTGAAGCTGTGTTTTTGTGAATAGAACTTTCTGGATCGCACGGAAGATTGTAGATTTTCCAGCTTCGTTCGGACCAACAATAACGTTCAAGCCGTCTGTAAAAGTTAGTTCCGCATTAGCAATACCTGCAAACGGATTAAGTTTGATTCTTGTAATAATCATTTCCTTACCTCCTGAATTAAATTGTATGCTAATTGGAGTGTTTCATAATCGTCTGCGTTTTCCGAAAGATGATAAAGTAACTTGTGCGGGAATGAGCCTTCGGTAAATTCCTTATTAATTGTTTCAATTGTGATTTCCTGTCTCAGCTCATCGGTGTTATATTCGACATACAAAAGCTTTGTTTTTAACCCTTCTAAAATTTCAAAAAGGGTTGAGAAATCCTTTTTAGGAATTCGACCAGTAAGTTTAAGTTTTAATAAATTTTTAGAATTTATTTCTGGTGAATACTTATTGACCAACGCTTGCGCATCTTCCGATGAAGTGAGTTTAATTTTCTCTTGGATAAACCGGTGGTTTCCAGTTACAACAGATGATGCAGAAATTTTCTTTTCCTCATCGAGCGTGATAACCCAAACCTTACCTTCGTGCTGGCAGTCGAAGCCGTTTGGTTCAGGTGTGCCGGGGTAAAAGATTCGATCAAATGAACTTGATTTGGGTGGATACTGGATGCGGTCGGTGTGTCCCATCAACCAGATGTCAAGTCCGCAGTTCAGCAGCTCATCTTTTGTCATTGGATAAAATCTTTTATCTGGATCTGGAGAAACATCCTGTAAACTGCCGTGTGCAATGCCGATGTGATATTTTACAGCAGATTCTTTTGATATATTTTTAATCCAGCCAACATTGTTAGTGCTTGAATGTTTTGATTGACACGGAGCTGAATACAGATTCATATCAAGATCGTAATGGTTGAGCTGATAAACTTTACATTCTTCGAGCAGAAGCACACGATCGCCCTTTTGGGATTTGAACTTTTGCCAGAGTCTTGAATCGTTTGGGATAATGAAATCGTGATTACCCGGCAGAATAACGGCTAATTTTCCTTGAAACTCGTTAATTATTTGTGCTGTGCGGACGATATCTCGTTCTGACACACGCTGGTGGTCGAAAAGGTCGCCTGCAACAACGAACAAATCGCATTTTTGCTCGTTTGCCAACTCAACGATATTTTTAAGCGTGTTAAACCGAGCTTCACTGAGTTCCTGCTGAACCTCAGGGTAATTAGAAAATTTTAAGCCGAGATGAACATCGGCTGTGAGAAGGAGTTTAAGACACATATTTTAATTCCAAAATTTTTTTAAACATAATTTTTAGTAGCTGATGATGCATTTAAATAAAATGCCGCTGTCATTCCGCCCTGAGTCCCGCCTTCAGCGGGATAAACTCCGCCGAAGGGTCGGAGGTGTGGATGAAAATCAACATCTACCAATTGTCCCTATCGATAAAATCAAAAAATATAACCTAACCGAGAACTTACACACCGTGGAATATTTTCAGTGCTCTCTTAACATACGACTGCAGTTCAGCATCATTAATTGGCTCTGTATCAGCTCGAGTATTTTCGGTGTGGTGATATTTCTTTGCATAATCATTAATCTCCTCAATTTCTGAAAGCATAAGTTGCAACGAGTACAAGTTCTCGCGTGATGAAGCATGTCGTATTTTGTCTAGCATCTGACCAAACATCACTGATGACTTGAATTCACGTGGAAATCTCTGACGCAAATTACCTTCAAGAAGTGGTCTGATACTGCGAGCAACCTCTCTCAAATCTCCAGTAGGTCCGTTTTCCAAATATTCAGCCAATAAAAAATAATTCTTTACGTAATCACTTCGAGTCTCCTCTTCAGGGTCCCACTCGGTCATGATACTGTCTCGCCCACTCCTTTTTATTTGGATCGTCATAAGGTCTGTACTAACCTTATTATGAATTCCAAAAAGAAAGTGCGGGTCATGAGACAACACTATGACCTGTTTTGCTTTCTGACCCGCTCTTATAATCTGTTGTTGAGTGCATGATTTACGATAGCCATCCAAGCTGGAAATTGGGTCATCAAAAATTACTACTTTATTAGAAAGCTCAGTATCTTGATCGAGTTTAGCAAGAAAGAAGGCAAATGCAAGTGTACTCTTATCACCAGAACTTAGTGTATTTTTGAAACTTGGGAGGTTCTCTTCTGTTTTCGAGTCCCCGAGTTCCACAGAAGTGTTATTGATCGATATTCTATAAATTGAACTCGGTTTTCCACCCATGTAGCTCGTTTTAGTTTCGACAATCTTGAATTCTGCTCCAAACTTATCAAGATATTGGTTTATGTCTTTTTCATACTGATCAAATATTTTCTTGTCGTATGCATCAAGAGTTTTTCTTGTCATTGTTTTTTCATCTTCTAAACGCTTTTTCAAATTTACTGTCCGCTCATACTCATTGCACACTTTTACTAGGTTTGTTTGATGCCGTGCACGAGTGTTATTCAATTTTGCTAATTCAGATTCAGCCAAAGCAAGATTTCCTTTCGCTGTTGCCTTTTTCTTTTCATTTATGAGTACATTCATATCATCAACTGCTCGGTTATAAGTACCCACTTTTTCTACTAAATTCCTATAAGCATCTATCTTCTTCTGCAGATCGGGATCAAGATTAATTTCTTCCATAGGAGAAGTAGCTTTCCTGCCTAAATGAGCCAACAGAGATTCGGAAACATCGTCCAGAACTCTCTGTACATCTGAGAATTCTATTTTAGGATATGAGCCAGGAACGTATTGACTCCAGAATTCCGCCAATGCCATGTTACCCTGGATGCTTTGTTGGATTGTAAGAATCTGATTCTTTGAAAACGATGCCCTGACTGAATCAATATCTGAGTCGATTTCCGACTTCAACAATCTGTATGCATCACCAAAATAGCCCCGATATGCCTCAACAAGTGCAATACTCTTAAGAGATTGGTTGCAAAATGGACAGGATTCGTTTTTAATATAGGGAATGCCATCTCTCAACCACGATTCACCGTTTTCGTCCATACAACTTGCAATGTGTGCTTTGACCATTTCCATAGCTTCAATTGAAACACTTTCAACGGTTCTTTGCAGAGTGTTTCTGATATTGTCAAGCTGTATTGTGGGTAAGATAATCTTACTTAATAGGCTTTTCGCCGCAATTTCAGAACTCTTTTTAAGTGATTTAATCTCATTCTCTTTTGTGGTAATTTGATCCTCTATATTTGAAATAATAGGTAAAGATAGAAAATCTTTGACCGAGATTTCCTGAACCATGTATTTCTTTATCTCTTTTTCCTTTTCACCAATCTCCTTGTTCTTTTCTCTTATTTGATGATCTAGATCGTCAATCTTTGTTGCCAACTTCATACCTTCTTCACCGACAACGAACCGATATAACCCCCTTTTATTATCAGATTCTACATAATCTCCTGAATAGACATTGTTGCTTATGAAAATAGGATCAAAGATTTCAATATTAGGGAAGACATTATCCCATTTACTGTTTTTAAAGGTTGCATTGGTTGATTCCAGCCGTACGGCAACTTCAGGATTTCCATTTCCAGCTAAAGTTGTCCTGCAAACAATGTACTTATTTTCGCCAGTACGCAATGATCTGAGAACGGCACAGAGTGTTGTTTTACCTCTACCATTCTCAGAATAGATGAGTGTGAATTTTTTAAACTCAACATTGCCTGCTGCAGAATAATCCACAAATCTTCCAATGTTTTTAATACTGATAATCTTTTTAATCATGTGTGATACCCAATTGTTTTTGACTTAATTTTGTAAATATTGCTATTAAAACCCCAATATCGCTGTCACTCCATCTCCAATCCCAATTGCCCTTTGCTCGTTTTCCTGTGTGTTGAGCTGCTTTGAATGTAGTATTCACCGCCGCCGAGTTTGGATTTGGCTTTCAACTCACGGAGATGTTGGAGTTTATCAGAGTGTTGGGATTCGGACATACGAAAGAGGTATGAACTATATTTTTTTTGAACTTATGAAAAGTTCCTTTTTCTTGCTTCTCAAGACTGCCAAATAATGCAGTCTTTCAATAGAATGATCGGTATATCGAAGAACTTTTTGAAATTTTCTTTCGCATAGTACGTCGAATGATTCTAATACCTCTTCACAAATTTGCTTAATTTTTTCTTCGTTGTCAGCCAAACCAAGAACATATAAAGTTTCTATGTTGGAAGAAGCTATTCCCTTTTTAATGAAATTCACATAAGGATCGATCGAGACAATTAACTTGCTAGGCTTCCCCACAATAACTAAACCAAAGCGACAATACTCTTTAACAAAATCAAGTGGCATAGAAGTATCGCCAATTTTACGTTGAGCAAGTTTTTCGAGGTAATTTATCAGAGAATCAACTTCTGTGTGAATTGTCGAATCTTGTCTATTGCCAAACATCTTTTGACCTAAAAAGTGTAGTTCTTGTAGATATACTGGGAAAAAATATCCACCCTTTTGCATAACCGAGTACTTATCAAAGTACTTTCCAATTTTTGAGTCCTTTGGCGTGACAGACTTGTGAAGATATTCCTCTAGAAAAACATCAACAATTTGAGGTTTCTCTTCTTCAATAAGTTTCATTGAAACGAAAAGATCGGTTGCTTCAGCTTGTGATGGAGAAAGGTATCTTTTTACTTTATATAGCAAAGAAGTTGATACAAAAAGACATGCAGCACGAACAAAATTTTGATCGTTACTATCTTGACGACGTAATCTAACAATAACATTATTTCCTTCAAGAAAGCTCTGCTTATTAATTTTAGCATCTACCCACTCTACTCTGACTCCTTTCGCTTCTAATCCAGGCATATCTTTAGTACGCCTTTTGAGATAGCTATTAACGCTCGACTGAAGATCATGTTTGACGTACTGCTTATGAGCAACTTTTACAAGTACACCAATCTTATCCGAAAGTTTCCATAGCAATGCTACCCATTTTTCGAACTTTTCTGGATTAAGGAATAGAAGTAAAATAATTGCGCCAAGTATCGTCGCTCCACCTAAAAGCCAACCAATAATCAAATTCATTTTTTAATCTCCTCCCTTGCACTGAGATACACTAAAAGTTGATTAACACAACTAGCCTTATCACAAACTAACTTTACCGAGCCACTTTCAGGATATATTGCGTGAAGATTCTCCCAAGTGACTACGTCTCCACAAAACTTGCACTTGATTGCCCTCCGTTTGAAATCTCCAAGAATACCAACACTTTGAAGTAATTCTTCTAAATCATCGTCATGAACTGCGTGCAATGCTTGCTTTTCCATATTATCCTCTCATTAAAATCTATTTAATTAAAGCGATATAAATTCTATCACCCTTATTTATTGCATTTTACTTATTATTTCCACCCACTACTAACTTCATTCCATCTCCAACCCCAACTGCGCATTCATCCTCTCTTCCCGCTTCGTCTTTTAGCTTTCTTGCTTATCGCTCTCTTTTTCTTGGATTTAGTTTTTTCTTTCTTCGATTGAGTACGGTAAACAGATTGTTTTTCCGCTACAACACCTGCACGTCGTCTTCGACGCATAACCACGATGTACTCTCGCGTCATTGTTTCATCGTTAATACCGACAACATTTGTTGGACTGTTCCGAAGCGGCATACGTTTGTTAGGAATAACTCTATTGTGAGTATCGATATGTTCGTATCCTAACGACGAAAAAAAATTAATAATAGCGACATCTGTTGGAAGAACTATTCCTTTCACTTTTCGATTACCAACAACGTAGCAAGCAAATCCACCCGGCTTAATAACCTGCGCAACGTTTGTTATTGACTTATATAAGTCTTGATAGAAGGAGGCTACTTCATTCGCACGTTTTTGATCTTTTTGCGCAATCAACTCTATCGTTTCAGTTAGTTGCTCGCTGGGGAGGCGTGGTATCTTCTTTTGTATTTTTCCGCCCATCAGTTTTCTATCGACACCTTCCGGCTCTTCGAGTCCGAGCCAAGCTGCAGAAAGGCGAGAATATTGTCCATACGCAACTGTCGTGTGCGAATCACCATATGGTGGAGATGTTACAACGATATCGACACTATTCTTTCTTATGTATTCCTCTGGTATTCCCTCAACAGTATTGAAACCGTATATTTTTGCAATCGGTACGCTTTCGGTGGATTTGAATTGACTCATCAAACTGACAAATCTCTCCAGACCAAGCCGATTTCTCTTTAGCTTCGATGACATTATATAGAAGACGTTCGGATTGAAAAGTTTCAACTTTTCAGGTTGATACCTGTATAGTTTGAACTCGTCATTTCTCGTGTTTGATGACTCACGAACAGTTTCGCTAAAAGCGATTTTAAAGAAGAGACATACATTATCGTCTTCCAATGTTTCGATAAAAATCTTCAGGCGTAGTAGTTTCTCAATAACTTGGGGCTTGAACCAAAACTCAATTCTTGAGATACCTGGAATGAGGGGTGGTTTTTCTAAATTGATTGCTTGCGAACGCAAAACGAAATCATTAAAATGCCGGATACTATTATCCAAAGCAAAAAAACTAGGCATAGAAGTTTTCGCTTGTGAAATCATCCTTGCCAGTGGATTAATATCTGTGCCGATGACATCAATGCCACGAATTACACCTTCAACAAGCGATGTTCCAGTTCCGCAATAAGGATCAAAAAGCAGTTTAGCATTACGCCCATATAAATCAATCAATTTTTCTGCAATTTGCGGTATCATCCGTGCAGGATAGTCGTGGTAACAATGTGTCAATTCCCGAGTTGAAGCACCGTTAAATGTCCATTCATTTATCGCAGGATTAAATAGCTCTTCAAGAATGCTTAATTGGAGGGATTTCTTCACGTCAGCTCCGAAATATCATTGAATAACGAAGTAAGCTTGTCTTCATGAGTTCTGAATCCTGTTCCATGATTTCTGGCTGACGTACCTTTATCGTGAAGTCTTAGATCGACAAGAATATTTCCGGCACTAATTTGATTATGAATTATGTTCGGCGATGTCCCTGTCAGTAATTGCGCACGATCATATTTAAACCATTCAGCATCACCCCGCATTTCACTAAACGCGCTTACAAGCACAAGACCGGGAATTTTTTTCGCAAATCTCTCCGCCAATACATCCAATTGCCACTCTGCAATGACTTCTCCCGAAACATGTCTCACGTCAATGGTCGATTTATCGATATGAAGAAATAAGCCCATACTATTTGGAGTGCGTGCCATTGTAAAATACATGCCCAATCTTCCGTTACTATCTCGCGTGCCATACTTCCTTATTGCTTGAAGCGGGTTTATTTTCCATGCTTGCCTGCTGAAAGATCCATCCCGCCTGCCAAAGAACTTATTCGGCGGGCAGGTCTGCAAGCAGGCTTTCCTATTGAAAGTAAAAAGCGTAATCATTGATGATGATCCAACATGGTGCGCTTTCAACTCTACTGTACCCAAATCAGGCAAGGCGATATTGTTCTCTTTCATTCCAAGATAGTATTCTAAAGTTTGCCCAACTCCCGTAGGTCCTTTTCTCTTCGATGCTATCCAGCCTTTCTCTCTAACTCGAGCAAACTTTTTCTTGAATGTCGCAATAGTCAATTGTTTGTGTTTTGTCATTGCCTTACGAGTTCCGTTACTTATCTTAATTGTATTCCTGTCATTTGTTATTCCTTTTAATGTTCGTTTCATTAATTGAAATTTAGGGAAATAGGAGTGGAGATGCAAATGTTTTTTAAATTGTATAAATGTGTAACCGGACATTGAAGCCGTTTAAAAGATTTGTATTTGTTGATAAGTAAGTATAATTAATGATCTTTTCTGACCGAAAGCCATTTTTATTTCATCAAAATATTTTTCTACTCGAGATATAAGATAATCATTCGAAATATTCCCTAATTGAACGAATAAAACTTGTGGAGGCGAGCCATACAGTAAAGTGCGTTCAAAAAAGTCGGTATCTTTACTCACGATGACAAAATCATTCTCTTTCGCATATTCCACAGCACGTCATCTGATAAATTCAAACCACCAGAGATATCAATCGTATGGAGGCAAGTTTCACCTTTCTTTTTGAACCACCCACACAATCGAGGTGGAAGTTGTGCATCAATTAACCACTTCATCAAGCCGTAACCGTTGACGAGTCAATGGAGAAGGAGGATAAGCGTGCGGCGTAATTTAAACAAGCGAGAACATCTTCGTGTGTGAGGTATGGATAATCCTTGAGAATTTGCTGTTCACTCATACCGCCTGCAAGAAGTTCTAACACGTCGGTTACTCTGATACGCATACCTCGGATTGTCGGTCTTCCTCCGCACAAACCGGGAACAATCGTAATGCGTGATAGCAAATTATTTGTATCCATAAATTTTTTTACCTTTTAAGTTCAACAATAATATACCAATTGAGTATCGGATAATCAACCATTACCACTCTGCATCAACTTACTTCACAAGTCTCAAACTATCGATGACCTTTCCGTCAACATTTTTAGCTTCGAAGAATAACTCGTTACCGCTTACCACCACTTTACAATAATGGAAAATCGATTCGGTATAAGCAGTAAACCATTGGGCTTTAGTTTCATATAGAGGTGCGCCCGCTCCGCCGGCAACAATTTGGCAGCGTCCTTTGTCGGGTGTACTTCCGTATTCAGCAACTGGCGAATTAATGCTAATGTTACGATTTATCGGTTTTGTACGCTCGTAATGATGCGAATGACCTGTTAAAACCAAATCAACTCCGTAGTCGTCCAACAACTTCCACCATGTATCAAAATATTTGTGCATAGCTTCCTGATGACTTCCGGAACTATAAAATGGTTTATGAAAGAAAACAAACTTCCAGGTTTTGTCTTTACAATTTTCTAAGGTTTCTCTAAACCAAACAAGCTGTACTGAGTCCGTCGGGTTTTCGCTATTTAAACAAATGAATGCAGCATTGCCATAGTTAAAAGAATAATACAATTCGCTACCAACAGGGCTTGTCGGCATTACTAAAATATTTTCATAATTATTATTTCCTACATCGTGGTTTCCAATTGTATAGTAAACGAGGTTAGAAGTAAAAAATTTTTCTCCGCAATAAAACCAATTATCCCACTCGTAGTTGATCGATCCTTTATCGACCAAATCGCCAGTAAAAATATTGAAGTCGGCTTTTTCGATTGCGTTTGCAACTTGCCCCCAGCGATTCAGACGTGTCCGGCTATCGCCCGTAACTGTAAATGTGTAGTTATCTGAAAGAGTATCCGTTGAAGTTTTAAAAATTTTCTGCGTCCAATTATTCTCTTTTGAATTGAATATCGAGTAATAAATTTCTGTCAGTGGTTTTACAATCGGAAAAGTATAATCGAACCAATATCCTTCAAAATTATTACGCCGTATGCCGGCATGTTCTCCCATTTCAAATGCTTCAGTATATCCCCATTTGATTTTATCACTTTCACCAAAACTTTTCCAGGTAACAGTTAAACCATTCAGAGGATTGCCGTGCGAGCCGAAATGGATGTTTTCGATGGGTTGCGAAAACATCGGATTACAAAAGAGGATAAAAATAAAGCCAAAAAGTATCTTACTCATAAATTTGTCGTAGTTAAGTTGATATTAATTTCTTACCTCGAATATAAGAAATTATTTTCTCTCTTAAAAAATAAAAAACACGGCTATTAATTTTTCAATAACCGTGTCCTTTGTAGAAAGTTAGATATAAGTTATGGTTTTACCATATAGAATTCATAAGTTCCGCTGCCGCTGTAACTGTAAATTCTCCATTGGTAATAACCGGCTGTTCCGTTGTACGAAATATTTTCGTTGGAGGTTGAGCTTGTTGAGCTAGCTACATTAGCCCAGCTTACTCCGTTCCATTTTTGTAGATACAAATCGAAGTCGGTGTTTATTGGACCGCGCAAACATCCTGAATGCGTGCCGCTGATACTGCTATAATAATAAGTACCGTTCGGTTGAATTTGAGCCGCCCCCGTTCCTGATAGCGTGCCTGTGTATTTTGTACCCGGACAAGGTTGCGTAGAAGTCGTGAAGTTCCAAACCGACGACCAGCCGCTTGTTCCCGCAGTATTAGTTGCATTAACACGCCAGTAATATATTGTTCCATTAGCAAGTCCTGAAATTGCACGCGATGTTGTAGTTATACCGCTCTGATCAATCGTAAGTGTCGAAAATGCCGAGCTTGTAGAAACCTGTAATCGGTATGATGTGGCACCGCTTGATGCATTCCAACTTAAGGTCGGATTTGTAACAATACCGGTTGCACCATTGGATGGCGACAATAGTGTGGGCACCGGCGGAACAGTAGCAGTTGTAAAAATTGTATAAAGCAAACGGTTCGGTGTGCCGGTTGGAACGCTTGTAATTTTGTTTAAGGTTGCATTTGAGATTAAAGCATTTGCAACTGTAGCGGGCGAGGCACTTGTGTTAGTTTTTAAGTACAACGCCGCAGCGCCGGCAACGTGAGGCGAAGCCATCGATGTACCTGATATTGTAGAGGTTGCAGTGCTGGAAGTGTACCAAGCTGAAGTAATATCGGTGCCGGGTGCAAGTATATCAACACATGAACCGTAGTTTGAGAATGACGAGAAGCCGTCGGTGCGGGTTGTTGAACCGACAGTAATCGCTTCGGGAACGCGGGCGGGTGAGTAGTTGCAGGCGTTTGCGTAAGAATTTCCGGCAGCGACTACATAAGTAACTCCATCGGCAATCGAACGTTTTACAGCATCGTCGATTGATGTAGAAGCGCCACCGCCGAGCGACATATTAGCCACAGCGGGATTTGTGGTATGATGCGAAGTTACCCAATCGATTCCCGCAATAACGCCGGCGGTTGTACCATTGCCACTGTTATCAAGAACGCGGACTGCATAAAGCCGCACACCTTTGGCGATTCCGTAGGTTGTACCGCCTACAGTACCGGCGACGTGTGTTCCGTGTCCGTTACCATCGTTAGCAGTTCCACCGCTTGTGATTGCATCGTAACCAGTTACAGCCCGACCTCCAAACTCAACGTGGTCGAGTCGTATTCCGGTATCAATTACATAAACATCGATACCCGAACCTGTTTGATCGTAATTATAAGTTGTACTTAAAGGTAAATCGCGTTGATCAACCCGATCGATACCCCACGTAGCATTCGTTTGAGTTACCGATATTGATACGATTTGATCTTCTTCGATGTAAGCAATGTTTGGATTGTTGATTAAACCTTTGATTGCTTGTTCCTGAACATTGATAGAGAAACCGCGAAGTGCGGAGGAATAAATGTACTTAACTTTACCGCCTATCTGATTAGCAAGTTGTTCTGCTTTTTCGGAAACATTAGTTACATCGTCCTTGAAAACAACGATGTAGCTATCGGGTATTCGGGATTGCGGTGAAGCTTTGAGAAATTGCGGAGCTGTAGATGAGATTTGTGTAGCTGGCTCCTGAGGATTGTAACTCTGCTGATCTTGGCAACCAAGTAGAGAAAGAACAAGAATGATTACCATCGAGAAAAATAAAACTGAGACTCGTTTCATAAAAGATCTCCTTTTATTGATTGATGGAATATGTTAATTAAGATCTGAAGTTACGCAGAACAGTCATTCTTCATCCGCCAAAGGCGGATGAAGAATCTTAAACCTCAATTTTGAGCTGTTTTTAGATGTTTCGCTTCGCTCAACATGACAA
>JAUXOG010000094.1 GCA_030682385.1 Bacteroidota bacterium
TCTAAAAACTATTATTTATTAATTGGGCTAAAGCCCTTGATGCACGCGGCTTTTCAATAACCCCACGCTTAAGCGTGGGGTTACAAAAACATACTAATCTCTGCGGACTTTAGTCCTTAATTCAAGTTTTTAGAGATGCCCATATGTTGAGTAACGATCGTCAATTTATTGAAGGAAACATTATTAAAAATACTTTACCTATTTCTCTAATTCCTGTTTAATTAACAATTAATTCATAACTAAACAAAATGAGGTAAATATGAAAAGGACAGCATTAATTCTCGTCGTATTGTTTTCTTCAATTATGTTTTCGTTGCCACTAATTGGCGATGATAACAAAAACGAAAAAAGTTCTGAGCTTGGAGAGCAGCTCGTTTTAATGGTTACATCAATCTTGCAGGGTAAAGATTATGCCGAATTCAAAGAGAATATTTCCCCCGAAGCCTACCTGATCTACAACAATACTTACGAAAGTATATTTGAAGTATTGGAAAATTCTTCAAAAAAAGAAATATTCATCGATGGCAAAAAAGCTGAAGTTGGATATGTTCATTTATGGATGCCCGACGATCAAAAAACTGCCTATCTGGTTTTAGGGACGAAAAATTCAGATAACGGAAAAACAAGCTGGCATTCAATCTTATTTAAGATTGGTGAAAATCAGAAATGGCAAATTTTAAACTGGCATAAAAGCTAAATAAATGAAAAACAAAATTAGAATTGCATCCGGTCAAGGTTTCTGGGGCGACTTACAAACCGCACCGATGGATCAAGTAACTAAAGGTCCGATAGATTACATCATGATGGACTTCTTAGCTGAAGTTACTATGTCCATAATGCAAAAGCAGAAAAAGCGCAACCCTGAACTCGGTTACGCTAAAGACCTTGTACATATCGTCGAACAAATACTCCCTACCTGCATAGAAAAAAATATAAAGATTATTACTAACGGCGGTGGTGTAAATCCTTCCGGTTGCAGCGATGCTATACTGAAATGTGCAAAGAAAAAGGGGTTTAAATTAAAAATCGGGATTGTTCACGGCGACGATATACTCGATAAGTTAGATGAGTTCGAAAAGCGAGGTGTCAAATTCAATAATATGGAAACGGGCGAATCAATCGAGAGCGTACGGCAAAAAATTTCGGCGGCAAATGTTTACTTCGGCGCCGCTTCGATTGCCGAAGCGCTCCGCCAAGGCGCCGACATTGTAATTACAGGCAGGACGACAGATACGGGACTGACACTTGCACCGATGATTTACGAATTCGGCTGGAATGAAAACGACTGGGATAAACTTGCAAGCGGTACGGTTGCCGGACATATACTCGAATGCGGCGGACAAGCGAGCGGTGGAAATTTCAGCGGCGATTGGCGCGCAGTTCCCGACCTCGCACACATCGGCTTCCCGATTGCCGAAGCTTATCCAACCGGTGAAGTCATTATTACCAAGCACGAAAACACAGGCGGTATGGTTACGGTTGAGACTGTAAAAGAACAACTGCTTTACGAAATTGGAAATCCTTCGAGCTACATAACTCCCGATGTTGTGGCTGATTTTACTTCGATACAGCTTGAGCAGGTTGGCAAAGACCGTGTGCGTATGTTCGATGTCAAGGGTAAACCAGCTACCGACACTTACAAAGTTTCTATGGCTTACCTCGATGGTTATACAGCAATTGGTACGCTCACGTATGCTTATCCCGATGCACTTGAGAAAGCACAAAAAGCCGACGAAATACTTCGCACTCGGCTTAACGATTTAGGTTTGAAGTTTGATGAGATTCGAACCGAGTATTTAGGATTAAACTCCTGCCACGGACCCATTGCTGAGATGCCGGATGTGATTAACGAAGTTGTGCTACGCATCGGAGTAAGAAGTCATAGTCATTCAGCGGTCGAAAGGTTTGGCAAAGAGCTAGCACCTTTGATACTAACAGGACCTCCCGGCGTTACAGGTTTTGCCGGCGGCAGGCCAAAACCAAATGAGGTAATAGCATACTGGCCCGCGTTGATTGCAAAGAGTGAGATAAAGCCAAAAGTATCAATGAAAAGAATTCATTCTTGAAAATTTTGGAGAGCATTGTTTTTAATTTTTATTAGATGTACATTTGTACTGTACAATGAATAAGGATGAAACATGTCTATAAATTTAACATATACACAGGCGAGAGCAAACCTGGCGAAATTGCTGGATGAGGTTTCTTTAAATAAAGAAGTAGTTATAATAAGTCGTCAAAAAGCAGAAAATGTTGCTTTAATTTCCGAAAGCGAGTTGATGGGCTTACTCGAAACGGCACATTTGCTCCGTTCACCCAAAAATGCACAGCGACTGCTTTCCACACTCCTAAAAGCATTCAGAAAAGTTGGGAAACCCCAATCATTCGAATCGCTCAAGAAAGAATTCGGGATTGAAGAGTAAAAAGATTCAAAAACGCGACACTGTTTTTCAATCTGAATTTCGAGAGGATTTGGCATATTGGGTGAAAACCGACAGGAAAACAGCCATCAAAGTTTTTGAAATCGTTGAAGCGATTATTCGAAATCCATTTGAAGGAATCGGTAAACCGGAACCGTTAAAATATCTAGGAACTGGAGTTTGGTCGCGCCGCTTGACTCAAGAACATAGAATCGTGTATGTAGTTAGTGAAAATCGGATCGATTTTATTCAATGCAGATATCATTATTAACGGGTAAATATACTAAAACCGATTTGACTTCGTGACTTCAAAGCGTTATATTTTTAAAGAAATTCGGATGGAAATAATTTAAGGAATAAATATCGATAGCTTTGTACCATCTCTCTAAATAACTAATGTTAAATTAACTAAACGAGGTGCGTTATGTTTACTAAAATATTTTTCTCTACTTTCCGATTCTCCTTAATTATTTTACTCACGGTTTCCTTCCTTAATTCCTACTCACAATCCCAAACTGCAAATCTTCCGAAAGTTAATGTTACTATGATTGCTGAAAGCAATACTCAATCCGATTTGGATAGGACAGTCATCAATAGTTTTAAACAGGCATTAAGTGAAAAAGGGATGCTTGCTTCGGAGAGTTCCGATTTCAGTTTTGAGATTCTTGTCGATACAAAAATGTTTAACGATAAGATAGTAATATCAGTTACTACATTTGGGGTAATACCCCCCGAAGTCGTTTCTTTAGGTGGAAAAGCTGAAATATTCTATGTTACCATAAAAGATAAACAAAAAGAGAATCTGACTGAAGAAGGTAAATCAATCAGGGAATATATGAGCACAGAATATATGAGGCAGTTCAGAATGATAAATGATAATTATTTGGACGTGATTGATAAAAGCGATCTTGAAGAGTATTGCAGAAAGATAGTATCTTTAATTTATTCAGAATAAAAATAATCTAAATAAAATGAAATGAAAGCAAGTACGTTAGCATTAAATCTTATATTTGCATTTTTGGTGCTTATAATATCATCGTGCGGCGAAGCGCCCATAGGTATGACTCCCGTGGTTGATATTTATGGTGTATGGGTGGAAGCAAATCAAATTTCCGATCTTACCATATTTAATAAGACTTCAGGATTAGATTCGAATAAATTGGGATTGATATTTTATGAAGGATTTGAACTTCTTGAACGGAATAATGCAGGATGGTGTGAAACTTCGCCAATATCATATCAAAATTATAATGGGAATTGGAAGTTGGAAAGAGATAGCATCGTTAATATTACAGTGGGTTATTGGGGTGGGATAAGAAATTATTCCTTCCGGATAATATCATTGAATGCAACGGAGATGAAAATTAAATATCAGTAAAATTAATAGAAAGGATAAACAAAAATGAAAGATAAAAATAAATTAACCACAACAGCCGGAATACCTGTCGACGATAATCAGACCTCTCTGACTGCCGGAGAGCGTGGTCCGACACTTATGCAGGACCATTATCTTCTTGAAAAACTTGCACATTTTAATCGCGAGCGAATACCTGAGCGTGTTGTCCATGCTAAAGCCGCCGGTGCTCACGGTATCTTTACGGTAACACACGATATCACCAAATACACAAAAGCTAAAATCTTTTCGAAAGTCGGAAAGAAAACAGAAATGTTCGGACGCTTTTCTACAGTCGCCGGTGAAAAAGGTTCCGCCGATACTGTCAGGGACGTCAGGGGTTTTGCACTGAAATTCTATACTGAAGAAGGAAATTGGGATATGGTAGGAAATAATACACCAACTTTCTTCATCCGCGATGCAATAAAATTTCCCGATTTCATACATACACAGAAACGTGAGCCGCAAACCAACTTGCGATCTCACACTATGTGGTGGGATTTCTGGTCGCAGGTTCCTGAATCATTGCATCAGGTTACAATACTTTTTTCAGACCGCGGCATACCAAAGGGAATACCATATATGAACGGTTACGGAAGTCATACTTACAGTTTCATCAACGCAGCCAATGAAAGATTCTGGGTTAAGTTTCACTTCAAAACTCAGCAGGGTATCAAGAATATGATGCAGGCAGAAGCAGACCGTATTGTGGGTGAAGATGCGGACTACCATACACGTCAGTTATTCGAAGCTATCGAGAAAAAAGAATTCCCGAAGTGGAAACTTTATGTGCAGGTTATGCCGGAAGTAGAAGCCGAAACATACAAATGGAATCCATTTGATTTAACTAAGGTATGGCCTCATAAGGATTATCCGTTGATTGAGGTTGGTGTGATGGAATTAAACCGTAACCCACAAAACTATTTTGCCGAAGTCGAGCAATCGGCTTTTTCACCTGCGAATGTTGTCCCGGGTATTTCCTTCTCGCCTTGCAAAATGCTTCAAGCCCGCATTTTCGCATACGCTGATGCTCACAGATACCGTTTAGGTGTAAACTTTGAGAGGTTACCGATAAACACTCCGCGTGCAGCAAGTGTGAATAATTATCAACGCGACGGACACATGAGGTTCGATGATAACGGCGGACCTTCTGTGAATTATGAGCCGAATAGTTTCGGAGGACCCGTTGCCGACCCTGCATTCAAAGAACCGCCTCTAAAAATTTCAGGTGATGCAGACAGGTACGAACAGAAGCGGGGTGTTGATGATGATTACGTTCAACCGGGAAATCTTTTCAGACTTATGCAGGCTGATGAACAGAAACGCCTGATTGAAAACATTGTAGGAAGTCTGTCAAAAGTTTCGAAAGATATACAAATAAAGATGGTTGAGCATTTTACGAAAGTAGATAAATCCTACGGCGGAGGTATCGCGAAGGGATTAGGACTGTAGTAACAGAATTAATCCGAAGTACAAGCTGAGGGAGTCAGAGAAAATTTTACCTCTTTTGACTCCCTCGTTGTTTTCCGAAGGGATCCCAATAATTTCATTTTCGGATATTTCAAAATATTTATTTATAATAAGAACAAAAAACCAATACAAATAAATCCTGAGTCTTCTACTGTACGGGAATAAATATGAACATAAAAGTAATAAGCTTTGACGCAGACGATACGCTCTGGGTGAATGAACCCTATTTTCAGGAAGTAGAAAAGAAATTTTGCTCACTGATATCGGACTATTTACCAAATGATGAAGTTTCAAAAGAGCTTTTTAAAACTGAAATGGCTAACCTCCGGCTGTACGGGTACGGCGGAAAGAGCTTTGTCCTCTCAATGATAGAAACTGCGATCAAAGTTTCCGATTCGAAAGTCCAGCCGGAAACCATCAATAATATAATTCAACTCGGAAAAGAATTGTTGGATCATCCGGTGAATTTATTGGATGGGGTCGAACATGTTTTGGAAACATTGAAAAAGAAATACAAGCTCATCATCGCAACGAAAGGAGATTTACTGGATCAGGAACGGAAATTAATTAAATCGGGTTTGAGCAGTTATTTCCACCACATCGAAATAATGAGTGATAAGAAAGAAGAAAACTATTCCGAACTGATTAATCATCTTGAAATTAAACCGGATGAATTTTTGATGGTAGGGAATTCACTAAAATCGGACATTATTCCGGTTTTAAATATCGGCGGTAACGGGATACATATTCCATTTCATACAACCTGGCTGCATGAAGTGGCTGATGTAAAAGAAATAACCGGAAAATACAATACCAGCGAAAAAATTTCTGATATGTTGAATATCTTATGAAAAGAAAAATTGACATTGAGAACTGGGTGCGAAAAGAACACTACTTGTTTTTTAAAACCTACGATGAACCCTTCTGGGGCATAACCACAAACGTAGATTGCACAAATGCTTACAAGAAATCGAAAGAACTCAATATCCCTTTTTTTATTTATTATCTCTATCTCTCCTTAAAATCTGTTAATCATATTGAGGAATTTAAATATCGGATTGAGGGAGAGGAAGTTTTTTGTTATGAAGTTATCCACGCAGCGGCGACTGTTTTAAGAGATAACGAAACTTTTGGTTTTTCTTTTATCAAATATAATGAAGACCTTCAGGTATTCACAGAAAATGCGAAGCAGGAAATTGAGAGAGTAAAAAACGATAACCGGTTGATGCCTTCAGGTTCGGGTGAAAATGTAATTCACTACACTACCATTCCGTGGATAAGTTTTAACGGAGTATCGCATGCCCGTCGCTTCTCGCTGAAAGATTCCGTCCCTAAAATTGCTTTCGGGAAAATCCACATTGAGAACGGTCAAAAATTATTACCAATCGCTATTCACGCCCACCATGCACTTGTCGATGGTTTGCATGCGGGGAAATATTTAGAATTATTCCAACAATTGTTAATGTAAATTAAAAAAACCTAAGGAAAAAAAACATGAGTAAAGGTCAGAACAGTAAGAAGACATCTAAAAAGGAACCGGCAAAGAGTATGAAAGAAAAAAAAGCTGCGAAGAAGGATAAGAAGGAAGAAATGAAAAAGTCCGGCTACCAAAAGTTTTAACAAGACACGCACGAGAGTATGCAGTGGAGCCGGCTCTGAACACAGTCGAAGAACTTGTCCTTAGCTTTACCTGTTCTATGGGACTTGTCGAAGGACTTGTCCTGAGCTTGTCGAAGGACTATTTACCGTGGCGAAGCAACGCTGTTAGACTATCTTCGTTAAATAAAAAAACATAGGAGAATTTTAGCAATGATAATAAAAATTTGTGTTTTAATCATCTCGATTATATTCTTTCAATCTCCATTTTACGCACAGACATCAGCAGATTATGGGATTGCTACTTTCTCGATAGTTGCACGGGATTCTGTAAACGGAGAATTAGGTGTTGCAGTAGCTTCACGCTTTTTTGCTGTGGGAGCGGTTGTGCCTTGGGCAAAAGCGGGTGTGGGTGCTGTGGCAACACAATCATTTGCAAATACAACTTTCGGCTGGCGTGGATTGGAACTGTTAGACAAAGGCGCTTCACCCGAACAGGTTGTCGAAATTTTAACAAGGAATGACGATAACCCAAAGCGAAGACAATTCGGTATTGTATCGGCTGATGGGAAATCGGCGACTTACACTGGCACAGACTGTCTTCCCTGGGCAGGCGGCAGAAACGGTAAAAATTATGCTATTCAAGGAAATATTTTGACCGGCGAAAACGTGGTTACTGCAATGGAGGAAACTTTCTTGAAAACCAAAGGGACTTTGGCAGACAGGTTGTACGCCGCGCTTGTGGAAGGCGATAAACAGGGCGGTGATGCGAGAGGAAAACAGTCGGCAGCATTGTTGGTTGTAAAAGAAAATGCAGGTTATGGTGGTTATAGTGATCGAGCTATAGATATTCGAGTTGACGACCACGCCGAGCCGTTCGTGGAGTTGGGACGTTTACTGAACTTTGCACAAATGAATTATTCCTGGAATGAAGCCTGGACACTTTTTACACAAAAGAAATTTAAAGAAGCCCTCCCTTTTATGGAGCATGCGGAAAAAATAGCTCCTGAGAATCCTGAAGTTTTATATGATCTGGCTGTTATCAGGTTGGCTGCCGGTAAAAAAGAGGATGCACTGAAAGCTCTTGAGAAAGCGCTCACATTAAATCCAAAACTCAAGAAGCAGGCATCCGGTGATAACGACTTGAAGGACTTGTATAAAGAAACGAAGTTTAAGAGGTTGATAGAAGAAGATATCAACAAATAGTTATAAAACTTACTCACAAAATCTGGAAAAATATGGCAAGAAGAAAGACTAAAAACATAACTGGAATATCTAGAGTTGAAGGATTACCAGTTCACGATTCGTATGTAGCGTTTATTTGCATTAATTGTAAAGAATTGAATACTATTCATATTGGCAATAATCTAATTGAACAAAAAGAAGCATATGAGAATGCTCTTTGGAAGTGTGAGAATTGTGATTTTATCCATTCTAAAAATACAGCCATACCATTTACTAATTGGAAGAAGAACTTTAGGAATGCACATTCATTACAAGCAGAAAGATTTTGGCGTTCATTCTTTTTAACAAGCACAGAAAATCCTGAAGCCTTTTGGAAAAGGTGCGGAGCATGTGATAGGATCTTAGCTTTTCATTCATTTAGTAAGCATATTGGTTGGGGTCCATTAGAACGTCAAATGGAATGTAGAGCGTGTAAGGGTGCAATAAATGCCGAATTAAATCCCAAGCGAACTAAACAACAACTTCATGAATCATCTGTGAGGCGTAGAATCGCTGATATTTTGGTAGCTGAAGAAAATGAGAAAATAGATTTTAAAGAGTTATTTAAACGATTTGATAATAAATGCTTCAAGACAAAGAAACCTTTAGATATTAACAAACGAAAAACTTGGGCAATTGACCATATATTACCATCGAAGTATCTGTATCCATTGACTGTTTCCAATGCAGCATTATTATCGAAAGAGGCAAATGATAATAAAAGAGATCAATTGCCAAGTAAATTTTATACAAATAATGAATTAATTGAATTAGCTAAAATTACTGGCGCAGATTTAACTCTTTTAGTCAGTGAACAACCTATTATTAATTCTAACGTAGATGTTAATAAATGTATATCAAGATTTTTAACTGTTCGTGAAAAATCTAACTTGAAAAAACGAATAACTGAATTAAAAAAATTGATAGTTTCTTATGACTTAATCGATAAGTTATCACCAGGAAACAAAAAATTGCTTGGTATCAAAGAGTAGCTTATTGTTTTTTTAAAAATAGGTACTGATGCACCTTAACAGCTCCCTGATCTTTAATTCCGAATTTTTCATTATCGGTCACATTTTCATTAAAATATCCGATAACATTAAAATATTTTTCCGCCATTGGAATCAATAGTTCAGCCATGTTCGCTTTTTTTGAAAAGCCTAAATGCAAAATCATATCACTATTTTCTTTTAACAATTCAGTCATTGTTTGAAAAAATGAATTATATACTTGAATATTTTGTAATTGTTTTGTCTCTAGGTAGGATTCTTTCTTTATTTGAAAGTCATCTTTGTCCCACCCTGAGAACCACATCCTTATCCAATTTGCCATATAAAACCTCGTTGAATCATAGAATGGAGGCGAAGTTATAACTAGATCAATCGATTCTTTCTTGATTTTTTTGATTAAATCGGTAAAATCTCCCTGAAATATCTCATAATTATTATTACTACAATTATGTTTGTCAATAATTGCTCGGTTAATCTTTCCCTTTAATTTCTCAATAAGATTTTTATATAAAAATTCACCTTTTGGGGCAAATGGAGTAATCGGATGAGAAGTGCGCGAAAGTGCATAAGGTCTGTTACCATGCAATATATGGAGCAAACTTGAAAAAACAAAAGCATAATTCTCATTTTTTATCCCTCTTTGAATAAAATATTTTCTCGCTGAGAGAATTTCTTTGAACGTATCCTCGTGGTAATACTCTTGAAGTTTTTTATTAAAACCAAAATTACTTTTTTCAAACTCTAAATTAGAAATAACATCATTACCTATAAATTCTCTTAAGGAATCAATTATTTTTGAGCATTCCTTGTTATTTACAATTCCTACTTTAGCTAGTGTATTTGCGTAAGCGATTAAACTAAGATCATTCGCATAAACCTTCCTATTTTGTAAACTTGCTTCAAGAGGAATTGTACCAACGCCAGACAATGGATCAAGTATAATTGAATTTTCATTCGAAAAATATTTTACTAAAAAATGAGCAATTGCGGGTTTAAGCTTTCCTTGATAAGAGCATAATGAATGCAAATTATTTCCCCAGTTTCTTTTTGCAAATGGATGCTTTCTATAAGGAATTTCATCTCTAAATTTTTGCCAATTTTTGATTACAAGGTCACCTTCTTTAATATTTCCAATGATATTATTATTATAATTTTGTGAGTGATATTTTGTACCATTCTTTTTAGTAAACTGTATTAACCATTGTCCTAATTGCGCGCCATTTTTTGAAAATCTATTTCTAATTTTGGTTTTATTGACCAAATTAAAGCCTTCTTTTTTTGCTATTTCTTCAAACAAAATATCCGTTGGTACATGAATGTTATTAAAGATTGAATCACCAATATCAAAATAAAAATTACCACCCTCTTCAAGCATAAAATAGAGATTTTTTAAAACAATCCTCATATCGTAAAAATAATGCTCTATTAATCTTGGAATTCTTTTATCATAATTATTTTTTTCGTGTTGTTCAATTATAGCATTTAGTTGTTCGAACTCTGTTTTATTTAGTTTTTTCTTTTGACTAACGTTGTTGATCCCAGAGGTTATTGCTTCTTCTCTTAATCTTTTCATTTCCTTTTCTTGATTCACCAAATCAAGGAATAAGAGTTCAAGTTTTGTATTTCTAAAATAATTTGTCCCATTTACATAGGGTGGTGATGTAATAATAGTGTCAAAAGTATTATTGTATTTATTTTCGAGTCTCTTTGCGTCGTTTGATACAAGATTTGTTTTTCCTATTTTATTTACATCTAAATTCTCCAAATCTTTTAAAGCTGCTCTTGTTTTTATCCTGAATAGTTCAAAAACATTTTCATCGATTTCTTGAAATTCAGCATCTCTTTTATATCTTAAGTCGGCTCTGCGTATCATATTTGATTCTTTTACAATTATTGAACTGAGTAAAAGCAGTAGCATATTTTTAATATCGCCGCTAAAATTAGATTTTAAAATATTTCTCTTAATAAAAGCAAGTTTATTAAGTATATCTGGTTTAAAGAATCCCCTCTCTATCATCAAAATTTCATTTTTAGTTAAAGACACTTTACCGTTGTATCCAATAGCATTTGTTTCATTGAAATCTTCTATATTTTTTCTATTCTTTGTTATAATTCGCTCTCTTTAATTTATAACATCAATTTTGGCTTTAATAATGAATCTCATCAGTGGATTTATTTCAGAATAACCAGCATTGATTTTATTGATTATGCTCACTAATATAGTTGTCCCTGTCCCAGCAAAAGGATCATATACTGCTTTTGGGTGCAGAACATTATGTTCAAATATTCTTTCAACAAAATCGTATGAGAAACCTTCTACATAAGGATACCAATTAAAAATACCCTTATCTTTATTATTTCTAAATGTCCCGGAATTTGGACTAATATCAAAATTATCAGTACTAGAAAGAAAAAGATCAAGCTGATCACGGTTACTGATATTATATTTTGCGAGCTTTTCTCTAATTAAAAATATGCATGTATTACTTAAAGACCTTTGTTCTTTACGTGAAATCTTCTCGAGATCATCAAATGATCGATTTTCTAACAACATACGCAATTGGGAAGAACTCAAATCCTTAATTATATCGATAAGTTCATTTTCCTTTTTATTTAATGCAAGTCGTATTAATTTTGTTTCTTTATTGTTATTATATATTTTGGGGTATGATATTGATTTGTAATATTGGGTCATCGTATACTCGTATTAAATTACTATACAATGGTAATGAACTTCTTACTAAAAATCAAGTCCCTTTATTACCAGCCAGGCCTCAATAAAATACATCGGGACAGGCAAACGGACGCCCCCGCAGAGCTGGATAATTCGCTTATCGGCAAAGTCGTTATAAGGATTAATGATAGATCCAGTTGATGATGTCCAGAAAGAGTATGAAAGAATAGAAAAATTAGGTGTGAAATTTACTATGAAGCCAACCCAAATGGGGACTGCAACTGTTGCTATATTCGATAACACCTGCGGCAACCTGATACAGATTGCTCAGATGTGAGTTGGTGCTTATCCATCGAACTTAAAATAATAAAAATATGAACACAATTAGTGTTAGATTGCCGGAGTCGTTACATAAGAAGGCGCGAGACCTGGCAAAAAAAGAAAATATGTCAATAAACCAATTGTTATCATCTGCATTGGCAGAAAAAATATCCGCCTTGATGACAGAAGAATATATAGAGCTACGAGCTGAGCGGGCAAGCAAAAATAAATTTAAAAAAGCTTTGAGTAAAGTTGCTAATATTGAACCGGAAGAATACGATAAATAAGCTCAAAAAGAGTCAAGAATAATCGGAGAGCCGGAAGTATTGTTACTGAATGAAATCTGAGGTCAAAACTGACAGGCGTTTTGTTTTTAAAAACGGAAATATTTAAATTAAAACAAATGAAAACAAAGGTTATAAAAATAGGAAGCTCGCGAGGTATCAAAATTCCCTCCACTATTCTCGATAGATGCGGTTTGAGAAACGAAGTAGAGTTTGAAATTATAGAAGATAAAATTATCATTCAATCTGCTCATAAAATAAGAGAGAATTGGGAAATCGCTTTTCAGAAAATGGCGAAAAATCAAGATGACGTTCTCTTTGATAAACATATTAACCAAACCACTTGGGACGAAGAAGAGTGGGAATGGTAAATGGAATACTCAAGGTTCGAAGTATATCTTGTGAATTTAGACCCAACAATTGGGAGTGAGATCAAAAAGACACGTCCGTGTGTCATTATATCTCCTGATGAAATTAATAAGCATATCGCAACAGTAATTATTGCTCCACTAACGACTAAGCTTAGAAATTATCCAACAAGAGTTTCATGTAGAGTCGAAGGAAAACAAGGGCAAATAGTGTTAGATCAAATTCGACCTGTTGATAAAGTATTATCGGTATTGAGTGAGATGTTTGCTCCTTAAATTAATATCGGAGAGGCGGAAATAATATTCCTGGATGAAGTATAAAATGATAAAATACTTATTGCTATTTTTTATTTTTCCCGTTTCTTTAATATCTCAAAACGAAGAAAAACAATATTCACCGGTTCCCTTCTCTAATATTTTTTATAATATCGACAAACATTTGCTGGGATCATTTACTTATAATTATGGAATCAATCATTTGTTTGCGGCAGCGGGTAGTTACGGAATTGTTTCGAGCGGTATCGATTGGAATATTTATCAATTTTCTAAAGACAACATGGGAGTTGCTTATACCGGCTTTTCATCGGTTATTATTGGTGGTTTGACGCCATTACTCGTTCCGCTTGGGATGTATTACTACGGTAAATATGAAGATATCGAAGAATTACAAATTACATCTTTGGCTTTGGGGCAAGCCGCGATAATAAGTCTTGCAGTTTCTTCAGGGTACAAATTAATAACAGGAAGAAAACCGCCGGAGATTTTCGACGATGAAGCGAACGTAAAAGATTACAGCAAGGATTTTAGATTTGGTTTTTTAAATCGCGGTGTTTTCGACGGTTGGCCCAGCGGACATACAATGGCGGCTTTTGCTATGGCAACAACTTTAAGTGAACTCTATCCTGAAAACACAACCGTTAAGTTTTGTGCTTTCGTTTATGCTTCGATTATCGGATTGGGAGTTTCAACGAATATCCACTGGTTCTCCGATGCGTTTGCGGGTGCGCTGATAGGTTATTCAATCGGAAAAAGTGTCGGGACAGGTTTTGCGAACTTGAAAAATCGGAACAATAAAAATCAGTCGTTCAAATTTCAATTTATTCCGGGAGGAATAAGTTTTTCTTATCATTTTTAAATACAAAATCTTAATGAGTAAAATAAAAACAATAGTCATTAAAGAAGGTATGCCTTCGATTGACGAGGCAAGGAAAAAACTAATCAGTGAAATCGAAATCGCACGTAATGCGGGGGTACGCATACTCAAAATTGTCCACGGTTATGGTTCAAGCGGTGTCGGGGGCGCCCTCAGATTGGCAATCCGTAAATCTCTCAACTATCGGAAAAAGGATGGACAGGTTGAAATTATCATTTATGGTGAGCGTTTCAACAGAAATAATGAGGATATCAAACCTACTATGAAGCGTTACCCGTCATTAAATACCGATTCAGATTATAATCGTAATAACGAGGGGGTTACTATTGCGATACTAAAATCCAAATAGTTTTTGGTTATTATGGTTCGCTTTCGCTCACCACAAGGTTTTAAGTTGTAGTTTATTAGTTGATGGTTTGTGATGCTTTTTAATGCGGTTAAGTTCAAGGAAAGGTATATTTACCCCACTAGAATTATCCTAATAGTAATGGAGTGAACTAAAACAAACAACCCAAAACTAAAAACTAAATCCATTAATCCAATAATCCACCACTCCATCCGCCACAGTCGGAATCCATTCTTCCTATTCCTTCATTTTGTTTTTAGTGCTATTATTCTTAATTTTGAATGTAAAGCAAGCATAGAAGGAACATTATGAATCATAAAGAAAGAATCGTTTGCGACCCGAATGTAATGTTGGGTAAACCGATCGTTAAAAGCACACGAATTACAGTGGAAGTAATATTACGAAAGACGATATTTTTGCTGCTATCGATTATGCCGCTTCTGTATTAGAGAAATATGAATATTCTAGATGAAGTTCAAAAAACAAGAAATAACTAAGAAGTTAACAAATTTATTCTCGCACAAACCGGAAATTATTCTGGCATATCTTTTCGGGTCGGTCGCAGAAAATAAAACTCACAAGTTCAGTGATATTGATGTCGGTGTGTATTTCAAAAAAGCACCTTCGTTAAAAAGGCATCTTGAATTGATAAATGATATTTGTTCTACGTTAGAGACCGATGATGTAGATGTAGTGATAATGAACTCGTCATCCCCTTTAATCACACATGATATTTTATCATACGGGAAATTACTTGTCTGTCGTAACGACGAATTTTATATGGACTTGCGTATAAAAACTTTGAGAAAGTATGACGATATGATGCATATACTGAAAATACAAAGTAAATATATTTTTGAAGATGCTATGAATGGTTAAGCAGGAATACATATTACAAATACGAAAATATTGTAAATTATAAAAATGCGAATTCTATTATCACAAATATGCCACGCCCGTTCCGGCGACAAAGGCGACACAGCTAATGTCGGACTTATAGCACGAAAGCCTGAATATTACACGATAATTCAAAGATACGTAACCGCTGAGAAAGTGAAGGAACATTTTGAAGGAATATGTTTGGGTAAAGTTGAACGGTTTGAACTTCCAAATTTGGGCGCATTAAATTTCATGCTCTATGAATCACTTGGCGGCGGTGGCACGAAGTCATTAAAGAATGATGCACAAGGTAAAACATTGGGCTCAGCTTTGTTGAGACTGGAAATTGAAATAGAAGAAAGAATTGAATTATAACTATGTTTGAAAATCAAAAAGAAAAAATAAAACAATTGACTGAAAGAGTATCCAACCTCAGGGGGTATCTTTGACCTCGATACGAAAGAACAAAAAGTTTCTGAATTAGAAAACAAAAGTCACTCACCCGATTTTTGGAACGATAACATCGCTGCACAAAAAGTAATGCAGCAGATAAGCGGGCTTAAAGAGTGGACTGAAGGATGGCATAAGATTAACAACAAGATTGGCGATATGAATACACTTGTAGAGCTTGCCGAGGAAGCAGCCGATGAATCGTATGAAAAAGAAATAGATTCTGAAATCTATCTCGTCGAAAACCTTACATCCGATTTGGAGTTCCGCAATATGCTCAGCGGCGAAGATGATAACAAGAATGCCATTCTCACAATACATTCAGGTGCCGGTGGAACCGAAGCTCAGGACTGGGCTGAGATGCTTCTTCGGATGTATCTGCGCTGGAGTGAAAAGCGAGGTTTTAAAACTTTTCTTTTAGATGAACTTGAAGGTGATGGCGCCGGAATCAAAAGTGCTACCATAGAAGTTCAAGGTTCATTTGCTTACGGGCATCTCAAAGCCGAAAGTGGTGTTCACCGTTTAGTGCGAATCTCTCCGTTCGATTCTAATGCACGCCGGCATACCTCTTTCGCTTCGGTATTTGTGTATCCCGAAATTGAAGATGACGTTGAGATTGAGATCAATCCCGCCGACCTTGAGTTCGACACTTACCGGGCTGGCGGCAAAGGGGGACAAAATGTAAATAAAGTAGAAACGGCTGTTAGAATCAGGCATCTTCCTAGCGGAGTCGTGGTTGCGTGTCAGCAGGAGCGATCGCAATTCCAAAACAAAGAACGCGCGATGAAGATGTTGAAGTCCCGACTATATCAATTAAGAAAAGAAGAAGAAGAAGCCCGCTTGAGTGCAATTGAAAGCACTAAGAAGAAAATCGAGTGGGGAAGTCAGATTCGCTCTTATGTCTTCCACCCTTACAATATGGTAAAAGATCATCGCACAGATGTAGAAACAAGTAACGTTCAATCTGTAATGGACGGCGACATCGATGAGTTTATAAAAAGTTATTTGATGGAGTTCGGACAAACAAAATAAATCATAAATCTAAAATAATTATAAGTATTTTATGGCAGACTCATTCTCAGCATTAATCATATCGACAATCACCATCGGAATAGTGCACGCATTCGCACCCGACCACTGGCTTCCTTTCGTAATGATTGGCAAAGCACAAAAATGGACTAAACCGCGCCTCTCGTTTGTAGCTTTTGTGGCGGGACTTGGACATGTGGGCTCATCAATTTTATTAGGTGCAATCGGAATTCTAGCTGGAGTTGCTTCAATCCATCTTGAAGGTATTGAATCAACCCGCGGTGAAATCGGTGTTTATTTACTCATCGGTTTCGGTGTCGCCTATGCTTTGTGGGGATTGAAAAACGCAAGGCATCACCATTCACACATGCCCGATTTATCAAAAAAGAAAGTCGTAACTGTTTGGACTTTATTTGCAGTATTCGTTCTCGGTCCTTGCGAACCTCTAATCCCGCTTATGTTTTTAGCAACTGCTTACGGTTGGGCGGGCATAGCAACAGTAGCCGGTGTTTTCGGAGCAGTTACACTCGTAATGATGGTCGGACAAAGTCTGTTAGGTTATTCGGGTTTTCAATTAATTAAACATAGCTTTGCCGAAAAGTTTTCGCACGCAATGGCAGGCGGGACAATTGCACTAACCGGCTTGTTCTTGTATTTTATTTGAGACGTGAGCAATCTAAAATCCAAAATCATTCCTAATGTCTTATAAATGGTTCATAGCTAAACGATACATCGCATCCAGCCGTAAATCGAGGTTCATCTCGTTTATTACCGGCTTCTCAATTATCGGTGTTACGCTGGGAACCGCTGCTCTCATCATCACACTTTCGATATTGGGAGGTTTTGAAAAAGAAATTAAAGAAAAAGTTTTCGGATTTATGACGCACATCCAAGTGCAAGGATTTCAAGGGCAACCTCTCTTCAATTATCAGCAATCAATCGCTTTAGTGAAAGAGAAAGTTCCGGATGTTCGAAGCATCTCGCCCTTCGTTGCAAAAGAAGCAATGATCCGTGCCGGTGATAATGTTGATGGGATTTTTTTGAAGGGTATCGAAGTAGAAACCGACCCATCGAAAATTAAATCGTTCATCAAAGAAGGAAAATATCTCTCGAAAAATAAATCCGACAAATCGGAAATTGTTATCGGGAAAAAGCTCGCACGTAAGTTGGATGTTGGTGTTGGCGATAAAGTAATTGTGTTCGGTTTACCATCGGGGCAGGTTAGCTATCAACCGCGTGCGTCCGTGTTTTTTGTAGCCGGGATTTTCGAATCAGGGATGGCTGAGTACGACGACTTGTATGCGTTTACACATCTTACCGATGCTCAGCGACTCTTCGGACTTGGAGAAAGTTTTCTCGGTTATGATGTCGTTGTGGATAGTATTCCTAAAGCAACAACAATCGCAAATCAGATTCAGGAAGTTTTAGGGTATCCGCATTATGTGCGGACCGCCGCTCAACTTTATCGGAACCTTTTTGCCTGGATTGAATTGCAAAAAAAACCGGCGCCCATACTTTTAGGTTTAATTGTAATCGTAGCAATTGTAAACATCATCGGCACTCTGTTGATGATGGTTTTAGAGCGGACACAAGATATCGGGATACTGAAATCGTTGGGTTCAAGTGCCTCTGATATTCAAAAAATATTTTTAATTCAGGGTATGTTTATTGCCGGTATTGGTGTTGCAATGGGTAATCTATTAGCTTTCGCTCTATGTTATTTACAGCTTGAGCTACAATTTTTCTCGCTTCCATCCGATATTTATTTTATGAGCACCGTCCCAATTTTATTGAAATGGGAAAATTTTGTAATAGTAAGTGCAATAGTATTATTGCTTTGCTTCGTTTCATCATTACTTCCCTCAAAAGCTGCTGCAAAGTTAGATGCCGTAACAACTTTGAGGTTTCGTTGATGCGATTCGAAAATTTTATAGCGCGAAGATATCTCGCTTCGAAACGAAAAATTCAATTCATTACAATCATCAGTTTTATTTCTATAATCGGAATTACTGTGGGAGTTGCAGCTTTACTGATTGTGATGTCGGTTTTCAACGGCTTTACCGGAATTGTTACATCTATTTTAATCGGCTTCGATCCTCACATCCGAATTGAACAAAGAGGCGGTATTGATTTGCAGAATTACAACCGTGTGTCGGATGTTTTAAAAAACGAAAAACTTGTTTCGGGATATTCACCATTTATTTCCGGGAAAGCTATGATTATTTCAAATGCTTTTAATAAAGTCGTATTTATCAGAGGAGTAGATGAGGGAAAGATTGCCGCTGTTTCGGGTGTAAAAGATAAAATTGTTTTAGGTGATTTTAATTTGAGAGATACGAAAGAATACAGTTCAATCGTTTTAGGTTTGACACTTTCAGATAGGTTGGGGGCGGTTGTAGGCGATTCTGTGGATATGGTTAGTCCGTATGCATTCTCTGCAACGTTAACACCTTTCAGCACACCTGCGGTTAAAAAATTCAAAGTTACAGGTATCTACGAGTCGAATAACAAGGAGTACGATTCTCAATTTGCGTATATCTCACTTGAATCGGCGCAGACATTATTCGAGATGAGTGGACGATATTCCGGAGTGGAAGCCCGGCTGAATGATCTCGATAAATCGGAATCCTTCAAATCAAATCTCCTAAAAAAACTACCATCGGGTATTGAAATATCATCTTGGTACGATTTGCATTCCGATTTATATTCGATGATGAAAATCGAAAGGTACATTGCTTACATTTTATTGAGTTTGATAATACTTGTAGCAAGTTTTAATTTGTTGGGTTCGTTGTATATGACTGTAATAGAAAAGCGGCGCGACATCGGAGTGTTGCAATCAATGGGTGCATCGCAAAAGAGCATAATCAGAATTTTTATGTATGAAGGAATACTGATCGGGCTGATTGGAAATGCGTTGGGAATTATTCTCGGATTGGTTTTGATATTCTTACAACAACAATATCATTTATTCCCACTCGACCAGACAGTTTATATTATTCCGGCAATTCCGGTGGAGGTGCACCTAATCGATTTTGTTACAGTAACAGCCGCCTGTATGATACTGACTCTTCTAGCATCATATTTCCCAGCGCGGCGGGCATCAAAAATAATTCCGATTGAATCAATAAGATGGGAGTGATATGGAAAAACAAATAATTATTCGCTGTTCAAACATTCGGAAGAAATTTATTACCGACAAAAAGTCAAATAGTTTTCTTCAAGTTCTTAGAGGTATTGATTTAGAAATTTATGAGGGTGAAATTGTTTCGATTGTTGGTTCATCGGGTGCCGGTAAAAGTACACTTCTGCACATACTCGGCGGATTAGATAAACCGTCCGAAGGAGAAGTTTATTGGGGAGAGAAAAATATTTCCGAACTCAACGATGAATCTCTAGCGAGACTGCGGACTAAGGAAGTAGGTTTTGTTTTTCAATTTCATCATCTGTTGCCTGAGTTCACTGCGCTTGAAAATGTAGCAATGCCGCAAATGATTCTCGGAAAAACTTTGACGGCTGCCCAAGATAGCGCCAAGTCGGTTTTACCCCTTGTTGGTTTAGCCGAGCGGTCAAACCATAAGCCGAGCGAATTATCCGGTGGCGAGCAACAGCGTATCGCAATTGCCAGAGCAATCGTTAATAAACCAAAAGTTGTTTTAGCTGATGAGCCGACGGGTAATTTAGATTCTGCTACTTCGGAAGAGTTATTCTCACTTATTCAGAGATTAAATAAAGAGAACAAGCAAACATTCATAATAGCCACTCATAACGAAAATTTAGCCCACCGTTCGCATCGTGTTTTGCGAATTGAGGATGGAAAACTTTTTCAACTATAATTGATTTTTAACCTAATATTTTTTAAATTAACACAGAAAAATTAAGGAAATAAAATGGCAAAAGTAATAAAATCGAAAGTTCACAAAAAAACAGAATTAATTTTTCCATTAGAGAAGATAAATTATATCATCTTAGGAATCGGACTTCTTGTTATTATAGTCGGATATATAGCCTTATCCGTCCCAACGGTGGAAGGATTTAGCCCGTTAGTTTTGGCTCCGATTTTACTTATCTTTGGGTACTGTGTAATTATTCCATTAGGAATTTTATACAAGAGGAAGGAAAAATCGCCAAAAACGCCTGTTCATAGGACGGCGAAGGGTTAATAATTAGCTTTTCTTTATTTAAACAGCTAAAAGTGTTGATTTTGCTGTAGATGAAATTGTTGATTATCTCTCAAGATTTTTGAATGAAATCGGCTATTAGCGAGCAGAGCTTTTATCAGCTACAAAAAAAACCCTTGTAATTTATATAAATATTCATTATATTTTCACGCCCCCGACTTGTCGGGGTGAATGAGCCTGTAGCTCAGGGGTAGAGCATCTGCCTTTTAAGCAGAGGGCCGGTGGTTCGAGCCCACCCAGGCTCACAAATTCAAGTCAAATGTAAAAATTAAAAAGTCAAAAAGCTGAAAACACAGTTATTTTGGCTTTTTACTTTCGATTTTTGAAATGGTTTAGCGCGAGTGGTGGAACTGGCAGACACACCATCTTGAGGGGGTGGCGCCCGAAAGGGCATGCGAGTTCAAGTCTCGCCTCGCGCACTGAAATAAAAACTTGACTTTATCCAAACTTAAATTTATCTTGTTAGTGAGTTTTACTTAAAATATATGAAAAAATCGTTCACCATATTACTTCTCTCTCTAACATTTTTTGTTGCCACCATAAGTCAGGTTACTAATGATAATGTAAGAGCTTCAAGCGACGGATCGGTCATTAAGGTAACTTGGAAAGTTGCTAGCGAAATCAATGTTGAAAAATATGCGATCGAACGAAGGGCTGGAATTAGTGGAGCTTTTATACGAATCAGCACCAAATTTCCAGAAGGCAAGTCTGAATACACATTTGAAGATCAATCTGCTTTTAAAACGTCTGCTAACATTTACGAATATCAAGTTCGGATAATTTTTAATAATGGAAATCCTGAGCATATACTAGGGCCAATTTCAGTTTCCCACTCTGTTAATAGCGTCAAACGAACTTGGGGCAGCATCAAAGCAATGTTCAGATAGAAAAAATTGTAAAGTTTAAATTGAAACACAGAAAGCGACATCTTATTAGTCGCTTTTTTTTTGTTAATTATGAAAGTAAAAAAGAAAATAATATTAGCATCGGCATCGCCGCGACGGCAAATTTTGTTGCAGCAGATTGGGTTTGATTTTGAAATTCGACACAGTTCAGTTGAAGAGGTGTTCGATAAAACTAAAACACCGGAAGAAAACGTAATCCGGCTTGCGGAAGCAAAAGCTCTCGATATAGCGAAAGACATCGAACATGCATTTATCATCGGGGCTGATACAATTGTTGTGATGAATGGCGAAATGATGGGTAAACCCGCTGATGATGGAGACGCTTTTCGAATGCTCAAAAAATTAAGCGGACGCGAACATAAAGTTTTTACGGGATTTGCTATCGTGGATAAACCAAGTAATAAAATTGTTTCTAACGTTGAAATTACATCGGTTAAATTTCGAGATTTAGAAGATGAAGAAATACTTGAGTATGTAAAATCGAAATCGCCCACCGATAAAGCGGGTGCTTATGGAATTCAGGATGATTACGGTGCTGTTTTTGTTGAACGGATAAACGGCTGCTTTTATAACGTGGTTGGATTTCCGCTCACAAAATTTTATATTACTCTACAAAAATTCCAAAAAGAAATTGCATAAGGTATAATAATGGAAAGAAAAATTCGAGTTATAGTTGCAAAAGCAGGTTTGGATGGACACGACCGCGGCGCCAAAGTAATTGCTGCTGCTTTGCGTGATGCCGGTATGGAAGTAATTTACACAGGTTTGCGTAAAACTCCCGAAATGATTGTCGAAGCAGCTTTGCAGGAAGACGTTGATGCGATAGGTGTTAGCATTTTAAGCGGGGCGCACATGACTATTTTCCCGCGCATCATAAAACTTATGAAGGAAAAGTCGGTGGAGAATGTGTTAATTTTTGGGGGCGGAATTATTCCCGAACAAGACATACAAGAATTGAACAAAATAGGTGTGGGTAAGATATTTACTCCGGGTGCCACGACTGTCGAGATTGTAAATTATGTTCGTGAATGGGTGTTGAAGAATAGGGAGTAGCTAGTAGTAAATAGTAGGTAGTAGGTAGTTACTCTGTGGCAAGCCAAATCCCACCGTCTTCTGGAGTTGTATCTTTTTGGATTTCACCATCCTCTTGTTCCTTTTCTTCACTAACTTCAATTATTTTAGATTTAACTATATCGTTCAGGTCTTCAAGTGATTCTTCGAGTGAGAATATTAAATTAAAATCGTGTTCATCAAAAAATGGTTTGAATTTTTTCGTCTGCTCTTCCAATCGTTTCAAATAATAAGATGTATTTTCATCGGGAAAATTCGGGTCCCATTTATCAGCAACTTTGCAGTTCTCATACGATGTTACGTTGGTGTCGGTGCCGGTTATGTAGTATGCAATCCTATCGCCAATTTTATATTTACTTCCCGATTTAAGGGCTAATTCATAAACGGCGCTTCGGTTTCTTTTCTCTGCTTCGACTTCTTTTTTGTAGCGTGATAACGATTCTTTCAAAGTTTCAATCCTCATAAAATCCTGAACCTGCCACCGGTGGTTGGCAATATCCTGGAAAAGATTTACATAAAAAATATGCAACCCGGTGAAGTCGTCGTTCAATATACGTTCGATGCATTGCTGGATTAAATTTTTTCCAAATCGTTCAATGTTTTTTGAAATCAATGCCGAACCTTTTATCTGAATTTTATTCTCATAATCTAAAGTTGCATAATTTTTCTTTTTGTAGCTCAACATTTTTTTATATCTGCTATCAAGGATCAAATTGTATTCCTGTGGAATATCATTCTTCATCCTTTGGAAAAATTTTTCTTCACCTATTTCGTCTGTAACGTGTTCGGGAGGAATAAAATAAATCCCGTCGGTATCAACTTCGATAATTTTTCCGCCTCTTGATTGAATTATCTCAATTACATTTTTTAAAATTTCTTTCCCTGTTTCAGAAATTTTATCCGCCATATCGTAGTCATTAAATAGACCGCGGTGATAGGCAAGATAACCGTAATACGAATTGATGAGTTGTTTAAAATCCCTCTGAATATGATAATGCGACTGATTGTTTTTATCCTCTTGAAATTTATTTTTATACTCTAATCGTATTTTAGTCAATTCTTGTAAAGTTGTGTTGAAGACATTTAAAATATCTGAAGCCGGCGCAATATTTTGTTTGATAATTATTGTGGGATACATCGACTCGACGTCGGCATATAGAACCGGTCCTATTACTCCGCGCAAGAAGATATCTGTATGACCGCCGGAAATTTGTTTCTGGCTCTGTGGTTTTGGGATCGAGTATTTATTATGAACATATTCCCGTATCAGCAGCAGTTCAATTTTTGCCGCTGACCCTGTATCAATCAAATTATCTAACTTATACGGAAAAATTTGTGCTTGTTTAAAATAATTCGGCAGCAACGATCCGGTTAGATAACGAATTCGTTTTGCATTCTCTAAACATTCGGCGACGGGATCAGCAGCTTCTGCATCTGATATCGCTTCATCTGGTTGGTTCGTTTTGGAAGGATAGCCAAAGAAATCGCTCACATATTTAAGATTATAACTGTGCAAAATTTTTCCTGACGCATCAAAATTATGTAACAAACTTAAACTATCTACAAAATTCCGTCCGTTAATTTCATATTTTTTTGAATCCTGTTGGAAGTCCTGTTGATAAAATAGATTTTCACAAACTGTTGGCGATTTTTCGTCGCGCCCGATGTTGAATTCGCACTCCATAAGTTCGCAGCGTTTCAAAATATATGGAAGTATGTGGTTGTGCAGATAGTGTCCTTCGATTACATCCGGGTTGCGGTCTCTTATAATTTCAATTAGCTGAGCAATTACTTCCTTTTCCGATTTCTCTTTCTTGCCGATTATTTTTTCCCAACCTTTATTGTCAGTCAGTGCGATGTATAAAATTCTATCGTCAGAACGATTCGCATTGCTTAGCCTTGTTCCCGGCTTTTTATAAGTTTCGATACTGATTTGCAATCTGTGAACATCTTCAAAGTCCATTTCTTTAAAAAATGTCCTGCCCGATTGAATTAGGAATTGAGTAATCTGATCAGGTATCAAATGAAGAAATGGAAGGTCAGTAAAGGAGGAAAGATTTTTACCTGTTTGCTGATTATGAGTGTTCAGTAAATTATGTATGTAATCCCACATATCGAACCATCTGGAGAAGGCAACGATGTGTTCGAAATAGTTCTCGCCCTCAAGCCGTTTTACCCAATGCCTGCGATGAAAATTGGTTAACAGATAATTTTCTGAAATGAAAAAGAAAGGGAAGAAATCGAAGTCTTCAAACGAAACTTGTTTTTTATCACGAACATAAACCCGCATTTTATTATCTTCAGTCGGATGGACTGCGACAATGTTAGGATGCGGGTTATGTCCGTAAAGAATATCAGTCACAAATCAATTACTTCTTTTCCTTTTGTAAAAAATTTGAAATAATATCAATCGGAACGGGAAAGATGATGGTCGAGTTCTTCTCTGAAGCGATTTCTGTCAGGGTTTGCAAGAAACGAAGCTGTAAAGCTGCCGGATTTACGCTTATTATCTGCGCTGCGTCGGATAACCGTTGACTTGCCTGGAATTCGCCTTCAGCGTGTATAACTTTTGCCCTTCGTTCTCTCTCGGCTTCGGCTTGTTTTGCCATTGCACGCTGCATCTCCTGTGGCAAATCTATATGCTTTACTTCCACATTCGATACTTTAATTCCCCACGGCTCAGTTTGATTATCAATTATTTTTGCCAGCTCGCGATTGATTTTATCGCGCTGTGAAAGTAACTCATCCAATTCCGATTGCCCCAATATACTGCGCAGTGTCGTTTGCGATAATTGCGAAGTGGCGAAAAGAAAATTCTCAACTTCGACGATTGCTTTGTCCGGTTGAATTACACGAAAATATACAACCGCATTAACTTTTATTGATACATTATCTTTAGTTATTACGTCTTGTGAAGGAACATCCATCACAACTGTTCTTAAACTTACTTTTACCATCCTGTCGATAAGTGGGATTAGTAAGATCAAGCCAGGTCCTTTAACCGCAATCAATCTTCCTAACCGGAAAATTACGCCGCGTTCATACTCGCGTAATATTCGAATCGAATTTGCTAAAATAATTAACAGGAAAACAATTCCCATCATTATTAATGTCTGAAATATTTGCATTTCAAAATCCTTTCTGTTTAGTTTTGTAATTTACGCACTTTTATTGTGAGATTTTTTATTTGAATAACTTTTACTTTTGTGCCTTTGACAATTAGTCCATCCAAACTTTCGGCATTCCAATACTCACCGTGAACAAGAACTTGTCCTTCAGGATTTAAATCGCTTAATGCTTCACCTGTTTCATCCACAAGTCCTTCGACTCCTGTAGTTGGTTTTCGCATTTGGGCTTTGATGCCGAAACTTATTGCAAACACAAAAAATGCTGTAGTCAGTATTACAGCTACTAATATTACTTGCCAGGATATTTCTATTACTTCCAATGTTGACTCCGTATCTATTAACATTATTGAACCAAGGACTAAAGAGATTACACCACCGATTGTTAAAAGTCCGTGGCTGAGTATTTTTATTTCTAAAATAAATAAAATGATTGCAAAAATTATTAACGCTAAACCCGCATAATTGATTGGCAAAGTGTGTAACGAGTAAAAAGCCAATACCAAGCATATCACACCAACAACTCCGGGAAAAATTGAGCCGGGATTATAAAGCTCGAACATTATTCCATACATCCCAATCATCAAAAGTATGTAAGCGATGTTAGGGTCGCTCAATAAATTTAGAAATTCTTGCTGAAAATTCATTTCGACGGTTACAATTTCAGCATTTTTAGTATTGAGTATTTTTTTGCTGCCTTGAACATCAACTTCTTTACCGTTTACTTGTTCGAGCAATTCGTTTATAGTCGTCGCTATCGTATCGATTACTTTTAGATTGAGAGCTTCGGTTTCGGTGATCGATAAACTTTTACGGACCGCATCTTCAGCCCATTGAATATTACGCGCCCGTTTTTCGCTGATTGTTCTGATGAAAGCAGCCGCATCATTCGTAGCTTTCTCGTTCATAATAGAATCCTGCTGCCCTTGAAGTGCAACCGGATGTGCGGCGCCGATGTTCGTTCCGGGTGCCATCACCGCAATATGTGCAGCAAGTGTTACAAATACTCCTGCCGAAGCAGCTTGAGAACCCGAAGGCGATACATACACAATTACCGGAACGGGAGAGTTCAGGATATCGGTAACAATAATTCGCGTCGATTTTAAAAGTCCGCCGGGTGTGTTTAGCTTGATGATTAAGCATTCAGCATTTTTTTCTTTTGCTTTCTTAATGCCCGAATTGATGTACTCGGCGCTGGAAGGATTGATTGAACCATCAACAGTTATCACAAATACACGGTTCTCGGATTGCGGATTTTCGGTGCGAATTTGTGTAATAAAAAAGCCCGATAAAAAAAACATAACACCAAAGATAACAACGGATTTTTTAATATTATTCTCCATAAATCTTTCTTCTTTATTCTATTCAATTATAAGTAAAAATTTAACGGATTCCAAAAATCAGAATTGTGTAAGAAAATATTTCTGACCTTGCGGAATTTAAAAAATATTTTAGTATATTTGTAGCACTTTTTACTGAATCGTTTAATAAAATGTTTCCCATTATTTTTGAAAATATTAAAAGGATAAAAAATGACTACAACGGCTGAAAAGAAAGCTCAAGGCAATGTTGTAATTACAGTCGAACGCTGTAAGGGCTGCGGATTTTGTGTCGAATTCTGTCCGACTCATGCATTGAAACTTTCCGACCAATATAACTCGAAAGGGTATCATCCACCCGTTCTGATTTCAAAGGATTTATGCAACGGATGCGATATGTGCGGGCTTTTATGTCCCGATTTTTCAATTTACGGATTTAGAATAAAGAAAAATAAATAAAGGAGATTTTTGTGAAAGCAGATCCAAAAGGAGTTTTAACAGGCGCTCACTTTCTTGATGGCGACCATGCTTGCAGCGAGGGGGCTATTTCAGCCGGCTGCCGCTTCGTTGCCGGATATCCGATTACTCCATCGACTGAAGTTGTCGAGCGAATTGCAGAACGTTTTCCGTTGGTCGGTGGTGTATTCATCCAGATGGAAGACGAGATAGCTTCGTCGATTGCAATTTTAGGCGGAGCGTGGGGTGGAAAGAAAGTTATGACTGTAACATCGGGTCCCGGTTTTTCGCTGATGATGGAACACATCGGCTTGGCAGCGATGACTGAAACACCCTGCGTATTTGTTGATGTTCAACGTGCCGGTCCATCAACCGGATTACCGACTCAACCTGCTCAAGGCGATATGATGCAAGCACGATGGGGTTCGCACGGCGATTACGCAATCATTGCTCTCTGTCCGAATTCACCTCAGGAATGTTACGACTTGACGATAAAGGCATTTAATCTTGCAGAACAATATCGCGTTCCCGTTTTATTAATGATGGATGAATGTGTCGGACACATGACCGAACGGGTAATTATTCCTCCCGCCGAAGAAATTGAGATAACCCCCCGAAGATTTTATGACGGTCCCAAAGAAGATTTTCTTTTATTTAAACCTGATGCCGATTTAGTTCCGCCGATGGTTAAAGCTGGCGATGGGTATAGAATTCACGTTACAGGTTTAACTCACGACGAAAAAGGATATCCGCACATGTCGCCGACCGCACAAGCCAAGTTGATACCCCGGCTCGTTAATAAAATTAAATTGAACGCTGATAAAATTATTGAATACAAAGAAGACCAGGTTGAAGGTGCCGATGTTGTAGTGGTTTCGTATGGCATTACTTCGCGGGTTGCTCTTCCTGCAATAGAACAAGCACGCAAGGAAGGAATAAAAGTAGGACACCTGCGGTTAATTGTTGCTTGGCCCTTCCCTGAAAAGAGAATCCAAGAGTTAGCTGCAAAAGGAAAAGCTTTAGTTGTGCCCGAACTTAATTTAGGTCAGATATTTTACGAAGTCGAGCGTAATGCTTATGGTAAAGTGCCTGTTACACTTGTTCCGCATCCCGGTGGAACAGTTCATAATCCCAAAGAAATTTATAACGCAATCAAAAGTATCCGCCACGGCGGATGAAAGGTGTAGAGATGGAAGACCAGATGTATGAAATAGAAGAAACCATGCCGCTTAATCCGGTTGAATCGTTTTTAAGGATGGATCGGATGCCACATATTTGGTGCCCGAGTTGTGGAATAGGAACCACTGTAAATTGTTTTGGACGTGCATTAGAGACCAGCGGTTTGGATATGGATAAAGTTGCAATCGTTTCGGGCATCGGATGCACCGGAAGGGTTGCCGGATATCTGAATTTAGATTCTTTCCACACAACTCACGGCAGGCCCATTCCATTTGCTACCGGATTGAAATTAGCAAATCCAGAATTGAAAGTTGTAGTTTACAGCGGTGACGGTGATCTTTTCGCTATTGGCGGGAATCACTTTATACATGCAGCACGGCGCAATCTGGATATGACAGTAATCTGTGTGAACAATTTTATTTATGGAATGACAGGCGGTCAGGTTGCACCCACAACGCCAATTTCTGCTACTGCTACAACAGCTCCTCACGGAAATTTTGAACAGCCTTTTAATTTACCATACCTTGCTGAATCGTGCGGCGCTGTGTATGTCGCACGTTGGACTGCTTATCACGTTCGTTATTTAACAAAGGCGATAAAAGAAGCATTAGCTAAAAAGGGTTTCTCGTTCATCGAAGTTTTAGCCCCTTGCCCAACACTTTACAGTCGCAGAAATAAATTAGGCGACGGGTTAGACCAGATGGTGTTTTATAAAGAGCACAGCGAAATTCAGCACAATATAGATACGAAGACTGCTACTTTAGATTTCCAAGGTAAGATCATCGTTGGTAAATTTGTGGACAAAGAGCGTCCCGATTATCTTACATTAATGAACGAACATTATCAAAAAAAGTTCGGCGATAAATATACACCATACAAAGGTTGAAGGAGAATATTATGAGAACAGAAATTAAAATTGGTGGTTTCGGCGGTCAAGGTGTAATTCTTAGCGGTTATATAATCGGACGGGCTGCTGCTATTTACGACAATAAATATTCTACTATGATTCAGGCATTCGGACCTGAGGCTCGCGGAAGTGCTTGCAGCGCTCAAGTAATCGTAGATCTTGAAGCAATCGCATATCCTTATATTACAACACCGCAAATATTAGTCGTGATGTCTCAGGAAGCTTACACAAAGTTTTCTCCTGAATTAGTAGCGGGTGGAATTTTGGTTACTGAAGAAGAATTAGTAGTACCACATAGTTTAAGGAAGGATGTAATACATTATTCGATTCCGGCAATGCGATTTGCTGAAGACCTTGGGAAAAAATTAGTAATTAATATTGTGATGATGGGATTTATGACCGCAGTTACAAAGTTGATTGATCCCGAGGCAATGCGTAAAGCAGTTATTGCATCAGTCCCAAAGGGAACTGAAGAATTGAATTTAAAAGCTTTTGATAAAGGTTACGAATACGGATTAGAAATGTTGAAGAATAAAAGCAACTGATGAAATGATGAAATTGTTTTGAGAGAAAAAAGCCCGGTTGATTATATCGGGCTTTTTTATTTTGGAGAAACTAAGTCGAGCCTGCTCGCCGAAGCTACACTACACTAAGGTTTCGTGTAGTAAACTGTAATCGTAGTCGAGCCTGCTCGCCGAAGCTACACTACACTAAAGTTTCGTGTAGTAAACTGTAATCATAGTCGAGCCTGCTCGCCGAAGCTACACTACACTAAAGTTTCGTGTAGTAAACTTTTAGCGTAGGCGAGCGGAAAGGGAGAGATTCGAACTCTCGGTACCCTTTCAGGTACACACGCTTTCCAGGCGTGCCAGTTAAGCCACTCTTGCACCTTTCCGTGTAAATTCTTAAAATTTGCACACTGAATATACCTCAAATTTCTGAAATTTCAAAGAACTTTTCAGCATTCAATGAAATTTTGTATATTCAACCAATGACTAAACTTAAACGCATAGCATCAGGTTTTTTCTGGAATCAGATCGGACGTTCACTCGAATCCGTTCTGATTTTCCTTTTCTCTGCTTTGATTGCCCGAAAGTTAGGGGCTGAAATTAACGGCATCTACGCTATGGTTTTATAAATATAATTTTAAATATTCCAGCATGTGATTAACAATAAACAAAAATTATCTTTTCTTCAGGGTTATGCATGGAATCACGCGGCAAGGGTTTTAGAGTATGTGCTAATCTATTTCTTTTCGATCTTTGTCGCGAGGTCGCTCGGTCCTCACGGAAATGGATTATACGCAAGTATTGTTTCTATTTCACAACTATTAATTGCCATATCCTCAGCCGGGATTGATCTCGCTTTAAATAGGTTCTTACCTCAATATCTTGAATCAAGAGCACACCCTAAAATCAATTACATTACACAAAGTTTAATCCTAATTAAAATTTTCATTCTGTCGGCATTAGGGTCATTATTAACGCTTGGTTGGGCAGATGTTCAAACATTATTCCATTTGGATTCACCATCGAAACAATTTCTATTTTTCATCATCGCATATGCAAGTTTAAGGTCAATTCAGTCTGCAATCTTATCTGTTTGGGTTTCACAGCTAAGGACAAAACCAATTTTTATAATAAACACTGTTACACTTTCTGTTCAAATAATTTTTATTATTATATTTTCATCTAATGGTTTGTTGTTGAATGAAGCATTACAGGTTATTCTTCTTTGCTCTACTCTATCCTTGACAGCCCATCTGATTGTTGTTAGAAGATATATATTCCTTGATAGTGAAAGAGTAAATCTACGACCGATTTTTATATTCAGCGGTTGGCTATGGCTAAATACTTTGATGGAATATTTTTTAGGTAAACAAGGGGATATTGCGGTTTTAGGAATTTTTGGGATTAGCAAATCAGAAATTGGTTATTATGACATTGCACACGCACTCGCACAAATTCCCGCATTCGCATTCGGAGCGGGGTTCGCTGGAATAACAATTTCAATGTTTGCAAAATTAGCCTCCGGACAAAAAGATAAAATAAAAGGATTTTGGATAAAACTTACCTCGCTTGTATCTCAAATTAGCATTCCGCTTTATTGTTTTTCAATAATATACGCTGAAGAAATAATAGCATTATTATATTCTAAAGAATTCATCCCAGCGGTTTCTCTTTTTCAGTTATTATTAGCATCCCGCTTAGTAGCTCGTATCTTCGGCGGCGGCGAAAATGCGGAAGCTCTGTTATCGCTACGAGCAGAAAAATCAATTTTCCTTTTAAGTCTTTATGGGGCATTGTTAAATATAATTCTAAATATCTTACTAATTTCAAAATTCGGTGTGTTGGGTGTGGCAATTGCAACCGGTGCGGTTATCATCCTCGTTAATTTTGGTTCGTGGTTATTGCTATACAATCGTATACGAATACCTCTTCAAATCACGAACTGGCTGTTTACCACGATTATCGGATTTTCACCTACGATAGTTTGCAAGATGATTTTTATTTCCCCAACAATGAACCAATTGATTCTGATAATAATCTTTTGTATAATCTTTTGGGTTTTTGGTATCTGGATGATTAGACGACTATTATTTCGCAACACAAACTTATTTAACTTAACTGATTAATACGAATGAAAATCGCAACAGTTGTAATAGACTTTAATAAACAAGGTGGAATTGAACGAGCTGCGTATGAATTGACGAGGAATTTCATTCATAGTGGAGAAGATGTAACTGTTTTTTCTTCATCTTTTCAGAACTTAGATTACCAGATCGCGAAGGTAAGGGTTCCTGCGTGGGCTTTTAAAACATCAACAAAACTTTTAAGTTTCAGGTATAATTTTCAGAGATATATAAAAAATAATAAATTTGATATTATTCATTCGCATGCCGCAAACATAAAAAAATGCGACGTATTGACTGTGCAAAGTTGTCATAAAGCGGGAATGGAAATTCGTCAACAACTTTCTAAACACTTTTTATCAAATAAGAATCTCCATATTGCAGATACGATTAGGTTACATGTAGAAAAATTATCGTTTACAAAAGGTAACTATAAAAAAATTATTGCAGTCTCGAATGGCTTAAAGAAGGAGATATGTGAATACTATAATGTTCCTCCAGAAGATATAGTCGTAATTCCTAATGGAGTAAATTTACAGGAATTTCAGTCAATAACTGAAGAAGAAAAAATCCTGAAGAGAAAAGAACTTGGATTCTCCAAGGATGATTTTGTTCTTCTTTTTGTTGGGAACGAATTTGATAGGAAAGGGCTTGAGCTTGTTATTAAAGCTATGGATTTGATAAAACATAAAAACGTAAATCTTCTTGTAGTTGGTAAAGATAATCCAAAGCCCTATTATGAATTAAGCACCAAATTAAATTTGGGAAACCGTATTTTTTTTAAAGGATTACAGAGTCCACTAACTCAATATTACAACGCAAGCGATATTTTTGTTTTGCCTACTTATCACGAATCGTTTTTGATTGCAGGAATGGAAGCGGCTGCGTGTGGATTGCCACTACTTATTACTAAAGTTCCCGGAGTGGAAGATTATTTGAAAGATGGCAGTAATGGTTATTTCATTAATAGAGATGCAGATGATATTGCCAATAAAATTGTCAAATTAATTGATAGTAATAGTTTGCGGAAACAATTTAGCTATGATGCAATCAATTCAGCTAAAAATTATTCGTGGGAAAATATATCTGAAAAAACCTTATCTTTGTATAATGAGTGAACGAAAAGAAAAATTATTTACCAATCATAAGTGGGCTTTCGCGTGGCTCCCACAAACACAATACATAGTGGATATCGGTTGTTCAAACCGTCCGCTGATAAAGTTATTGCAATTAAAAAGTGAAAATGTTATTGGAGTTGATACAGATATTGATGCGTTAAAAGCATTAGATAATCATAATCCAAATATCACTTTAATACTGGCAAAAGCTGATAATTTACCATTGCAATCGAACTTTGCCGATGCTGTTTTGCTGCTGGATGTTTTGGAGCATACACAAGATGATAAAATGGTAATTAGCGAAGCGTGGCGGATATTAAAACCAAGTGGTTTGTTAATACTTTCGATACCATACAAAGGGTTATTCCGCTTCCTTGCCCCTGAAAATTTATCCCAGAAAATAAAATCCAAAACCTATTATTCGTTTACCGATTTGCGAAGATTATTTTTTAGGTTGTTTAAAATAGAACACAAACATTATGGCGAACTTTTTCTTTTTCCGATTACTTTTGGGATAAAACATTTTTGCTTAAAACATTTTAAGTTGGATTTGAGTAAGTTCTTGGATAAAGTAGACGACATAGATTACGACATTTCGTGGGGCAGGATGAGTTACTATTTGATAATTAAAGCAAGAAAAATTTGATGAGAATATTGATAATAGACAATCTCGCCGTCGCATCAAGTCGCAGGGATCTGTACAGATTGTTAGCTAAACAAATCGGAGAACCGATACATTTACTCGTTCCTGAGAGTTGGAGAGAACAGGGAATTATCACGTACTGTGAAGAAGAAAAGGATTATAATCTGAAAATATATGAAAGTCCTTTTATCTTTGGTTATCGACATCAGCGAATAGTTTATCTTAAATTAAAAAAAATAATTGGCACTGTAAAGCCGGATATAATTTTTATTAACAGTGAGCCGGAAAATTTTAACACATTCCATCTTGTTTTGACGGTCAGTAAATATTTTCCCAAAATAAGACTTGCTTGTGCAACATGGAGAAACATTGATTATCGGAATAACCCATATCCATATAAGTTCGGATGGATAAACCGGCTGATTGAATCTTACACAAAAAAGAGAATAGATATATGTGTTGTTTATTCGCATACCGCTGAATATATGATGAAAGAATTGGCGGGCTGGAGTGTAGTGTACATACCGCCATCTTTAAACATTGAAGATTTTCAATTCGCACCCAAACAAACAAGCCAGAAGACTGATTCTTTTGTAGTTGGATATCTTGGCCGACTTTCGTATGAAAAAGGAGTTGACATATTGGTAAAAGCTATCAGTCTGACTGACAAAGATATTCATGGTTTGATTGTTGGTGATGGTCCGGAAAAAGAAAACCTAAAAATGTTAGCCCAAAATCTTGGTATTAGCCACAGGATCAAATGGAACGATGCTGTCGGATATAGAGATATTCCTTCTGTCCTGACAAATTTTGATGTGCTTGTTTTACCGTCCCGCAACACAAAGTTTTGGAAAGAGCAATTCGGACGTGTTCTCATCGAAGCAATGGCGTTAGGGGTACCAGTTATCGGATCAAATTCTGGAGATATACCAAACGTAATAGGCGAATGCGGGCTAATCTTCAAAGAGAATGATTATGAGGAATTAGCGAATTCGATAAAACGATTGACTGACGATAGCGATTTGCTAAAAACTTTGTTAAACAGGGGAAGAGAAAAAGTTGAGAAAGAGTATTCCATTGGAATGGCATCACAGCAAATGATAGACATATTTCATAAATTTTAAAAGATGAAAATAAAATATAAAAAAATAATTTTGATACTTTTGTAATTTGTTCTTTAAAAGACTCAGATTATTTGGTTATTTATCAAAAATTAATTTAATACTTTATGAAGAGTAAATTACATTTAGGATGCGGTCATATAATTCTTGACGGTTATGTTAACCAAGATATAATTGGATTGAAAGGTGTAGATGTGGTACACGATCTATCCGTTTTCCCTTGGCCATTCGAAGATCATTATTTTGAAGAAGTTCTTATGATAGATGTGCTAGAACACCTAGAATATATACCAAAAACTTTGGAAGAGATTTATAGAATAACAAAGCCCGATGCGCGTATCATTATCCAAGTTCCCTATTATAATTCGTGGGATGCTTCAGCTGATCCGACACACGTTCATTTTTTAAACGAAAATTCTTTAGACATTTTTGATCCTAACAAAAATTTTGGACAACAACGGTCTTATTATTCCAATGCAAAATTTAAAATCTATTGTGTTGGATTTGTGATATACCCATTTAAAAGCCCACGACTTTTATTAGAGCAATCTGTTGATATAAAATATATTGTTTTACCTCCGTGTTATGAAAAAATAATCATACAGTCAACCTTATTTAAAAAGATTCTCACTCATTCTGCACATCGACTAGGAAATATAATAAGATCGCTTCATTTTGAATTAATCAGAATATAGTATGAAAATCGCATTTGATATAAGCTACATCCAGCAAAAGAAAGCCGGCATTGGTAGAGCTGCATTGAACCTTTTGAAAGGTTTGATGAATATTGATCAAATCAACGAATATATTTTACACGGTTGGTCATATTCATTGGATATTGAGACTATCAAAATTTTTAAAAAACACAATGTCCAGCTCAGTTTGTTAAAAATTCCCGGAAATATAAAACGGTTTTATTGGAATCAATTTCGAACACCGAACATCGAATATTTTCTTAAAAGTATCAATATCTTCCACAGTTCCGACCCATTCCTACCACCTCTCCACACCGCAAAAGGTATTATTACAATCCACGACCTTGCCTATAAAAAATATCCCCACCTTTTACAAAAACAAGTTATAAAATGGGATACATATATTTTTAAATCTATACAGAGAGCTAATGCAATAATAACCCCATCTAATCAATCTCGAAACGACATAATTGAATTCTTTCCATCCACTGCCGATAAGATCAGGGTTGTGCATTTCCCTATCGAGCCAATATTTACAAATATCCCTGAACCTAATTATGACAGCTTAATTAAATCAAAGTACAATTTAGATATTCCTTTTATTTTATTCGTCGGAACAATTGAGCCAAGAAAAAATCTTGTCAACCTCATCAAAGCATTTGAAATGTTTCAACATAAACATAAGTTTCCTCTTCAATTAGTAATTTGCGGTAAACCGGGCTGGCTGTACAGAGATATTTTCGAGGCGATTAAGCAATCCTCGAGAGTGAAAAATATACGTTATCTCAATTATCTACCTGAAAAAGAACTTGCGTCACTATATCGACTTGCTCACTATTTTGTTTACCCATCGCTGTATGAAGGTTACGGATTTCCTGTCCTCGAAGCTATGGCTTCTGGTACACCGGTAATAACTTCTAGCACGTCATCGTTAAAAGAAATCGCCGAAGGAGCGGCAATCTTAGTCGACCCGACTAACATCGATGAATTAGCTGATTCCATGATAAAACTTTCTGAAAATGATTCACGGCTCGATGAACTCTCTAGAAAGGGGTTAGAAAGGATCAAACTTTTTAATTCTGCAACTGCTGCTAAACAGGTACTAAATATCTACAAACAACTGATGGATAAAAACAAATAAGTTACAATGCAAATACAAACGATTAAAAGCACTTTAATTCATAAAATTATTCCACCGCGAGTAGAAAAGAATGAGAAACATCCATGCCTTATCCTGCTTCACGGCAGAGGGGCTGATGAGAACGACTTACTTGGACTGGCGGAATACTTAGACCCGCGTTTGTTGATAATCAGCGTTCGGGCTCCCTTTCCATTCGACTATGGTTTTGGTTACACTTGGTTTGAGATGTTAGAAAATTTTCAACCCGAATTATCATCTCTAAAAGAAAGCCACCAGAAATTAACTCGATTCTTGGATGATGTTGTTGAACAATATCCTGTCGATACTTCTAAGATTTTCGTTTTGGGCTTTAGTATGGGAACGGTTATGGGATATCTCCTCTTATTAACCAAACCGGAATCTATACACGGGCTTGTTGCCAACAGCGGGTATTTCTCAGAAAAATTCAAACTTCCCGTGGAGTTGAAATCTTTAAACAAGCATTCAATTTTTATTATACACGGCACATACGATTCGGTCATCCCAATTCATATCGGCAGACAAGCAAAAGAGTTTTTATCGAAACAGAATGTTGAACTTACTTACAAAGAATATCCTATGGCTCACGAAATCAGCGAGGAAAGTCTAAACGATTTTTCAAGATGGCTAACTCAACAAATAGATAAAATCAAATGATACCGCTACGCGATATTAACCCACATCGAACATTTCCGATAGTAAATTATGTACTCATCGGTGTAAATGTAATAATTTTTCTGTTGCAGATTTCGCTCGGCAAATCTTATGAAGCAGCTATTTATCAATTTGGATTAGTGCCTGTTCGATTGATGAACGATGTGCAGATGTTCGATTTTGGTTTGATGACTGTTCTTCCTGTCTTTAGCTCAATGTTTATGCATGGTGGATGGATGCACCTGATTGGGAATATGCTCTTCCTTCACGTTTTCGGAGATAATATAGAAGATAGGTTGGGGCACATCAGATATATTTTCTTTTATCTGCTCGCCGGAGTCGGTGGAGCTGCCGGGCAAATCATTATTAACCCGATATCCGCAATTCCGATGGTTGGTGCAAGCGGTGCGATTGCCGGTGTGTTGGGCGCTTACATACTGATGTTCCCGCGTGCAAAAATTTTAACACTCATCCCAATATTTTTCTTCATTCAATTTGTAGAGTTACCAGCATTTTTATTTTTAGGTATCTGGTTTTTGATGCAGCTTTTAAGCGGAACGTTATCGCTTGGAATTGGCGGCGATGCCGGCGGAGTTGCCTGGTGGGCACATATCGGCGGGTTTGTTGCGGGGGCAACGCTATTATTCGTTTTTAGGAAAAGAAAATAATTTTGAACTAATTAAAAATAAAGCTAAATTTTCATTAACTTAAATTGATATTTATAAATAAACGATTGGGATTTTTATGCCTGCAAACACATTGTTGAATATAACAAAAGAAGAATTGAGCCAACTAATTTCATCAGCAATTGAACAGAAATTACTTGAAATTCTTGGAGATCCAGAAGAACATTTATTATTTCGTGAGGAGATACAAAAAAGATTGGTTCAACAAAAGGCTTTAGTAGCTAAAGGGAAACGAGGAAAAAAGTTAGGAGAAGTTGAAAAACGGTTGGAGCTAAAGTAAATGCTGCCTTATAGTGTAGAGTTTTTAGATGCTGCAATTGTCGATATGGAGCGTTTGGATAAAAAAATAGCGCATCGAATAATTGGACGGATAAAATGGCTATCTGAAAATTTCGATGTAATAAAACCAATATCGTTGAAAGGGAAACTAACAGGACTTTTTAAATTGAGAGTTGGAGATTACCGCATTATCTATCAAATAATTCGGGGAGAAAAACTTATAATGATTCACGCAATTGGTCATCGGAAAGATATTTATTTATAGTATGAAACCAATCATTGTAGTTCATCATCACGAAATCGGTCTGAAAGGAAAAAACCGCGGCTACTTCGAGAAACATCTTCTTCGAAATGTCCGGCTCACCCTAAAGGGATTGCTTCCGCAAAATGCTGTTACAGGCGGCTTCGGCAGATTTATTATTTATATAGATCCAAACCAAGAAGTAACTAACGAGGTAATCGGGAGGTTGAAAAAAGTCTTCGGACTTTCTAATATTTGTTTTGGATTCGAAACAGGACAATCAATAGAAGAATTCAACTCGATTGCGGAATCTCTCTTAATCGAAAAATCATTCTCGACGATATGTGTAAAAACATCCCGTGCTAACAAAGCATACCCTAAAACATCGGTTGAGGTTAACAAGGAAGTCGGTGCGTTTCTCTGCTCACGCTTCAACGTTCGGGCAAATTTATCACAACCCGACGAAACAATTTATATCGAGATTGTAGATAAGTTGGCTTATGTTTATCTATCAAAAATTCCGGGTGCTGGTGGGTTACCGGCGGGTGTCAGCGGACGGGTTGTTTCTTTAATTTCAGCAGGATTCGATTCGCCCGTTGCGTCTTACAAAATTATGAAGCGTGGGGCTTACGTAGTATATGTTCACTTTCACAGCTATCCTTTTGTGTCGCACAACTCAATTGATCAGGTTAAGAAAATATTAGAATTGCTAACGCAGTATCAATATTTTTCAAAATTGTATCTTGTCCCTTTCGCCGAATGTCAGCAGGATATCGTATTAAAAACGCCGCAGCCGCTCCGTGTTATTTTGTACCGGCGTATGATGGTTCGGGTTGCCGAACGAATTGCAACCAACGAAAAAGCAAACGCACTGGTAACCGGCGAAAGTTTAGGGCAGGTTGCATCACAAACTCTTCGCAACATCCGTGTCATCAATAATGCAGCAAAGCTTCCGATACTGCGTCCACTTGTTGGCAGCGATAAAGAAGAAATAATAGATGTTGCACGTAAAATAGAAACTTACGATATCTGCAAAGAGCCATACGACGACTGCTGCTCGTTTCTAACTCCGCGTAATCCTGAAACTTGGGCTGACCCGGCAGAAATTGCAGAAGCTGAAGCACAATTCGATGTGAACGATTGGATTGAAAAACTCTTAGTGAAAACAGAAAAAGTAGAATTCAAATTTCCATCCTCATATACTTAATAATATTGTCTCCGTAGGAGACAAATGTTTATAGTTAGGTGAAAATAATAATATCGACTCCAGAGGAGTCGAATGAAAAAGAGAGAAAAAATAGATCTCAAAATATTAAACAAAAGGAGGTTACTATGAACAGACGTTCATTCAGTAAATATTTAGGAGTGGTTACACTCATTCCAACCGTGTTAAAACCAACGGAAGCTATTGCGAGTTTTCAAAATGTGCAAGAAGATATTTTCCAATCGAATACTTTAGTTCCAGATGTCATTGCTGGCAGAAAACTCTCGGAAGAAGAAAAATTGTGGATGGCTGAATTCTTCAAAAACTTTGATAAATCGATGACG
>JAUXOG010000041.1 GCA_030682385.1 Bacteroidota bacterium
ACAGCCGATGCCAAGAGCAAGACTTATGGTGATGCTGATCCAGTATTTACATATCAGATTACAAGCGGTTCACTTGCATTCAGTGATGATTTCTCAGGTTCATTGACTCGTGATGCCGGTGAGAATGTTGGAGCTTATGTAATAACACAAGGAACGGTAGCACTGAACAGTAACTACACATTGACTTATGTCGGTGCAAGTCTAACAATCGGCTTGCGTTCAATTACAATAACAGCCGATGCAAAGAGCAAGACTTATGGCGACGCCGATCCAGCATTAACATATCAGATTACAAGCGGTTCACTTGCATTCAGTGATGCTTTCACAGGTTCACTGACTCGTGATGCCGGTGAGAATGTTGGTGATTATGCAATAATACAAGGAACGGTAGCACTGAACAGTAACTACACATTGACTTATGTCGGTGCTAATCTAACAATCGGATTGCGTTCTATTACAATCACAGCCGATGCCAAGAGCAAGACTTATGGTGACGCTGATCCAGTATTTACATATCAGATTACAAGCGGTTCACTTGCATTCAGTGATGATTTCACAGGTGCATTGACTCGTGATGCCGGTGAGAATGTTGGAGCTTATGCAATAACACAAGGAACGGTTGCACTGAACAATAACTACACATTGACTTATGTCGGTGCTAATCTAACAATCGGAAAAGCCGATGCAACAATATCGATTTCAAATCTTGGTCCTCACATTTATACAGGAAGTGAGATCAGTGCTGTGGTTACTGTTGATCCAAATGTAAACGGACTTGAAGTAACCGGCGGTACAGGAACGAATGTCGGTAACTATCCGGTATCGGCTCTTCTTGACAATCAGAACTACGTTGCGACAATTGTTGAAGGTACTTTAGTCATCGGTAAAGCCCCGACCACAACAACCGTTACAGTTGCTGGTGGAATATTCAATGGCAATCCGTATGCCGGAAGTGCAATAGTTACAGGCGCTGGTGGACTCAGTCAATCGCTGGATGTCAACTATAATGGAACCGGCTCGACTTCGTATGGTCCAACAACCGATGCACCGGTCAATGTCGGCACGTATAGTGCCTCGGCTATCTATCCCGAGAATGATAATTATCTTGGATCAAACGACAGCAAGCCATTTACAATTGGCAAGGCCTCAACCTCAATCTCAGTTGCACCTGATTCTGTTCAATATTCAGATCAAGTAACGTTAGTATCCACAATTGTTTCTCCAACCGCGCAGTCTGAATTGAATACTACTGGTGGAACTGTTGTTTTCAAAATTCAACTAAACAGTGGACCAATAATAAATCTTGGTAGTTCCTCTGCAAGTTCTTCAGTTATCAGCGGTATCTTCACAATTACACAAGCTCCAGGTACTTACAAAGTAATCGCAGTATTTACACCTAACTCGGCTAACCTCACCGGTTGTGAAAACTTAAATACTGGTCCACTTAAAGTTAAACAAGAGAACGCACTTGCCGAATACTCCGGCACAAGTTATTTTTCAACATCTTCAGCTACATCAACTAAAGCAACTGTTACACTTTCTGTAACAGTCTTTGATGTAAACGATGATTTCCGCGGCGATATTCGTAATGCAAGAGTTACTTTCCATCGTGGCTCCCCAACAACAGTCCCAGCATTGGGTTCTGCTAATGTTGGATTAGTGAATGAAAGTGACTTAACTGTAGGTACGGCAACAACAACATTTGACTACACATTAACTAACCTAGAACAATCATCTGGTGGTGTTTCATTTGATGTTTATGTTGTTGTGAACAATTTTTATACTGGAGTTTCTCAACCAGAGGTAATTACAATTTCAGTTCCCGGACAAGATAATGTTACAGGTGGTGGATATGTTGTTACCAATAATTCACAAGGAATATATCGTGGCAAAGTTGGTGCGAAAACTAATTTCGGCTTTACGATGAAATATAACAAGAGCGGAAAAAATATACAGGGACAAGCTAACATAATAGTTCGGGCTTATAACGACAGTCTCTATCAGATTAAGAGCAACTCTGTTAATTCGATGGCTATTAATGGCAAACGTGCTAATTTTGAAACTAAAGCTAATATGAAAAATATTACCGACCCAAATCCACTATATCTTTATTCGTTACCCGGTAATTTCATACTCACAATTGCAATGTTTGATTCCTCTGCACAAGGACAGAGTGATTCTGTGAGTATCACTTACCAAAATGAAGCCGGTGGCCTGCTCTTCTCAAGCAACTGGAATGGAACCCGTTCAATACTGCAAGCGATGCGTAAACCGTTTGGTGGTGGTAATATTCGTGTTGCGACTTCGGTTTTAGCTAAAGATGGAAGTGAAGAGGCTATTCCAACTGTGTTTGCTTTGCAGCAAAATTATCCGAACCCGTTCAACCCATCAACTGAAATCAGGTTCGATCTACCAAAAGATAGTTATGTTCGCATCGCGGTTTATGATATTATCGGTCGCGAAGTAACAGTCTTGGTAAACGAGGAAATGTCTGCCGGTTATCAATCGCTCGTATGGAACGCTATAAACCAATACGGCAACAAACTCGGAACAGGCGTTTACTTCTACAGAATCGTTGCAAAACCAATTGATGACGGCGACGAATTCATTGCTCTTAAAAAGATGTTGTTAATCAAATAATTATTAATATTATTTTTTAACTTCCACAATCAACCACAAGCCGGGGGCAAAAGCCCTCGGCTTTTTTATTATAAATATTTGCTAATTAAATAGGCGTTTGTTATATTCAACAGAGTTTTTTCCGTTACTATTTTTTGAGCAAAAGGAGAATGAATGGTAAATTTAAACATACTAAGAATCCTACTCGTCGATGACGAAGAACCTTTAAGAAATATTCTACGAAAATATCTTGAATCGACCGACAAGTTTGAATGTACAGAATGCGAATCGGGTGAAGATGCCGTTGGATTATTGAATCGACTTCAGTTCGATGTAATAATACTCGATTACAAAATGCAAGGCATTAGCGGTTTGAACGTGCTTCAAACGATGTGTGAACAAAAAAACGAAACGCCTGTCCTAATGCTAACCGCCGCCGGCTCAGAAAATATTGCAGTCGAAGCAATGAAATTAGGGGCATACGATTATATAAGAAAAGATCAACTCGACTTAGAACATTTGCCAATAATTTTGAATGGAATTCACGAGCGTTACTTATTCCGCAAAGAAAGAGAAAATAACCGATTAGTGATTGAAAATTGGAACACCTTTATTGAAATTCTTAATACTTACAGGAATTCGTTATTGGCTTATGGACTGACTGCCAGTAACGCTCTAACTATGTTGAAAACAGTAATCAAAGAGACAGAAAGTAATAACCCGCATTCCTTCAATTTGGGAGATATAAAACAGTTCGTTCAAATAATAGATTCGGCAACAATTTCGATTTCGCAGACAGCCGAAGATTTATTAAAAAAATTTCCTGAAAACAAAAAATTCGAAATTAAAGAAAATGTCTCGGGCAAATTGTAAGTTTCGTTATTTTCCCATCAGCAGGTTGTTAACCACTCATCATTCCCTGTAAGGAAATTATCAACGATTTTTAATGCCTCTCTTTGTCCATGCCAATTTAGTCGTTTCAAAGCCGTCTCATAATCGCACCATTCATAAGCCTGGTGTTCGGAAGAGAGTAAAGGGATTTTATCGTTTTCAACTTCTGCAAGAAACATTGGTGATAAATTTACTACATCCCTGGTAAATACATAGAATGGATTTATAAATGGAATAACCCAAAAATTTTTGTGAGGAATGTTAATTTCCTCAATCATTTCGCGTTTTGCGGTAGTTATTGCAGTTTCCCCTTCTTCGATTGTCCCTGTTATAAATTGAAATATTCCGGGATAAATTTTTTCGGTATCCGACCTTTGAAGAATCAGATATTCTGCCTTCCCTTTTTCAAATTTAAACACACATACTTCAACATATAACGAAGCTACTTTGGTCATTTTTGTTCCATTAATTTTTCAACTTCCGGCTTTGTAAGATGTCTGAAGCACCCTAATTCTAAATTTCCTAATAGTATCGGTCCGATTTGGATTCGTTTCAGTTCTATCACTTTATAAGTCAGAGATTCGAACATTCTTCTGACTTGTCGGTTTTTACCTTCAACTATAGTCAGCATAATTTCTGTTCTTGTCCCGTTTATTATGTTTACTTTTGCTGGGAGTGTTTTCAAATCTTCATCTATAAAAACACCACTTCTTAATTTTTCTAAAGCTAAACGGTCAACCGGTTTGTTAATTTTTGCTACGTACGTTTTATGAATCCTGCCTGCCCGCCAGCTCGCCCGATGGTCGAGCGGGTCAGGCGGGGATTTCGGGTTCGTAAGAACCTCCCCTAATTTATTATCATTTGTTAACAGTAGCAACCCGGTTGTATCCTTATCCAATCTTCCGACAGGAAAAACCCATTCCCGGACATTTTTCAGTAAATCGTAAATTGTTTTGCGATTTAATTCATCGGAACGGGTTGTTACATAACCTTTCGGTTTATTCAAGATGAGATAGATGAATTTTTTCTTTTGTATCGCCTCTCCATCCAATTTAATTTTATCTTCACGTAGATCAACTCTGAACGAAGTATTTTTTAATACTAATCCATTTACTGTTACACGTCCTGATAGAATCATCTCCTCAGCTTGCTTGCGCGATGCGACGCCTAACTTTGAAATTGCACGCGGAAGACTCACATTTCTTTCTCTACTCGATTGCATTAGTGAAGTAAATTAAATAAGCCATTTAATTGTAACAATTCCAAGTATGAAAAGAATAACAAATGCTAATGATAATTTATCGAAATACTTATCAATAAAAATTTTTATTCGAGCGCCGAAGAAGAACAATAAACCGCCGACAAGGAAGAACCTTGAAGCACGGCCAACAAGCGAACCGAGCGTCAGTGTGACTAAATCAATTGTTTGGTTAAAGCCCGCTGCAATAGTGAAAACTTTATACGGGATTGGTGTAAATCCGGCTATAAAAAGTGCTAAGAAGCCATGCTCGCGATAAGTTTGAAGAACGGAATCGAATTTATCAAACGCTCCATAAAAACTGAGTATCGGCTTGCCGATGACTTCAAAGAATCCGTACCCGATGAGATAACCTAAATAGGCGCCTGTTACAGAACCTGCGGTGCAAATAAGTGCAAATTTAAATGCCTTACGCGGTGTGGCTACTGCTAATGCAATTAACAGCACATCCGGAGGAATCGGAAAGAATGATGCCTCGATAAATGCAATCCAAAACAATGCGTGGAGTGCATAAGGTTTTGTGGCAAAGTGTTCAACCCACTCTTTGAGGTGGCGAAGCCAATTTATCAATGCTCGTATCAGAAGAATTTTCCTTTCATATATTTTTGACCTGTTAATTTACTAAATATTTTTGAGAAATACTTTTAGCCCATTTTCCAAATAGATTGGTTCAATATTCAACTCCTCAAAAAAATCTGTTCCGCCTCTGCAAATGTTTTCTTCAAGAAGCATAGTAATTTGATCGTGTGTTACAGGAAACCATTCATATTTATCAAACAATTTTGCAAGTAACTTCATTTCCCAGACCGGAACGTGGAGTTTTATTTTTTTTCGATTTATTATTTTCAAAATTATATTTACTAATTGATTATATGTAAAAATTTCGTTACCGCACATGCAGTAGGTTTTACTGATTGTTTTTCCCATTTCCAAACTCTTCACAAAAGCATCAGCAACATTTTCAATCGAAATTGGTTGAAACCGATATTCGCCATTTCCTATAACCGGAACGAACAGCGGCATCTGGTTCAGTAAATCAATTATAACAGAAATAAAATTATTCCTGCCTTCGTTCTCATCACCAAAAATTACTGAAGGTCTGAAGATAGTCCAACTGAGTCCGCTCTGTTTCAAGTATTCTTCAGCATCATATTTTGTTCTAAGATATTTTGTTGAAGCATTTGGTTTCACACCGTTGGCACTCATTAATAAAAAACGCTTCACACCTTCCCGCTTTGAGGAATCAATCAAATTCTTTACACTATCAAAGTGAATTTGTTTAAATGTAATTCCTCGTTCGGGGAACTCGCGAATAAGTCCGGGCAGATAAATTATTGCATCGCAACCGGAAAGCTGTCCCGCATAACTTTTGTGATTAGTTACATCACCTTTAACGATTTTTATTCCCGATTTAAAGTTATCCGGAATTTTGTTTGCAGAGTCATTACGAACTAAAACACTTACGTGATGTTTAGAATTAATGAGTGCCGACAAAATTTTATTTCCCACATAACCGGTGGCTCCTGTTAAAAATACATTCATAAAATCCTTATAGCTTTCAGAAAATATAAGAAAAATTTAACTACAAACAGAGATAGTGGAATATTTGTTTTTATTCGATTTTTAACTACTTTATTAACAAAATTCGTAATGTATAATCGTAGTAACTGCTAATGTCAAAATTTGTATTGAAATTCTTTTCGGTGTTTGTATTTACTGTCTCTGTATTTTCTCAAAATTTAGAAAATAGACAGGTTTCAGTATGTCCTAAATTCCTGAAGGAAATCCCAGAAGTTATAAATAAAGATATACCTGTAAGGGACTCAAAACAAACATACTCTAATCAGACACAATACCAACCAAAAGGTATTGATACAAAAATTTATGGATATTGGGATTTGCAAAGCAACGGCGGGGCGATTAATTATATCGAGATGAATCCAAACGACCCTAACAACATTCATGTTGTATCAATGATATCGACTGATTCGAGTAGTGCCACTGCTATTTCAATGTCGCGGCGGATTGCCTACAATTTCAGCTACGATGGCGGTCAGAGTTGGGGAACACCGCTAATTGTGCCAAACGTCCGCTCTGGTTATCCTTCGTTGATATTCGCATCTGATTCCGAATTAAATTACTTCGCTGCAATTGCAAGCCACGGTTCACCCGGAACAGGTTTACCTCTGCAAAGTTCACTTTATATTGATAGCTATGAAGGGGAAAAAAACTTTTCTACTTACCTTCCTCCTCTTCATTTATTGAATAACGACGATGTGCTATGGCCCTCGATAGTTCAAACTTCAAACGGGAATATTATTTTAACGGGTTCTTTTCCGTCTTCAAGTTTGTTAAGTGGTTTATCCGTAATTAGTTTTACTCAGGATAGAACATGGAACAACTGGACGCGGCTCGAAACTTCATCGAAGCACAGCGGCAGAGTTACATTAGCTGCGGGCGATGACGGAAGTGTTGCCGTAATCTGGCGGTCAAGTACTAATCCCGATTCGCTTCTCACTCGCCTGTCCACAGATAACGGTGTTACGTGGGGAGATAAAATTGCAATCGATGCCGAAAACGGTTCGTCGGGTCCTTGCTGGACAGGATTCGATGCAATGTACAACGGAACAACATTGTATGTTGCATATACTCGAAGCAACTATTCAGGCAGTGACTACAAGTTAGCAAATCAAGTCCGACTTTGGAAATCGAGTACACAAACATCAACTGCAGTCATCGACAGTTTTGTGTTCCCAAGATTAATGAAAACTACAGGTGTTCAAAACGGACAAACCAACCATAACTTTGCGTTTAATTTTCCTTCAATCGGAAAAAATACTACCGGCAGTAGAATATACATTGCTGCTGATGCGTTTCTACAGGGAATCACTGATCCGGATGGCTTTAATTACAGCGATATAATTCTAACATACAGCGATGATAACGGAACTAATTGGACTATCCCCAAAAATATTACTAACACAACTGATATAGATGAAAGATATGTTTCGCTTTCGACTGTCAATCCCTTTTTAAATACAGACGGTAACGATAGTAACTGGGTGTTTATGGTTTATCATGAAGACAGGATTCCCGGTGCTAACTATGCAACGTTGGCAACCGAAGCACGTCCGGTTTCAGGAACAAAGCTAAAATTTTTAAAACTGAATGTTGATTATAAACCGATTGAAACTCTTTCAATAAATATCTCTAACAAATGGAATATGATTTCAGTACCTGTTGATATTTCGACTGAAAAAAATGTTTTATTCCCCACCTCTGTAACGAATGCATTCATATATAATCCGGGCATCGGTTATTCTATAGAAAATATTTTGACGCCGGGAAAAGGTTACTGGTTAAAATTTGATAGAGACCAAACTGTTGTGTTTACAGCAAATCCAATGAACTCACTTATACACTCAGTTTCACCTGGTTGGAATATGGTTGGTTCAATCACTAAACCAATACCGGTTAATAAGGTAGTTACAAATCCTGCTAATATTACTGCTTCGAAATATTATGGATATTCAAACGGTTATTTTGTTGCCGATACACTAAAACCCGGTATAGGATATTGGATAAAAGTGTATCAACATGGAACTATTAATTTGATTGCTGATTAAATATAAATTTTATTCCTGCCGCATCATCTTCACTAATTTCCAGTATGGCGGTTCGTAACCGTTAATCTTTTTAAAATCAGTTGCGGCTTGTTCCAATTTTTCCTTTCTGGTTGAATGCATTTTTGAATACCATTCATTTCTCAATGCGGCGGTTGCGTTCATTCCTTCCGGAACGGGTCCAATCATCCCAAATAAATTTAGTATGTACGAATAAATTTTTAATACTCTCGCAACGGGAAGCAGATACCAATCATACTCCAATTTCATTCCCCTTTCTGCATCTTCGAGCATAACTTCAGTAACAGCATTATCGTAATGATCTTGACGGAGTGTTTCGAGGTCTCTCCATTCTGCCACAACGTTTAATTGTGGATCATACTCTAAGTCGGACGGTTCTTGTGTTTCAAAATAACGCACGCCGAAACAAGTTAACCAGTTTCTCAGCCCCGGAGAAGAAATATGGGACATTCCCATCCATAGCCGTACACTGAATTTGTTAAAAGCGAATGAGACAACTTCCGAGCAAAACAATTTGGAAGAGTCGTTTGCATTCATTTCAAAGTCATAAGGAATATGCCGTGATGAGGCTGAATGAAGCATTGAGAGTGCAGCTTTGTGAGGAAGCATCGGGTCGTTAATCATTTGCTGCAGATCGGATTTTAAACGCAAAACCATAATACGAAGTTTAGTATCCTTCAAATAATCGTCAACACTTGAGGTCGTTATACCACGCTCAATATGCGACTCGATTATTTTAATAGCATTGGTAGAGGGATCGACATAAACGAGTGCAATATGCGAAAAATTTCCGGCGAAGTCGTTGCCGCGGGCAATCAAAGCTGAAGTCGGCGCCCCGCCGCGCGACACAAGGATATCACCGCTGTGAATTTTTAAACCGAGTATTTCAGCGGAAGAAGTTATAGAAGGCTCATCAATACCGGGTATAAATGGGTCAATCGCGAAGCTATCGGGGGCTTGAAGTATTATTTCTTCAGTCGCCCATCGAGATCCGTACAATAAACGGTAGAGAGTATGTCTTGCATCGAATGAGTTCATATCCCAGTTTTCCGATTGACGTTTTACAACAGACCTTAATTTTGAAGCAAGCCGAATGTATTGCGATAACCAATCGGGACAAGCACCCACTATCGGTGCCAAGATAAAAATGGTGGTCTCAAGGTCTGAAAATACTTTTGCTACCGGCTGAAATGATTTCTTGCCGATGAGAGTAACCAAACTATCCGCACGCTTGAAAAGGCTATCTTTCACCGGTATGAGATTTTGACATCCAGCCGCTCGAGCTTCTAAATATTGAGCTTCCAACGAATCCCAGTAAGCGTCCTGATTCCATGTAAAAGGTTTTGCGATTATTTTAACGCCTGAAATAATTTCTGTTGTATTATCCGACTCAGGTATTAAGAGAATCAGATAAAGGATAATCAGGATAAATCCAATAATGTATAATTTACGTTTCATATTTTTACTTAAGCTCTTTTCCCAACTCCCTTTACTAAACCTCAAGCACTTTTTTGCGGCTCGAAAGTAGCTCGAAGTATTTTTCCTTCATCGAATCAGAAAGAAAGCTCTTTGCAATAGTATCTTCCCACAAATTAAAAACTGAGGTTAACTTTGTAAGGACATCCTGGATAACTGGTTCCTTTAACTTGAGTCGTTCATTTCCGAAATATTCTATCAGCAATTTTCTGGTAAGATTCCGCTTTTTCCCTCCAAGTGGCAGAGCTATTTCTTCCGTTACATTACGGAGGATAATCGTTGTGTTCAGTAAATCGTATGCTGGTGAAAGTTCGATTTTCCTTTCCCTACCTATCAGGGAAAAGTTTTTCAGGTGCATGTCTTCATTGCCGACCAAGAAATTAAAAATAGTAAGACGAAATAGTTTCAGCTTTTCTACAAGCGGGAAGGTGCAAAATTTGTCAATGACCGAAACGACTTGTTCCATGCTGGAATCATACTTAGTATCACGCGTTTTGCCTGATAGCTGCGCAAAATCTTCAACTGAATGCTTCCCTTTCCGGGCAATACGATCGAATCGTTTGATGAAGTATGTTAATGATTTATCCTTTGAATTAACCAAACCGTGTATTGGTACCTCAATACCGAATGCGTCGGCAAGTTTCATCGTGAGGTCTTCGTTCTCCGGCACTTCAAAAAAATGGCTTTGCGGCTTAAGAATGTATGTACCCCCATTATCCACAATCTCAAATTTTCCTTGTGAAATGTTTAGCACAGCGCTCAGCTTCGGTTGAACACCTTGAATGGACATCTTCGAAGCCCTGGCAACAGCCTCGTTTCTCTGTTCCTCGGCAGAATAGGGAATATCCTCAAGACTCTTTAACTGACGGGCTAACAGTTTCAATCCTTGAGAAGAATAATGAGCCCCAGGCTGAATTTCTTCGTATGTAATCGGACAGCGGCTCACAATATTTCCTCGACTGTAACAGCACCGACAAGGTCTTGCCCAACGGCGACCAATTGGCTGAAGAAATCATTTTTGTCGATTTTTCTTTGACGCAGCAAACCAACTAACATTACACCTACGTTAAGAAGACCATCATAAAAAGGTGGGAAGCAATCGAAACGAATATAACGATGTTCTATCGGCATGGTCAGCGAAACAGGTTCACCTTGGTAGGTGTCAAGATATCGAAATATGTATTCCGTTCCTCGCACCCTTTCCTCCAATACGCCGGCTTCTATGCCCTTCACAAACACCTTAGCTCTTCTCATCAGATGCCTCGAGTTCATAGTCTTGCATGAGTGAACTGTCTAACTTGATTAGAATGTTAAGTGCGTATAAGATTTTTCTAATCGTATCGAACTGAATTGTTTCCTTCCCTTTCTCAATGTCGAACACTGCTGTCTTCCCTACACCTGCTAATTTTGCAAGCTCTCCTTGGTTCAGTCCAGCTTTTTTTCTGTGATACCTGATAATCTGTGCTATATTTTGGCTTTTATTCATAATTTTCCCGCTTAAACGGTATTCTTCATTTTATTTATCTTAAAATACTGTTTTAACAGGACAATGTCAAGAATATTATCGCTATAGCAGTAAATTAAAGTATAAACCCTGAGTGGAGCCGCTTTAACCACGTTGTCGAAGGACGCCGTCCTGAGCGAGTCCGAGTAAAACAAGGACGAGTCGAAGAACGCTGTCCTGAGCGAGTCCGAGTAAAACGAGGACGAGTCGAAGGACGCTGTCCTGAGCGAGTCCGAGTAAAACGAGGACGAGTCGAAGGATAAGACTCCCAAACAAATTCTCCAACCCTTTTTCCGACTCCATTTCTCTCAATACTTCCAATCCACATGACTGACCGGCGTTCTACTTAATTCTTCTTTTAAAGATTTCCACTCTGGTACGAATTTATCCATATAAGCCTTGAATCGTTCGTTATGATGACGCTCTAACAAATGCACCATTTCATGAACAACAATATACTCTAAACAAATTGGTGTTTTTTTTGCCAATTCTAAATTTAGCCAAATACGCTTTGCTCTATGATTACAAGTTCCCCATTTGGTTTTCATTCTTTTAATTCCAAACTCATTGACGGACACTTTCATAATATTTTCCCACTTTGATATAAGCATAGGTATCGACTCTTTTAACCTTTCACGATACCATTCATCCAAAATGGTTTTCCTCTGTAACCTTGATGAACTCGGTCGAACATATAACTCAATATGTTCATGTTTCAATACAACTTTGGGAACTGACCGAATTTCAATAACCTTTATAAGATATCTCCTGCCGTTATAAAAGTGACTTTCATTCGAGATATAGTCTCTCGGTGTTTCTCTTACCTGATTTTTAAATTTAATCTGATGTTTTTTAATCCAACCTAATTTAGAAATTGCAAATACTCTAATCGTATCCAAGCTCAACCGTGATGGCGCAGATATTCGAACACGTCCCGTAGGCGGGTGAACGCTCAGATGAATGTTTTTAATGTGTTTCTGAATTACCTCAACGGTAATATCGCCCAATTTTAACTCGTGCATTTTAATATTCTTGCTGCTTCTTGACAATCGGGAAAATTCTTTCTACCTCATTAACATCCTGAAGTACTTTTAATAACGCCGCTTTTATCTCGTTCTCTTTTTGAAGGTTTCCTCTGAAATCAGCTTTCCTGCTATAAATAACCGCTTCATGACAAGCAAGCGCCTTCTCCTGATTTTCTTGGAGGTTATTATATAAAACTCTTTGCGCTTGTGTTTTCAATTCGGCAGGAATGTTACTGCCTTTGCCTTCATTAACTTGCTTTGCCAACTCGGCAATTTTCTTTAAGTACTCCTGATAATTGACAGCTTTCGCTTTTCTCTCTTTGATAATTTCATCCAACAGTTTCGACATACGATCAAAGAATGCCGGGTCTATCAAATGTTCTTTTATGATTTTCTTCCGCACATTATTTTCAATAGTCTCAGCAACTGCTTCCTGATTGCTTTGAATTCCTTGAGGTAAGCTGTTGACAGCGTTGGCTATACCGGAATTTACAATTATATCCAACAGCGTCATATCCCCGAACGGAGAAACAACTCTTGGGTCTTCAGCTTGAATATAGTTATCAATCAAGTGCCGCATATCGGCTTCATAAGTCTTCAGGTCAAGAGTTTCACCGCTTGCTTTACGGATTTCTTCTCGTAGGTTCAAATAAAAATCAATCTTGTTTTTGATGTCTTTGATTTCTTTATCGTTATAACCCGCCTGTGCTAATTCGGCGGAGATGTTTGCATAAGCGCGGATGAAAGCAACAGCCGATTTATATAATGCTGTCCGTCTTACTTCGGTTTCCTTCAAGGCATCCTGTTTTTCTGTATTACCGCAAAAGTATCTTAGATATGCCAATGTATCTTTATGCGGCGGAACAGGTTCACATAACAATGCAATAGCTTCAAGCGCTTCGTCTAATCGTTCTTGACCTTTCTTCAGCCGATTTTGCAGCATTATATCGCATTCTTCTTTTTTGAATGTGTCATAATCCAACTCCGAAGTATATACAGATACAGCATCCTCAACTTTTTTAAATAAATCTTTGTAATCAACTATATATCCAAACTCTTTATCGTCTGTATCCAAGCGGTTCACGCGGCAAATCGCCTGAAACAATCCATGGTCCTGCATATTCTTATCAATGTACAAGTATGTACAAGGTGGGGCATCAAATCCAACAAGAAGTTTATCCACAACTATCAAAAGTTTCATGTTTGCTGGTTCGCCAATAAACTTTGCTTTTATCTTATCCTCGTATGTTTCAGATTTAGTTTTATTCGGGTGAGCAACAACATCTTTTAAAAGATCTTCATAAATCCGATAGATATATTCTTTTTCAGTTTCAGTATTTTCTCCTGTATCTTCCAACACGATATCTTTATGTGAAGGGTTGTAAGATGTTACTACAGCACATTTCCCTTTCAATTCGGTTTGATTAAAAAATTCAAAATACCGGCAAGCATCGTATATTCTGGAAGCAATAAGGATAGCATTGCCCCCACCTGAACTCAATCTTGGCTTAACATTAAAATCTAATACGACATCATTTACTATTTTTTCCATCCTGCTTCGTGAACTCAGTACCGCCTGCATAGTTCCCCATCGCTTTTTCAGTTCCGACTTCTGAAAATCATTCAGCCCTTTAGTCTTTGCCTCAAACCATACATCAATTTTATCGGGAGACGATATTTTCTGATCGATATCTCTTGCTTCATATACTAAATCACGTATTACCTTATCTTCCACGCCTTCGTTGAATTTGTACGTATGTATATATTTGCCAAACACTTCTAAACTTGTTTGTTTATCTTGTTTCAACAAAGGAGTTCCAGTAAACCCGATAAATACGGTATTAGGCAGCATGGCTTTCATTGTTTTATGTAGCTTACCGCTCTGTGTGCGATGGCATTCATCTACAAATACGAATAAATCTCCGACAGCTTTTGATGGACTGTTTTTCAGTTCTTCAATAAATTCATCAAAATTATCTACATCTCTTTTTCCAAACTTATGTACGAGCGAACAGAGTAAGCGAGGTTTTGCTTGCCCCAACTGATTCATCAGGTCTCTACCGCTTCGTGTGCGATATATTTCTTCACCTGTTTCGGTAAAGACTCTTTCAATCTGCTTATCGAGTTCATCGCGATCTGTTATTATGGCGACTTTCGCATTCGGATTATTTTCCAATATCCATTTTGCCAAAAGCACCATAACAATGCTTTTACCACTGCCTTGCGTATGCCAGATGATTCCGCCTTCACGTGTGCGGACATGTTCCTGTGCCGCTTTTACGCCGAAGTACTGGTGTGCTCGTGGAAGTTTTTTTATTCCGCCGTCGAACACTACAAAGTCATAGATAAGTTCAAGAAAACGCTTCTTGTTGCACAGCTTCTTTAAGTATTTATCTAACTGAAGTAAGCTATCGTCGTGTTTATCTTCTTTCCATTTCAAATAATACTTTTCCGGTGTACCGATTGTTCCGAAACGCAAACCCTCAGTATCGTTTCCGGCAAATATAAACTGAACTGTTGAGAAGAACGATTGTATAAATTCCCTTTGCTGGTTTACGATGCTCTGTCTTATTCCATCACCGATAGAAACAGTGCTTCGTTTTAATTCTAAAACTGCAAGTGCAATTCCGTTTACGTACAAAACTATATCAGGACGTTTCTCTCTTTCACCCTGTATAGTTACTTCCTCGGCGAAAGCAAAATCATTTGAATCAAACTCACTTGGATTCCAGTTGATGAGTTGTACTGTCTCAAAGTTCTCGCCTGCTTCAGCTTTTACTTTTACACCATAACGTATAAGCTGAAAAACATTCTTATTGTTTGTGTACAAACTCTCGTTATAGTTGTTGGCAGTTGTACGCAGCTCGTGCAATGCTTTGTTTATAAGCGTTTGACTGTATCCTTTTTTGAGAAGGTATTTTTTGAGTATATCTTCTTCAATGTTGCTGTTGCCGATGCGGTCTTCCCAATTGCCGAGATATTCGTATTTTAGTTGTTTGTCGAATAGTTTTACAATTCGGTTTTGGGTTAATCTTTCTATCTGTCCAACGTCTGCCATTATCTAAACAGGTTTATATATTTTTCAAATGAGAAAATCCGATTTCGTTTAAATCCGGTGGTTTCTTTAATAATTTCTAATCGTATAAAATCTTCAATCACTCGTAACGCTGTTGAGATGTTAATATTAAGAACTTTGGCAACATCCTGACTATCGGTGATCGGGTTGCTATAGAGATATTGCAAGAATGATTTTGCCTGCAATGTTTTTTTCCCTAAGCCCATAATTTTCTGTTCACATTCCTGACGCAGTATAATTATAGAACGAAATGTTTGAATAGAATTATCGGCTGTTTGTCGTACACCTTCCATGAAAAATTTTATCCATTGTGTAAGGTCGTTATGCGTTCTTACTCTTGTTAGATTATCGTAATAAAGTGATTTATATTTTTCAAAGTAATCCGATAAATACAATGTAGGTTTAACCAACAAACCTTTACTCACCAGATACAAGGTAATTAACAGTCTGCCAATTCTGCCGTTACCATCTAAAAACGGGTGAATGGTTTCAAACTGATAATGTGCTATGCCGATTTTAATTAAATGAGGCAATGGTGTTTGTTCGTTATGAAGAAAATTTTCTAAATCACCCATCAAATCCGGTACCTCGTCGTGATGCGGTGGTATAAAAACAGCGTCGTTCAGTGAGCTTCCGCCAATCCAATTTTGGCTAGTACGAAATTCACCTGGCTGCTTGTGCTTACCTCTGACACCTTGCAGAAGTTCGGAATGAGCTTGGTTCAACAATCTGTTCGATAAAGGAATCTGGGTGAGTTGCTCAATAGCATTGTTCATTGCCCGAATGTAATTCTGAACTTCCTGCCAATCGTCTTTATTCTCTGGAAGTATGTATTCTTGTTTTTGCAGGGCTTCTTCTATGTTTGTATGCGTTCCTTCAATACGACTGCTTTTGACACCTTCTTTTGCAACATGCATTTTAATGAAAAAATCCACATCGGGTATTAGTTGCGAGAAAGCATTCAGTTCGCCTAATTTTATATCGGCTTGGCTTAGCAGCATATTTAATTCCGGATTGCTGATTTGCCAATTTATATTAATCGCATTGGGACTAAAACTTTTGTACTGATATTGGCTCTTATAGATGCCTGCTTTAAAATCTTTTATGTCCATAGTCGTCATTTCGAGTTTCTGCAAATATAATTATTTGTATTTGCATTTACAACCTTTTCTGCAAGTATGTGAAATCGTATTTGCACTTTATGCTTAAATTCGCTGGATTTGAACATTAATAATATAGCGTTATCTTGAGTTGCTTGTTCAGTTTGTCCTATCTCGCGTAGAAAATTCAATCCAGCTTTATTCATTTCATACGCTAAGGCGCGTTGATAAATTTAGCCTGTGAAATATTCTTTAAGCCTGGTCCGGATATATCTTTTTCCATATGTAGTTTTTAAATATTTTTCTCGGTAGTTTTTCGATCCAGTTTTTCATGTGCATGGGTTTATGTTGTAGAGCTTGCAATTCGGCAAATTCCAGGTATTGATTTACGATACGGTTTAGCTGATTTAATTCTTTTTCGTTTAGATAATTTTTTGCCACTAAAACATCCTGCATTTTTATTCCCTCACCCGGGTAGTTTGTTAAACCCATAAAAGGTTTTGAAGCATCTGCCCTGAGCTTAATAAGTTCTGCTGCGGTATGGGCATGAATTGCCCAATGAAATTTATTTTGTACTGCTGCAAAAAACTGTTGTGTCAGATCGATGTTAGCAACATAGTCAATACTGGTTGCATAGATATCGCAAATCTTCCGATAAAATACTTTTCCGCTGCTTCGTATGTCGCGGATTCGTGTAAGAAGTTCGTCAAAATAATTATCGCGCGCCTGTTTCAAACGCTCGTCATCAAGCACGAAACCTTTGATGATATATTCCTTTAATCGCTGAGTTGCCCATTTACGAAAGTGTGTACCTATATGTGATTTCACCCTATAACCTACGGAAATGATCACATCTAAATCATAAAACTCTGTGTCGCGGTTAACTCTTCGTTTACCTTCTTGCTGAACTGTTCGGAATTTCCGAACAGTTGCTTCAGCGTCTAATTCTCCCTCTTCATAAATTTTGGTAATGTGTTCACTGATTGTAGATTTTGCTTTCTGAAACAGCTCGCTGATTTGACTTAGCGAAAGCCATACAGTTTCGCCCTGCATATGTACATCTATTTTTGTGGTGCCTTGCGGTGACTGGTAGATTAGAATTTCGCCTTTGTTTTCCATTTTGCTTTCTTTTTTGTTAAGTGTTTCTTTATTCAGCATTATACCAACCTTATCTTGCCAGTTAACAAATTCTGCATCATGCCTTGCTTTATCATTTTGTATTTCTCTAATTTCTTTTCTAATGATTCTATTTCGGTATCCATATCAGAAAGGATTTTTGAAATGTTGGTTTGTATTTCTTTTTTAGGAAAAGGGATTTGTATTGACTCAATATCGCTTGGTTTTAAATTATTTATACTTGAACCTGACAGCAACATTTCTATATAAGAACGATAATTGTACGAAAGAAAATTATAGAAGATGAAATCCGAATCAGCATCTTTTGAATGTATTCTAAAGCATCCCATGAAAGCACCAAAAGTGTATTTGATAGAATCCAACTGTTTAAACTTTGCAGCCTTTCCAACCAAAACCTTACTTCCATTGGCCATACAAATAAGAATATCATTTGCTTGCATCTGCTGAGTCGGTTTCACTCTTGCATTGTGAACATATTGAACATCTGTATAGATTATTTTACACTCCTGTATGTTATTTGCTCTAAATAGCCTATTGGTTTTGTCTGTATCAAACGGAAATAAATCCCTCTCGCCATTATAACTAACTCCTCGAATACATTCACCAATCTCCCCCAATTTCTTCACTTCCCATTTTTCTGAACTGTGACCCGCCTGCCTGTCGGGCAGGTTTTTTTGATTATTGGATTTCTCTGATTTTTTAGCATTATGTAAATCATGGTCATCAAGTGAATCCCAAAAATCCGGGTTCAGACATTTTTGCATAGCCCCTTGCTTTATGTTTTGCTTTTTGGCAATGAGTTTTTCTAATTGCGTAATGAGCCCTTCGGCTTCGCTCAGGGCAAGTGCGATGGCGGTTTGCTCGGCGCGCGTGGGGGGAAGAGGAATAAGAATTTTCTTTAGGTTGGTTTTTGATACACCATAAACCTTCAAACCAGTTGCCAAAGTATCCATTTGCTTTTTTACCAGCTCATTAGATTGGATATATCCCTTAAAGCCATTTGCAATGGTTTCATTTTTGTTCCTAAGTAAAAAGGTGTGCAGCCCTGAAATTGCTTTTCGGTTTTTTAAATTTCTAACCTCAACGCTTTTACCAACACCTTCATAATCCTCAGAAGCGTCTACAACGATAACATCCCCATCCTTGATTAAGGGATAGTTTTTTTGAAGCTCTCTTCTAATGGTTGGCAAATTTATTTTATCTAAATCTATAAAATGCAAACACTTTGTATGAATGTCGCCATAATGAACATACCCTATCTCATCATTTTCTGTTAATTGAGCCCGCGAATAAGTTGCAGTCGTTAAGAAATCAAATGCTTCATCGTAGGAGATCAATAACCAATCATTGGGAATAACACCAACTTCAGTATTTTTAAAATCTTTTAACATTTGAGTTTCATTTGCTTTAAATGGTGGTTTCGGCTCCGCTCAACCACCAGCGTGCTATAAATTGGTGCTTGATTTGTTGGGTGAGCGTAGTCGAACTCAAATTCTAATGCACCATTACTGTTTCTTGTAATTTTTATAATGTGTTTCATTGATACACTCTGCTGCTTTTTTCAATTCATCTGTCATTCCACTCATCAAAGCTTCTTTTTTCTTTCGGCTCCAACCTTGTACTTGTTTCTCTCTATAAAATGCTTCATCAATTCTGGTAAATTCTTCATAATACAACAACTTCACAGGCAAGTATTTTTTTGTATGATTTGCACCTTCACCTGCCTGATGTTGAGCCAATCTCAACTCCAAATTATTTGTGCTTCCGGTGTAGTAGCTACCATCGGCACATTCCAGTATGTACATATACCCACCTACCATTGAAAACCCATTTTTTTTAATTGATTTGAAACGGTTGCTTCCAGAGCCTCTACACCCGATTGGAGTTTTGGCAACGGTGTTTCATATCGTTCTGCCAATTCTTTTATGCGTTGTGTAAGTCGGTGGCTTATATTGTCCATTTCGGTGCGTATGCCTTGCTCAATGTTGTGCATCCATTTATTTTCCACCACTATGGTTTTTATTTCTTCAATGCTCAACTTAGGATATTGAGCAATCACCTTCTTTTCCAAATCGGCTTTTGCTGTTTTTATTTTGGCTTGTGTTTCTGCTTCATCTTCCACCAGTTTTTTGTATTGCTGAAGCATATCGTATTCTTCAGCATTGTCGGATTGAGACGCGATGTATCGCGTCTCAACAATAGCTTTCTGCAAATTACCTTTGCTTATCTTTCCTTTATCGTCTATGGCATTGGCAAGCAGTCCGTCCTCGCTTCCGTGTTCTTCGCGTAGTTCATCCATTTTGGCAATCAGCGTTTCGGCTTCTGCTTCCAAATCGTCAATTGCTTTTTGTTCTTTGGCAAAATATTCTTGTATGATTAAAGCCGGTGGTATCAGTCTGCCTTCCAACCCTTCAATACCCGGTACATATTTTACAATTTTTGCATTTTCGGAAGCTGAGCCTGTCGAAGCTTTGGTTTTCTTTTCTATCCGTTTTACTTCTTTGCCTGCCTTCCAGCCATCATCAGCAAGTTCGTACATATCATCCTGCATGGTTTCTGCCCAATAATCCATCATGTGCTGATACATGGCGTATTTGTCGGTGAGTTGTTTGTTGTCGTAATGTTTCAGCAGGTTTTCAGAAATAATATGGATTTCCTTTTTCTGATGCAAGCCGGCGTTCAATGCTTTGGTGTAAGCGGTTGTTACGTTTTTCCATTTGTTAAATACTGCATCCATCTTTTTGCTGAAAGCGGAAAACTCAGGATGGTTGAAAATCTTGTTTTTTATTTCTTCGTTTGCAATGCACAAAGCAGAATAGTTTGCCCGTTTGCTTTGTTTGAACAAAGTGCTTTTTAAAGTCGGATAGACTTCCCAATAATTTTGCAGATCTTCAATATCACGGTTTGGAATATCGCCTAACAAATGCGCTTCAATGTCTTGCAAGTCTTCTGCTTCTTGACTGTCAATGTATCGGGGAATGTTCAGGTTGTAATCGTTCTTGGGATCTGCAATCTCTGCGATGGGAATGATTCGTGAATACTTTGGTACTTCAATCTGGTTGTTAAACGTGTCCACTATTTTGTGTATGTCCTGCTCACGAAGTCGGTTCTTATTTCCGTCTTTGATGAACCCCTTGCTCGCATCAATCATAAAAATGCCCTTGCGACTTTCAGCATTTTCTTTATCAATTACAATTAAAGAAGCGGCGATACCCGTACCATAAAACAAGTTGGGCGGCAAACCAATAATACCTTTGATGTAACCCCTTTGGATAATATTTTTACGTATATCGGCTTCGGTATTGCCACGGAATAACACACCCAAAGGCATAACAACACAACCCTTGCCTTTGCTTTTTAACGACCTTATGATGTGCAATAGAAAAGCATAATCACCGTTCTTCTGTGGCGGAATACCATAGTCTTGAAATCTTCTGTACGAGTCGTTAACGGCATCTACGCCGTTGCCCCACGACTTATAACTAAAGGGAGGATTTGCAACAACGTAATCAAATATTTTCAGTGACCCGTTGTTGTCTAAGAATAAAGGATTCGCGAGTGTGTTGCCCTGTTTAATGCTTAGCACATCGGATGCATGATTGTGCAGCACCATATTCATTCGTGCGAGAGCCGCAGTGGCGACATCATTTTCCTGTCCGAAGAGTGAAATGTTTTTCTCCGCTTCATCGCCAACTTTTAATAACAAAGAACCCGAACCACATGTAGGATCGTACACCGTAGTGGCGGCGCTTGTGTTCTTACTGCTTATACCGATTATTTTTGAAATCACACGACTTACTTCTGCCGGTGTATAAAACTGCCCTTTGCTTTTACCGCTTTCGGTCGCAAAGTGGCGCATCAAATACTCGTAAGCATCTCCAAGGATATCATCACCTTCAGCTTTGTTCTTACTGAAGTCGAGTTCCGGGTTTTCAAAAATGGCAATCAGGTTAGTTAGTTTCTGAACCATATCTTTGCCGCTGCCTAACTTATCGCTGTTGTTGAAGTCGGCTAAATCTATAGTTCCGGTAAGGTTGTTAGCTTCTGCAATTTTGCCGATGATTTTCTTATTTATATCGTCGCCAATTGTCGGCTTACCTTTTAGCTGCACCATATCCTTAAAGCTTGCACCTTTAGGCACAGTAATAGGAGCGTAAGGCACGCCCGCATATTTATCGCTAATGTATTTGATGAATAACATTACAAGCACATAGTCCTTGTACTGGCTTGCATCCATCCCGCCGCGAAGTTCATCGCAACTTGCCCATAGTGAATTGTAAAGTTCGCTTTTTTTAACTGCCATTTATTTTAAATCCGCTCTTGTACATTTGATGTTGGAAAATATAATAAAATTCTTGGGATTAGCAAAGAGGGAAGTAATCATCCGGTAATATAATCCCATCCTTATCAGATACAGCCCGTATTAAGGTAGTTGTCATGTGGGAAGCTATGATATAACGGGTGATAAAAAACCATCAACCGTTTCATACTGAGGGTTTACTTCTTTACTGCTCTTGGAGGAGTTGGGGTTGGTAAGTTTTGTGTTAATATAACATTTATCCATCACGCATTTTCACCAGCCTCGTTAAGATATCCTCTGCACTCAGCTGAACCACAGAGACAGACAATTAATTCACTATCTGCATCATAGTCATAATCAATCGTTAACTCTTCACCCTGTTGAATATCGCGTGCAGCATAAAATAAAATTTTGTTGCCGGCAACTTCATAATAACAACTAGGATCGCACGAATGGTTAAAATATTTTGTGTGATTTCCTTTGTTGTAACCATCAATAGCATTTTCATCATTCAGCCAAAAAGTATAAATTCCGGAACGATTCATATCTTCTTCTCTTCTCATAGCTTCTTCAGCAGAAATTAATTCTCCCTCGTATTCAGCAATAAGATGATCTTTGGAAATAAATTTGTTTGTAAAACAACCAAAACGGTTAATTGCAGATTCTTTAATAAATAAATATTCGGACATTAAATAACTTTCATTAATCCTTTTTTTCTTTTATACATTTAAATCCAAGTGCTGTAATAATTTCTTTGAGTGATTCGTGTTGAGTCGGGAGATGAACTGTAACGTTTGTAAACTCCCGCCTTGTTTGGTAATTTGTGCGAAGTTTTTTAAAATATTCCGCCCGATACATACCGGGTAGTGTGAGCATACCTGAAAGTTTTTCATCATCGTAAGCAATGTTGTAGCACTGGTTAACTATTCGGTGTAGAATTTCCTCTTTTTGTAGAATATCCTCAGGAACTTTAATGTCTGTAATATCTGGCATTCCCAATTCTGCTTTTGGGTCCCACGATGATTCAATTTGGAAATGATCACAAAATGCTTCACGAACCATACGGACGGCATTCGTTTTACCTTCAAGTGAATAACCAGCAATGTGCGGAGTTCCGATTGTTACAGCCGAAAGAAGTTCTGTATCAATCTTTGATTCGTTTTCCCACACGTCGATAATTGTCGAAGCAATCCGCTTATCCCTAATAGCTTTCTTAAGTGAGGCTGTCTCTACTACTGCTCCACGCGATGTATTAATGAATATGGTTTCACTTCTGATTCTCGAGATTCTCTTCTCATCAAAGAGATGATAGGTTGCATCTTCACCCAATTTAGTTAGTGGAACGTGCAGAGTAATTATATCTGCTGACATCAATTCATCAAGCGGAACAAAAATCGAACTGCCTTCAATGCGAGCACGAGGTGGGTCGTTTTGAAGTACCGTCATTCCTAGGGCTTCAGCAACTTTTACAACTTTACTTCCAACATTACCAACACCAACGACACCGATTGTCTTTCCTTTAAGTGAAAATCCTTTTGTTGAGGAGAGATGAAGAAGCGCAGCAACTATGTACTCCTTAACAGAGTTTGAGTTACATCCCGGCGCACTGGCGAACGCTATTCCTTTTGATATCAGGTAATCAAGATCAATATGGTCGGTGCCGATTGTGGCAGTACCTACAAATTTCACTCTCCTACTTTCGAGTAACGATTGATTGACTTTTGTCTCTGACCGGACGATCAGGACATCGGCATCATGTACAGCTTCGCTTGTAAACTCGCCGGTCTCAACCGCTATTACATCACCGAGTGAGCCAAATGCTTTTTCCACAAGTGGTATATTTTTATCGACAACAAACTTCAATTACAAAAATCTTCCTTTGTACGCCCAAAGTCCAAGTGCAGGGTTTGAGATAAAGAAAATTTCTTCTCCATTAGGCATTATGTTTATTCCGTCTTTCAATTTTTTCCTTTGATGATGGAAAAATATCAGCATTCAGGCCCTTTATATTTGGGACCCATTTTCAAATACGATTGGAGCCACCTGAGTCGAGCAAAAGATAATTAAATATTTATGGAGTGTTAATGCACACCATATCATTTTGAAATCAAAAAAGTGTCCATATTCGCATTTAGCTTTTCCCTTGTGGAGATGCGGGGAATCGAACCCCGGTCCGAAGAGAAGACCACCAAAACTTCTACATTCATAGTCTGATCGTTTTTAAATTTCAGCTGCACCGCACAGACCAAACACAGCGATAGCAGACTATCTCAGTTTGATTTAATCCTGAAATTCTGAGAATATTCCGGGACGATCTCGATTATTTTCGACACCCTATCGCAGTCCATCAAGCATAACTGCGTAGAATGGGTTACCTTTTTTTAATTAGGCAGCCAGTGCGTAATCGTAGTTAGCACTTAAGATTTTTCCGTTTTATTATCGTGCAACTCGGAAAGCACGGAATGCAGTTCTGACCATCCTCTTCCCCGTCGAATCCATGTCATCCCCTTAACACTTACAATATATGTTAATGAACTCTGAATGTCAAATCTTTTTTAAGTATTTTTTTGTTAATGATTCCTTCAGGTATTCAAAAGTTTCTTCGGGTGTATTGCAAAATTTGAATAACTTCATATCATCGGCAGAAATAACTCCTAAGCGAATCAATTCGGGAAAATTAACTATCTTTTTCCAAAAATCCTCGCTGTATAAAACGACAGTCAAATCTTTCTGGATTTTACTGCTCTGTAGCAATGTTAAAACCTCAAAAAGCTCATCCATAGTTCCAAAACCACCCGGGAAAATAACCATCGCTTTTGCAAGATAAACAAACCAGAATTTTCGCATAAAAAAGTAATGAAACTCGAAATTTAACTCTTCGCTGATATACGGGTTTGGAAATTGCTCGTGTGGTAAACTTATGTTTAATCCAATAGATTTACCTCCATTTATGATAGCCCCTTTGTTTGCTGCTTCCATAACACCGGGTCCACCGCCGGAGCATATCACAAATCTACGACCATGATCTAATGTGTTCGACCACTTTGTAAGCAGTTTTGCCAATTTAGTTGATTCTTCGTAATACTTAGACATTTCGAGTATAATTTTGGCATTTTCAAACTCTTTCAGAAGAGTAGCATTCTTATTTTTTTGTTTCGCTAATCTCCTTTTCAAATTCTCAAAATTTTGTTTTGCTACTTCTGGGGATTTAATTCTGGCAGACCCGAAAAATACGATAGTGTCTTTTATTTTTTCTTTAATGAACCGGGAACGTGGTTCTGCAAATTCGGATAAAATTCTGATTTCTCTTCCGTAAGTTCCTTTCAAAAAATCTATGTTTTCGTATGCCTTTGGCATCCGTTGTAATTTTGGTAATATTATTTTCTTTTTCATATTAATGAATTTCCACTGTCAATTGATATTATCTGACCTGTTATATGTTTATTTTTTGTTGCAAGGAAAACAACTAAGTCAGCTAATTCGCTTGCTTTAGTATATTCCTTTAAAAGTATTTTTTCATTTTTGTTTACTTTTTCATTTTCAAATTCAATCGTTCCGGGTGCAATTGCATTCACCAAAATATAAGGAGCTAAAGATTTTGCTAAACATTTTGTAAGCATTATTAGTCCTGCCTTGGAAACTGAATAAGGCACGTAATTGGCGAATGGTTTTATCCCCCCTAATGAAGCTATGTTAATTATATTGCCCCCACCTTTTTTTAACATGTGCTTGGCTGCAATTTTACTGCAAAAGAAAGCTCCTTTTAAATTAGTATTCAACGACTTATCCCAAATTTCTTCAGTGGTTTCTTCCAAACCTGACTTAATAAAAACTGAAGCATTATTAACTAATAAATCGATACGCCCAAATTTTTTCACCACTTGCTTCATCATAGCTTCTATTTGACTAACTTTTGAGATATCAGCTTTGACTAAGAGAACCGATTTATGAAATGATGTTTCAATCTCCGAAGCTAATTCCAGTGCTTCGGTTTTTGATGTATAATAATGGATGCAAATATTAAAGCCATTTTTTGCCAAACCTAAAGCAAACTCCCTACCTAAACGCATTGCAGAACCTGTTATTAGAGCAACGGCGAAAGTGTTTTCTGTTCTTTTAGGCATTTTGCTGGAAGCTTTTACAGAATCGAAATGGATGTGCGCCCACCAGGACTCGAACCTGGAACCCGCTGATTAAGAGTCAGCTGCTCTACCAATTGAGCCATGGGCGCTTGCTGAAACAAATCGCTAAGAAATTATTGCCCTCCGCCCGGCGGTGTGGTTTGTGTAGGCGGTGGTAATGGTGGAGGTATCGAACTTGTTCCTCTTTGAATCACACTCTCACTTTGAACTGCCCGACTTGGTAAGAAGAACATGTTGATTACCAAGCTTAAAACTATAAAAATAGTCGCTAATACTGCAGTAAACTTACTTAAAAAGTCGGCAGTACGGCGCACACCGAACATAGTACCCATTTGAGCACCGCCAAAGGTGCCGGCTAATCCGCCCCCTTTGCTCGATTGCATCAGGACGGAAACTATAATTACGATAGCTAATATTATTTCAATTCCAATTAAAAACCAAAACATTTTTTATACCTTTTTAAATTTTTGCTGAAAAAGATAAGAAAATTTTGCCCAAATATCAAATTATCTTAATTTTACTAATTTATGAACCTGACTATTTACTTCGTTTTCAAATTTAGCTTTAATTTTATACAAATAAACACCGTTTGCTAACTCGTTACCATCGTTGTCACGCCCATCCCAAACTATGCTGTTAAATCCAATACCTACGTTTGTGGCAGTTAGTTCTTTCAATTGTCTCCCCGCTACCGAATAAATCAAAACTGTAACTCTCTCAACCGCACTTTGTCCCGTTAATTCAAATGTAAATTGGGTGCCGGTAGGAAACGGATTCGGATAATTGAAGATATTTAAAATTTGAGAAATGTTCGAAACTTTAAAATCAAATGAAATTAATGTAGAATTGTTCCTCCCACTTATTATCAACTTATGATCGCCATCCACAAGAGTTGGTTTTAATTCGATATTCGTTGAGGTAGATGATTTTTGTGAATAGCTTTGAACATCGGTAAGTATATTTACACCATCTAAATAAATTGCTGTAAGATCAACCATCGGAAAATTATCCGGTAATGAAACTTGAATCGTTGGCATCGCTGAAACATAATCACCATTCCGTATTTCTTTACCATCGAAAGTAACAGTTACATTTTCCAAAACCGATACACCTTGATCGATGAAGAATGGGTAGGATAAAACATTATTTTCTAAAATTAATTCATTCAAATCCGGTTTCGGTTCGAGAGATGTAATAAGTGTTTGCTCGCCGGTAAATTGCGAGACATCAAGAGATTTGCTAATCAATTTTGATTCGCCGGCAGGTATTGAATCTATCCATACATTATTCAATAAAGAATTTGGAGCTAATGAAAAAGAAACATTTACGCTGTCAACTGTTTGATCGCTCAAATTGTGAACATTTACTTCAACATCGAAAGGTTGTGTTCTATCCACACGTCGAGGTGCATTAAACTCAGCAGGACTTGTAGCCAATTCAATTGGCGCTGTATAATTTACCTGCAAACTCTTGAGAGTCGGAGTGGCTTCGCCATCTGTATTCCGGAGTATGCTGACCAATTGTATTTTCGGATAGATAGAAGAATTTATATTTGATATGTCTGTTAATTTTTCGTTGCCTAAAAGAGTTCGCAAAGTATCTACGGTAAAATCTTTTTTAATACCGACAAGTTTTAATTGAATATCGGTTTTAGCCGGTACGATGTTATTCCAAGAAAGTGTTTTCCACGATGTTACAGGACCGATGAAGGGCGAACTTATTTCGCCAATCCCTGCACTGTAGTAACTTGGCATTTGATAATCAGAATCGGCAACCGCAGTTGGACTGTATGATTCGAGAGGCGGCATCATTGGAGTTGAAGAGCCTTTTCGACTAATTAACGCCCACGATTGCCCCGCAGTTACAGCCCTGATAAATTGAGCGCCCAAACTTTCAAATGTTTGATACAAGGTTTCTGTCATTCCACCTCTTCCATCCCTTACCACAGATATCACAATATAATATCCAACTGGTGCTGTCTGAATGAATCGTAACAAACTATCGGGTTGCCCGAGGGCTGATAGTGTATATCCCTTTGCTTCAAATTGCCCGGTTAGCGGATCGATACGGGCAGCAAGATAGCTATTAGCTCCTGACCACCAATGTCCGAAAACCGTCGTGGTTCCAATGCGGATGATACTGTAATAATCGGAATCAGGGAAAGCCCGATAACCTAACGAGCGCACATAAATTGGGAGACCGTTTGTCCGTTGCATCGTTACACCATCGTCGCTAACCGAAACTAACTTTTGTTGATTGAATGCAAATTGTTTAGGATGGGTTTGTTTCCATTTAACTATTGAAGAAGAATACGCAGTATCACTAACATTCAGAGCAGAATTAGCCCAAGCGCCAAAGTGTTTCCCATTATAACTTCGTGCACGCCAAAAATAAATCTTCTCGTTTAAAAGTGGAGGCGTAACCCAGTTCGCAGACACTGCCCCCGGTTGAATTGGAGGCGAAGACACTTTTGCAGGACTGTCGAAAGTGTTCGTGGTATCAATTTCAAAATAAAAAGTATATGGTGAAGTTATATTGAAAGTATTTTTCGGAAATATAAGTGAATCAGATTTTTCAGTTGTGGATGTTCGTGATGAATCGAAGCTCATCGGTACTGAGACACTAAGATTTTGTATCCCGCTGTTCACAACCGAGAACGTTAAAGGTTTGATTGGATAAATAACATTCCTGTTTATATAAATAGTAACCTGTGCTGAATTATTGCTCTCGTTCGATTCGGAAATTTGATTTAAAGGATCGATTTGAATTGTAACTGTATGGCTGCCAGCTTTTCCGCGTACATCCCACTCGATATTAATTGTGTCGGCATAAGCAACAGGTTTCACTTTAAAAGGAGGAACAAGATCACTTTCGCCTTTGGTTTTACCCAACTCGTCGGTGTAATTATCTTTTATTGTTATTAAAATACTGTCAACGGGCATCAAACCATAATTTTTAACAATTAATTTCAGATAAACAAAATTATCCGCTACAGGAGCCGAAGGTGAATAAAACACAGACTCAGTATCGATTCCCAAATCGGGCTTTTGTGGCAGTGCAAACTTCGAATACGGATCGCCTATAAGAGGATAAAGATTAAATGTGTGAATGACGGTCGGCGAGCTAATAGAATCATTGATCACCCAAAAATAAATACGGGAGATATGAGTGAGTTCTCCGAATGTTCGCACTGATTCTTTTGTTGCCGCATTTAAAAACTTTCTTGCAAGCCAATAGCCGGTATTTGCCGAACCGATATGCGAACTTGCCCAAGCTCCAATACCGCCACGATTATCTGCAAACAAAAAATCTTCCGATAAAACATTTGCAAAGTGTGTATAAAACGCTCCGATGTTACAGCTAACACTGCTGATGAATGGCAGTTTGCCGTTTGTATTTTGCAAATCGTTTGGATTGCCGATATCTACATTCCAGATTCTACCCCCCGAATGCCCGATGAAATTAACGAACGATAATCCCTCGTTCACTAAACCCTGCATATAATATTTATAATCACCATCAATAATAGCTGAAGAAGTTTTATAAACTTTATATGCAAGACCTCCTAATGGACTTGGAGTAATGCTCTCATTTATCAACATATCGGATAAAGCGTTGAACTGCCAGCGTTCGCTCGCAGTCGTTCCACCTGTAATGAATAACGCGCGCTTATTCCAAAAATCCATTGGCGGGTTATCATAATCAGTAATCTTTTGCACCACACGTGCCGCCTGTATTGGATTTTCAACAGGTATCCTCCCGATTATTATTGCGGGCAAGTATTTGTAAACAGTATTGAAACATACCAAAGCATTATCGCTCATTGGAATACCATAACCGGGAACAAAATTCGTCTTCGTAGTTGTAGGAAATTTCTTTTTATAATCGATACAGGCATCCCCAAACATCGCAATGTAACTCGGCGACGGTGCAGTCCAGAAGTTGTAAGTATATTGAAAAAACTTTTTAATGCTTAAAGGATCGATATGACCGTAATTGAACTCATCGTAAATATCCTGAACATCTACTACTGCCGTTCGCAAACCGAATGCACCTCTTGAATTTGCTAAAATTGTTGCGGAGTTTTTAAATAATGAATGAGTTACTACCAGATAATCAGCCCCATCGGGATTTGAGCGGAGATTTTTAAATGTGTGAGGAATAATCGAACTTGGCGTTAGTCGCTGATTTTTGGCAGTAACGATATACCGTTTAGAACTGAGCGACGAATCTAAAAAAGCCCAACCTTGTGCATCCTTAAATGTGTTCACAATTTTTCGGAAGCTCGTTAAATCGAATACATCAATGCTGTCGGAAGTAACTTTTGCGATTCTAAAAAGTGTAACCGCATCAGTTGGCTGGGCTGGTGCATTGAAGTCAAGATAATTGTTTTGCACCGATATCGGAGATCGATGAGTAACCTGAAACCAGTCGATATAAAATTTTGATAATTTTATCATCGTTGAATTTATCTGTAAAGTATTTGTGCCTTTTTTAAGAAGTGTATCGATGAAACTTGTTGAAAATATCAACTCTTGATTTTGAGTCCAAAGTACTTCACCTAATACCCTACCGTTCAGGGTTACTCTAACCTGATGCCTCGACCGATTAGTATCATCATAGGCAGTCATACCGTGAAATCGTGCTTTGAAATATGCAGAATCGAACCTGCCGGGATTTAATGTATCTATGTTAAAGGTTATCGACTTGGAAGCAGTACCGACGAAATCTAACCAATACCAACCTTCACCTTTCACATTATCAATTGTTCTTATCTCATCATCGTTATAACCGTAGTAGTAATTTGAATCTCTTTCCAAATGTCGAAATGCGGTGTACGAGTTTGCGGTATAGACAGGAGTACTTTGATCGGCAGCTTGGTTGATAAATCGTGTTGGTAACGGATCGTCCCAGGTTAACCAGTAGTAGCTGGTATCAGTGTAAGGGTCGAAGAAAGTTGAATCGCCGTACTTTCGTGTTCCGTAACAATCGATGTACCAATTTTGAACATCCGGGTTTTCGACATTCACATCTATCGGGATTGATTTGCCTTGGTAGTACATCGCCAATGAATTGGCAGGAATCGTTTGCAAATTTATACCCGCATTCAAAAGATATGAATATGTTAACCGGTACATCCCATCCTGAGCAATCAAAATTTTGTAATACTGGTTGTTAGTTTGCCACCAACTCAGATTAAGATTTGATTTTTCGAAGATCGCAGGTTTTTCCCTGAAGCGCCAGTTTCGTGCTTGATCATAATTTAGAATCAACGACTTGTAAACCGGCTCGAATTCTTTATCAGCGGCTGAAATTAATGTAACGTCGGTTTTCCTCAGTTCCTCGATAAAACTTATTTTCAATACGAGGTGGGTAAAATGCTTCAACGTTTTGGTTGAAGGTATGTATTGAAGCGGATGGAGATTAATTTTTGCTACATTGAAATCCCGAAGACGAATAGATTGTTCGAGATTGAATATTTCTTTCGGATAGAAATTTGTTTCCCGCTCATAAAATTTTTGGTCGATTTGATACGATAGAGATGCGTTACCATCTTCATCAAAAACATCCAACGGATAAGGTGCGATGTTCTGGTTTTGTAAAAGCAGGTATTTTGATTCGATTATTTCGACTTCTATTTTTGTATTCGGAGGAAGGGCGATTAATGTTCCTTCAACGGGAAGCGAAGGCTTCCCTGTTTCGTTGGTCAGTCCGCTTTTATCGCCAATTGGGATGAAATAAGTTTCGCCTTCGATTTCAACAGGCTGCATTTTGTATTCTTGCGGGACGTATTGGAGGAGGAGTTCTTTAGCGTTTGAACTTACTATTTTCAAAACTGCTGTATCTTCTGAAAGTGCAACGAATGGCATAAAAAACGTAAGTAACAAAAGAACTTTGAGATATTTATATGATCTTAACATATTATTTTACTATTTCCGTTTGAAAAAAATATAATAAAGAAATTTCGGATTACCAATTATATAACGGATAAAAAGCCGTAATGGCTCCTGACTCAAACGGAACAACCATTCGAAGCCGATATTCGACATCCACTGCGGACAAACTTTTTTTACTCCCGCTAAAATATCGATACAACTTCCTCCGTTAAAAATTGCATTAACCTGCAAAGAATTGAAATTCTCTTTTATCCAATTTTCTTGCAGCGGCATACCCATACCCACAAGCATTACATTTGGTTTTAACGAGTTGATGTAAGCAACCACATCGTCGGACGGCTTTCCTGTTTTTTCAAAATATCCATGATGGTAGCCAACGATTTTAACATCCGGATTTTTTTTGCGGATGTTACTCACCGCTTTTTGGATAACACTTTCTGTAGCTCCGAGTAAAAATATTTTATAATCATTACGGGCACAATAATTCAATAACTCCCAAGCCCATCGTGTTAAATTTACCAGCGCCGGTACAGGTTTGCGTAGTAGCCAGGCTCCGAGTCGAACTCCCTGCCCGTCGGCATACGAAATTTCAGAATTATTCAAATACTTTTTGAACCATTTTAATCTCTGTGCTAAATTAATAGCGTGAGCATTAATGTAAGATATACTCCCCTTCCTATTCTCTTCTATCAAATTTTTAATACGGTTTAAAATTGTTCCCCCATCTACTACATCAACTTTTACACCCGCTAGATATATTTTTTCAGGCATTAACTTCTTTCAGCTCTAACTTCGATTTGATTAGCTGGAGCGCTTTTTGCGTAACTTCTTCAACCCGTATTAAATCCATGCACGTATTCTCAGGACGGATGCAATTTATTTGTTCGCACGGACTGCACTCAACTTTTTCATAGAAATAAAAATTTTGCTTGCTTTGAGGTGCAGTCAATTCGGGTGGCGCCGGACCGAATAAGCCGATTGATTGAACACCCAATGCAGAAGCTAAATGCAGCGGACCAGAATCGTTGCCAATAAATAGCAGCGCATTCGATAGATACTGCATTACGGTTTCTAACTTCGCTTCGAACACTGTCGTAATTTTCGCTTTATTTTTTATCTGCTTTTTCAGTTGTTCACCAATTAATTTTTCTTCTTCTGAACCTATTATTACAACTTGAACCTGTGTAACATCGATAATCCTGTTTATAAGATCAGCATAACTTTGCATTTTCCAGTTCCGATATTTCCACCCTGATAAAGGGTGTAATACAATATACGGTTCATTACTTAAAAACGGAAATATTTTTTTATCAGAAATATCTTGGAATTGCAAATCAATGCCTAATACAGCACAAATTTTGGTACCTCTTTCTTCGATATTTTCGTTTTTAAAGCTAATAGAAGAGAAGTCTGAAATTCCATAAGCTTCGATTAGGTTATCTTCTAAAAATGGCGTATAAAGCGAATTTGCACGAAAAAAACCTACTTTATAAGGGGCTTTTAACCTTAATGTTAGGAATGCGTTCCTGAAGGATGGGCTCATCGAGCAGACCAAATCAAAGTGTTGATTTTGCAAACCTTCTTCTGCTGATCTTAATCCGTTTATCGTATCAGTTTTGCCGTTAGGTATTAATTTAATGTTCCCACCATTGAGCAAACCTGATGCGATGAAGAATGAAAATATCCCCGTATAATTTTTATCAACCGCTATCGAGAAATTGCAATCAGGAAAATTACACATCAGACATTTTAAAGCCGGGATCATTGCCACAACATCACCCATACGCGATAACTCAATGAGCAGGATATTTTTTATAGATGATTTTTCAAATTTTGTTTTTTTATTAAACGCATTTTTGAAATTCAAATAGCGTAGCCAAATATTTCCGATGTTGCGTTTCATTACTAATGAGGAGTATCGGAATTTTTAAAAAAGGAATGTTCCGAGAAACACTCCCCCATTTATCATCAAGCCGTTACCTTTTAATTTATCAGGTACACCAACCACGTCAAATTTTTCGTCAAGCTGCCAGCTCGGCGACGCCATACCAAGATAACTGACGCCCAAGCGAATGCCAAGCCAACGTAATATTGCATACTCAAAATTAACTGCCGGTTGGTAGATAAAAAAAGAACCTTTAAGTGTATAATAAAAATCACCGATGAAGGATGTACCGCTTGCAGCCCAACTATCTACGAGGGAATCCCACTTTTTGATTCCCCAAGTATCACGCCGCATTTTAACATTCATCCCCCCCCAACCTACTATTCCACCGGCTACAATATCAAATCGTTCGGTAACAGGAAATACATAATCAATTGTTACACCTCCGAAATTAACTTTTGTTTCTAAATCGTACCGTGTATTTTGAATAACTAAACTGCTTGTTACTCCACCTCCGGCGCCCATACCACCAATGCGCAGGTTTTCTAAAAACATTATGTAACCGTAACCCTGACCGCCAGATAAAATCAAAGGTTTATCCTGAATTTTAGGAACATTAACACCGCTGAATGAACTGTTAATATCCGAAACCTTCCAGAATAAAACATGCGAAGTAAAACCGCCAGCTCCACCCATTCGCAGGTAAGTTTTTTTAGGAGGAGTGAGCACCTCACTTTCGTCGGGCTGGGCGCTCACACAATTCATTACAATAATGCTTAATAACAGGAGGAATATTTTTTTCATATTTATTTTTCCATTTTATACATTTCTTCTATTAAGTTTTGATATTTATCTTCAATAACGTTCCGGCGCATTTTTAAAGTAGGAGTCATTTCGCCCCCTTCTAACGATAATGGTTTGCTCAGTAATACAAACTTGCGGACACGTTCATAATTTGATAAATCTTTTTGGAGTGTTGCGACCTCTTTATCGATTATCTCATAGATTTCTTCTTTCGAAACCAAATCTTCATCGTTGGTGTATGAAATTTTATTTCTGTCGGCATATTCCCGGACGGCATCGAAATCAGGAACAATTAAAGCCGATAAAAACATTCGACGGTCGCCAATGAGAACGAATTGATCGATGTACTTACTTTGCAAGAACATTCCTTCGATTGGCTGAGGATAAATATTTTTACCACCTGAACTTACAAACATATGTTTTTTTCTGTCGGTAATCACAAGGAAACCATCCGCATCGAAGATCCCTATATCACCGGTATGCAGCCAACCTTCTTTATCTATAGCTTCCTCGGTTGCTTTTTTATTATTCCAATAACCGGTCATAATATTAGGCCCTCGGGCTAAAATTTCGCCATCGGAAGCAATTTTTACCTCGACTCCGGGAATTGGTTTACCGACAGAGCCAAATTTATAATCATCCAAACGGTTTGCCGAAATTACGGGCGACGATTCAGTTAAACCGTATCCTTCGATAATTTGTAAACCGACAGCTTCAAAAAATTCGCCGTACTCTCTTCCTAATGCAGCGCCACCTGAAACAAAATATTTAATTCTACCACCTGTTGCAGTTTTTAGTTTATGAAACACTATTTTATCGGCAATCCTGTGTTGTAACGATAGGCTCACGGAAATCCGTCCTGATTTTTTTGCTTTCGCATAATCGCTACCTACTTTAATTGCCCAATTAAAAATTTTCCGCCGGGCGGCAGGAGCTGATTCAACTTGATTTTTAATACGGTTATAAATTCGTTCAAACAAACGGGGAACAGAAGTCATTATTGTCGGGTGTACTTCTGCCAAATTATCCCGGACAGTTTCAACGCTTTCGGCATAAGCAATAGTTGCACCGCACGACATAGCAGTGTAATAACCCGCCATCCGCTCGAATGAATGGCACAATGGTAAGAACGAGAGAAAAACATCCTGGTCGTCGATTGGCATAAAGGATGCCGAGGTAGTAATATTACTGACTAAATTAGAATGTGTCAGAATTACACCTTTGGGGTTTCCCGTAGTACCGGAAGTATAAATGATAGTTAACATATCGTTTGGCGAAACCTGCGTTTTGTTCTTTTAAAAATAGTCAGGATTTTTTTTCAAAAACTGATTTCCTGATTCGCGAACAGCATTATAGCTCAATATTCGTTCATCAAACTCAACGTTCTTATCGGATAAAACTATAACTTTTTCAAGTGTTTTTACTTCGCTAAATATTTTTTTAACTTTGTTCAATTGAAACTGATTCGATACAATCGCAAAACGGATACTCGCATCGTTGAAAATATATTCGATTTGTTTGGCTGTAAGAGTCGGATATATCGGAACATCAACACCGCCTAAGGTATGTATCGCAATATCCGAAACTACCCATTCAGGTCGATTTTCAGATATTAAAGCTACCCGTTCTCCTTTTTTTACACCCAAGTTCATCAGCCCGATAGCAAAATCGTGCGAGAGTTGCTTGAGTTCTGAGTATTTAATATCTACATATTTACCATCTACTTTGTGTTTTAGAATTGGTCGATCGCTTGATGAATATTTTTCAAAAATATTATCGAACATTTCTTTGATTGTTGTAAATTGCACTGAAAGTCCCATAAGAACACCTTTGAGTTTGATTTATGATATTTGATTTAATAGATAATAATTTATCGAGTGATAATTTCGTCTAAAAATAGCTTAAGTTATGATAAAAATCAAGCCTTACAAAAAATAACTCGGTAGATTACTTCCCTATCGGCTCGACAGGAAAATTTTTGAAAATATTTTTCAAAAATAATTTTTCTCCTTGCTTTATTGTGAGGAGTGCTTTATATTTGCACACAGAAATTTTACCAATATTTTTTTTTCAACGCAATGAGTAAGGGGAAAAACTCAATGACCAAAAAAGAGGCAAGTGTTCTTGCCCGCGACATAGATAATTTACTCTTTTCTGAATTGGCAACTCCACTTCAAAAAAGAGGATTAAAGATACATAGATACCTTACAAAAAAAGAAACGCACCCATTCGATGAGATCGAGTGGGAACTTCGCACTGCAGCTATCACAAACGAAAAAGGCGAAGTGATATTCGAACAACAAAATGTAGAAGTGCCAAAAACGTGGTCGATGACTGCGACTAATGTTGTTGTATCAAAATATTTCAGCGGAAAAATTGGAACGCCCGAACGTGAACACAGCGCTAAACAACTCGTTGAGCGTGTTGCCAGAACTATCGCCGATTGGGGTTTCCGTGATGGCTATTTTGATTCGGATATAGACGCTGAAAATTTTTACTCTGAACTCACCTACCTGTTAGTAAATCAACATTTAGCATTCAACAGCCCTGTTTGGTTTAACTGCGGCATCGAGCCAAAACCACAGTGTTCGGCTTGTTTCATCAATTCTATTCGTGATACTATGGAATCGATACTCGATTTAGCCAAAACTGAGGGACTTTTATTCAAATGGGGATCAGGTACGGGAACAAATCTATCAATATTACGCTCATCCCGCGAACACCTTTCAGGTGGCGGAACTGCTTCGGGTCCTGTCTCCTTTATGAAAGGTTACGATGCTTTTGCGGGTGTAATAAAATCTGGTGGTAAAACCCGCCGCGCTGCAAAAATGGTTATACTGAATATTGAGCACCCCGATATTCTTGATTTTATTCGTTGCAAATCATTTGAAGAAAAGAAAGCTTGGGCATTAATTGAATCGGGCTACGATGGTGGTTTCAACATTCCCGGCGGCGCTTATGATTCTGTAGCTTATCAAAACGCAAATCATTCTGTCCGGGTTACCGATGAGTTCATGACTGCTACCGTCAAAGGTGGTAAGTGGGTAACTAAATCTGTTATGGACAACATGCCTGTTGATACATACGAAGCAAAATCGTTGATGAAAGAGGTTGCCGAAGCAACATGGATATGCGGTGATCCCGGTTTACAATTTCATACAACAATAAATAAGTGGCACACTTGCCCAAACACTGCACCAATTAACGCATCGAATCCATGCAGCGAGTATATGTTTTTGGATGATAGCGCCTGCAACCTCTCCTCATTAAACTTGATGAAATTCAGAACTGACGACGGTGAGTTCGACGTAAGAAAGTTCTGCCATGCGGTTAACATCGCAATAATTGCTCAGGAAGTTATTGTCGGAAATTCAAGCTATCCTACAAAAGCAATCGAAAAGAATAGCCATGACTTCAGACCACTTGGTTTAGGTTATGCGAACTTAGGCGCCTTGCTTATGGCTCGCGGACTTCCATACGATAGTGATGCCGGACGTGCTTATGCCGCCGCAATAACTGCCTTGATGACCGGGCAGGCATACAAACAATCTGCAATTATTTCGAAAACCAAAGGTACGTTCGCAGGGTTTCCATTTAACCGCGAACCAATGCTGCGAGTGATCAAAATGCACGGTGTTGAAGCTGACCATATTTCTGACCGTTATGCACCGAGCGATCTGCTAACAGCCGCACGAAAAGTTTGGGACGATGCTTATGCAATCGGAAAAGAGCACGGATTCCGTAACTCACAAGTTACTGTCCTGGCTCCCACCGGAACAATCGGTTTTATGATGGACTGCGACACAACAGGAGTTGAACCTGATATAGCTTTAGTGAAATATAAAAAATTAGTGGGTGGCGGGTTTATGAAAATTGTGAATAATACTGTCCCCGAAGCTCTCCTCAGATTAAATTACGATGAAGAACAAATCGAACACATACTTGCATACATACAAAAAAACGACACCATCGAAGGTGCTCCACATTTTAACGAAGAGCACTTACCAATCTTCGATTGTGCATTTAAACCGGCGAAAGGCAAACGATCTATTCAATACCTCGGACACATTCAGATGATGGCAGCCGTTCAACCGTTCATATCAGGTGCCATTTCAAAAACTGTGAATATGCCGAATGAAGTAACTATTGATGATATCCAGAATGCTTATATCGAAGCGTGGCGATTAGGACTCAAATCAATCGCTGTTTACCGCGACGGGTCGAAACGGACTCAACCACTTAACACCTCTGTGGATAGCGAGAATGTTAAAAAACAACAAGCATTCAGACGGCGTTTAGCCGATGAGCGGCAAGCTATCACGCACAAGTTTTCGATTGCCGGACACGAAGGATACTTTACAGTTGGATTATATGAAGATGGGCAACCGGGCGAAATATTTATCACAATGTCGAAGGAAGGTTCAACGATATCCGGATTGATGGATGCTTTTGCCACCTCGATCTCGATGGCTTTGCAGTATGGTGTTCCTTTAAAAGTTTTGATTGATAAATTCAGTCACATGCGTTTCGAACCGAGCGGATTTACAAACAATAGAGACATTCCGATGGCTAAATCTATTTTAGATTATATATTCCGCTGGTTGAGTAAAAAGTTTGTTCTGAATCCCGATATTTCAATCACAATTTCACCTGAAGCCACATCGGAAATAGAATTCTCTATAGAAAGCCAAAAAACAGCAGCAAAAGAAGCCGAAGTGTACAAAGCACAATCGGACGCTCCTCCCTGTCACGAATGTGGCAGCTTAATGGTCAGAAGCGGTAGTTGTTATAAATGTATGAACTGCGGTGCCACATCAGGTTGCTCTTAATTCTACTCCACAAATAAATCCAATTCTCTAAAGTGGTCGCTGAAAAGATTAAAACTCCTAATTTTTTAACGGTAATAGTCGGTATTTTGGCTATCATATCCGCCTCCGGATTTTCATATTTAATCCATCAATTTGCCCACATAGAAGCGGCTGAGTATTTTTGTAACAGCAATCTATCGCTGATGAAAGGTGTCCTAAATGTTCACAACGATTGTATCCTCGATCATAATTGTGTGATGTCGGTTTTGGCGGGACCTTTTTCTAATATATTTCTTACAATCATCTCCTTATGGATACTTACCAAATTTCCGTATAATCATTTCATAACCTCATTAGCTTTAATTAATGCTTCGGCTCGTATCGGCGAGGGGTTCATATTACTTTTGCAGATGCTCTTGTTCCGTTATAATCCTACAATCGTGAACGATGAACGATATGTATTGGGATTCATCAACTTTCCCGATATGTCAAGTGCATTAGTTATACTTTTCTTTTACATTTTATTTTTTGGAGTTATGATAATTATCGGAATTCGGACTTTTGCCTGGAAGGGCTGGTGGAAATGGGTATTCGTTTCGGCTGCAATTATTTTACAGATTCCTCTTAATGCACTCTTCCAAAAATATTTTTACCTGCTCTACGGTTAATGAGGTAATCTGGTAAAGTCTTTCGGGCAAACTACCAACTGGTTTCCCCGCTTCGCATTTACCGAGATTCACAACTTCACTCTCTTCAATTTTCCCTTCTAATTTCTGTCTATTTAGAATCGACATTTTTACATACGTGTTGGGTGTTCCATTATATTCGTGTGTATTCGTGGAATTTGTGGATTATTTTTTTGCCACGAAATACACTAAATCCAATGTAGCAAAGGTGCAACATCTTTTACACTAAATTCGGGTGTCTTAACTACGAAAACAGGAAGAACGGCTCGCCAACCAAAGCTTCAGCGTAGTATGGCGGAGAGGGAGTCCACCTACGCTAAAGCTTCGGTGGACAGACGAACTTTTACTCCTTTTTGGTACTATCATCTTAAAGTAGAAAAGCGGAGAGGGAGTCCACCTACGTTAAAGCTTCGGTGGACAGACGAACTTTTACTCCTTTTTGGTACTATCATCTTAAAGTAGAAAGGCGGAGAGGGAGAGTCCGACTCCGCCTTACAGCTACGTCGGATAAAATTCTATCAATATATCAATCGCTTGTCCATCAAGGCTTTATAAAAAGGGATCTAAAACTTTGGAATAGAAATAAGCAAAATATTTTTCCTGTTTCAATTTCTTCTTTGCTTTTCATTTTAACAATCCTGTTTGATCTTGAATGCCATACGAAGCTTCAGCGTAGTATGGCGGAGAAGGTGGGATTCGAACCCACGATACCCTTACGGGTACACCGGTTTTCGAGACCGGCTCTTTCAACCACTCAGACACCTCTCCTAAAGATATCAAATTAATTTGCGGGCTTAATTTAGAAAATTATTGGCTCATTTGCAAAATTTGTAGAATTTACATCCATAATTGTACAAAACTGTAAAATTTGGCAGGTTTTACCTGAATTATGATTTTACGAAAATCCTTGTATCCTAATGCCTTATATGAAGTTAGCAAGATATATAAATATTATCATCGGTTCTAAACCGTCTGGCATTACCATTGAAGAACTATCAATAAATAAAAACAAGTAGAAAAAATCACATATATGTTTCATCATACTGAAAAATTAGAAAATTATCAGCCACCCGCCTCGAATATTTTCCACCCACGGCTTGCTTGGATGTTGTATTATAAACAAGTGCAGAGTGTAGCTAAAGTGTGTGAAAAATTTTGCATCAGCAGGAAAACATTTTACAAGTGGTGGAACAGATATTACAAATCGGGTTATTCTCAAAACAGTTTAATAGACGAATCGCGAAAACCGCATACGTCGCCACTTGCCACACCGAAATATATTGTTAAAAAAATAATCGAAGCAAAACTGTTAACAGGATACGGACAGCGCCGGCTGCGAAACTATTTAATCGAAAATCATAATATCAATTTATCTGAGCATACTATTTGGAAACTACTAAAACAGAATTTAGTGAATGCTGAATTATCTCTTGACAATACTCCGGATATTCATCTAATCAAGCAGCCGGGAGAGATGAAGTGAATTTAGAGATATTCGATATCAAACCGTATCTAACAAGCTTACAGGGTGTTTTATACACTGCTATTGACAGTGTAACTCATCTAAAAATTTCAAAAATATACGAAGAACCATCTTCAATAAATACACACGACTTCCTTCAATTAATTATTGAAAAATTTCCGTTTAAAATAAAAATGCTGATTATTCACTGAAGTTACGCAGAACAGTCATTCTGAACGAAGTGAAGAATCTTAAACCTCAATTTTGAGCTGTTTTTAGATGTTTCTCCCGACTAGTCGGGATCAACATGACAAAAAGTCAATCCCGCCTGCCTCTCTAGTCTCAACATTGCGGGCAGGTCTGCGTAACTTCAGTAACTTATCAAGAACAACAAATTTCTGAAATCTCTTTCGTCGATGAAATCTTTCAGACTGATGCAGAATATTCGTTGTCCCAATTAGATAAACTCTACATCAAATATCTGAACGAATAT
>JAUXOG010000047.1 GCA_030682385.1 Bacteroidota bacterium
CACAATATGGCAGTTGAATCGCACAATATGCCAAGGGGATTGCACAATTTACCAATAGGATTACACACTTTACCAATGGAATTTTCCTATAAACATTCTATTAATAAAAACTTGACAAAGGATTTGGGTTTCACTATATTCTGCTCGGAGGATAAAGTAGGGATGGGTTGCATTTGTGAAGGAGGCGAGGATGAAAAGGTATTACCTAAAAAATACAATTTTACCATGAAGTTTACTATCAAAGTTTAACATTAAAAAAGTAACCTAGCAATATACGAGGAGATCGGATATGAAATATTGTGTAATTTTATTCATTGTAATGGCAACGTTCATTCTGTTGCCATTAAACGCTTTTTCTCAAAAATATTCAGAAGAGAATTTTTTTAATACATACCAAAAGTTTTTGAATAACCAAAATACACCTTTGCTTCAAGCAGATGATGAATCTTTTTACATTGAAGGGGTAACTTGGCACAGATTGTATGGAGAGAAAGAATATTTTTTATCTCCATCTGTAAAGGATATATCCGCATTTTATAAACGAATAAATAGAAAAAGTGATAGCGAAAAGAAAATAATCAAAAACAAGTTTTATTTTATTAAAATCCAAATTACGCCTTATACTACAGAGTTATTATCACAAATGGATGTTAATGTTCCACTGTTAAATGGCAAATCGGTGATTGTATACTTACCCGAAATTGATATAGATGTTTTAAAAGAAAAAAATATCAGCTATGAAGCATTAAATGATTATGGTAAAAATCAAAAAATAGAATTACCCCCCAAACTTAAAGTCGCAACTACAATTTGGTCCGAAGGGTGGGAGGGTTCATTAAACGCATATGGTAGATTGGATAATAATCCATCGAATGGTGCTGATTATTTTGGAGATGTTACTTGTGATAAGTTCAGTGGTTCTTGGAGCTTATGGTGTGCAGACGAAGGGGACCAGATAGATTGTCAAAAATACGATGACAATATGGAAGCGTGGGTATATACTGCTTCTACCAATCCTATATATACTGCTGGTTATACAAATCTGAAGTTCAATAGGTATTGGAAATTATCATGCGAACCTTCTTATGATTACGTTGACAGGTTTTATTCGCGAGATTTTGTCACTTGGGATTTGCAAGCCAGAACAACCGGAACATATAGCGGGTGGCAATATAGCTCATCAGACATTGGCGCTTATTCTCCAACGTTTTATTGGTGGTATGTTTTTTTCTCTGATGGATCTAATTCTAATTATACTGGATTTTTCCTTGATAATATGTCGGTTGAGGGAGATCCTGCCCCTCCGGATTTTATTGTTGTATCTGTTTCTGGTCCTTCAAGTGCTACACCGGGGCAGTCAGTGAATGTGACAGTTCAGGCAAGAAACCAAGGGCCAAATCCTACACAAGCCGGATCATACGTTGTTCTTAGAATGATCCTTTCACCTGATCCTCAGATAAACCTTGCCGACATTTATTACCAAGATTTCAACATTCCCATCAGTTCGTGGAACGGTGGTGTTACGGTCGGAAACAATTATTCTTATACGATACCATCAGGTCTTTCAGGAACATACTATTGGGGAGGATATGTTGATGCGACCACCTACTGGAATGAATCAAATGAAAATAATAATGCTTTAGCAGGTAATTCAGTACAGATACAATGTACTTACTCAATTTCTCCGACCAATGCTTCATTCAGTTCAAGTGGCGGAACAGGGAGCGTGAGCGTCACAGCACCAAGTGGTTGTCCATGGACAGCCGTGAGCAACGATGCGTGGATAACGATCACAACAGGTAGCTCAGGAAGCGGAAACGGATCGGTTGGATATTCAGTCTCAGCGAATCCAAGTTCAAGCCCTCGTTCCGGCACAATGACAATTGCTGGAAATACTTTCACGGTAAATCAGAGCGGTGTAAGTTGCTCGTACTCTATTGTTCCAACAAACGCAAGTTACAGTTCGAGTGCAGGTACGGGGAGTGTTTCGGTTACAGTACAGAGCGGTTGTGCTTGGACAGCCGTGAGCAACGATGTGTGGATAACGATCACATCAGGTAGCTCAGGGAGTGGGAACGGATCAGTTGGATATTCAGTCTCATCAAATTCAAGTTCAAGTCCTCGTTCCGGCACAATGACAATTGCTGGAAATACTTTCACGGTAAATCAATCTGGCATTACATGTAGCTACTCGATTTTTCCAACAAGTGCTTCATTTGGCTGGAATGGAGGAACGGACAATATTAGTGTGACAGCTCCGTCTGGATGTTCATGGACGGCTAATAGTAATTCAATATGGATCACAATTACTTCTGGTAGTTCTGGGAGTGGGAATGGGACAGTTGCCTATTCAGTAGCCGAAAACCAAGGAACAAATTCACGAAGCGGTGAGATCACTGTACAAGGAAACGTGTTCACAATAACTCAAGCACCGGCATTTGTATCGATGCAAGTTGGTATTCTAACTGTGTATGCACGTACAATAACTCCCCAAGGTGGATCACTTTATAGGGCTTCTGGATCGGTCAACATTAATAATGTTCTAAAATTTAATGACGATGTAACAATTGATAATTCGAATAGAACCATTGTTGGGAATTGTCGAATCTACGTTGAGAACATACCTGTTTTAGGAACGGTAAATTTGTATCAAGGTCAGTTCACTTTCATCGCATCAAGTACTCAGCAGTTCCTCACCGGTCTTGTTATCTATGACATTAACAACCTGTTTACCCTAACAGGTCTACCGGTACGAATCCAGAATATGGAGATTTTATCAGATGGAATACGAGTAGAAGGTAGCCTGGAACTTCCAGATATAATGGGGCATCTTAGAGCTAGTCTCAATCAATTGCAAATTCGTCAATCCACCGGAGTTGGGATAGCTGGTAATGTATGCATAACTAGCGTACGGGTCAGAACTGTGTTTGAGTTGAGAGATCTCTGCTTAAATTTTAATTCAATTAGTAATGAATTTGAAGGAAGCGCCACTTTGATCACTCCATCATTTGGTATCTCTGCTGGTGCAATGATTATGCAGGGTAGATTGCAATCAGTGAACGTTTCGGTTATATTAGGTACACCCATCCCCATAGCAAGTACAGGTTTGTCAATTTCAGAGGGCGGTGGATCTGTGAGTGGACTTTATGTGCCACCAATGGCACTTTCGCTCAGTGTTAGTCTTGTACCGACGATTCAAGGTTCATTTAATGCAGTAGAGTTTAATAACCTGACTCTTGCTTACACATTTGGGAATTCGTTTGAAGGAAGAGGGAATTTGAGAATTTTTGGCCATTCCGTAGCTAGCGGTTTACTTCGAATCTCTCGTTCATCAGCTTCAGTTGAGGGGAATGTCAATTTAATCAATATTCTTTATGGTTCAACTTCAGCTACAGTAGCAAAGAATTTACAGGGTTCATTGGATCTTTCGGGGCAATGTGAGGCTCGCCTTACAATTCCACGCCAGGACGGTTACCCATTTGATCTTATAAGTAGCGTCCTGAACCTACCATGGACCATTGCATCAACCCAGAATCAAATAAGTAACCGAAGGGTATGGGGGAGTGTTTTTATCACTCGTATCTTCGAAGTGACTTATGGTCTTGATTGGAACGGATCAAATCTATCGGCAAACTGGGGTCTTAATTGGCATTTATTTAATCGATATTTATTCGAGGCGAGAAGCCTGATCAATGTACCTGTAGCGCAAAAGAAGAACAGATTTGAGGGCCAAAGCTTAGTTGTAAGCACGACGAGAACAAATCGTGGTTTGCTGATAAAAAATAATATGATGGACCAAATCTTTGACCTAAATGTTTCTGTACCTGCAATTATTATACGAGTACGAGGTGAATTAGAAACGCCTGTTGTAAATATTATACTTCCAGATTCTACAGTTTTAACTCCTGATAATATTCAAACGTTTCCAGATGCAGAGTATTCAATACTATCATCTGAAAATAAGATTTTTTATGTTCTTAGGAATCCCCAACTTGGTCAATATTCTATACGGATTCAAGGATCCTCTACATATTACATTGATGTGTTTGGCGCAAAGTTTCCTCCTGCAATTCAACTCGATACGCTTATGAGAGAAGGTTACGGATTTCGTATAAAAGGAAATGTTTTCAATCCTAGTGCTAATTCTACCGTGAGCATTTATTACGATAAAGATAACGCAAACTTAGACGGTGTATTGATTGCATCAGAACTTCCTCCAGACGTCATCGTCAGTGGCTATTTGTGGCAACCAGATACTCTTCACACAGGAAACTATTATATTTACACAAAGATTGAAGATGGAGAGAATGTTCCCAGATATTCGTACTCTACGAAACCAATTACATGGATACAACCCGGTGGTCCAAATCCGCCATCATCCTTGACGTATTCAACTGATGATTCAACCATAGCCTTAAGTTGGGAAAGAAATAATCTTGTAGAAGTTAAGTATATTGTTTACTACTCCACCATAGATGGCATTGATTACAATTCTCCCCATTTCATGATCGGAGATACATCCAGTTTCACTTTCCAAAACTTTATTCCTGGGCGCATTTACAAGTTCGATATAACTGCAATCGATTCAATGAATCGAGAAAGTTATTTTTCAAACGAAGTTGCTGTGAATTTCATAAGTTCTTCTAATAATGCTCCCTCTTTCGTGTCACAGCAATACAGTACTACGGCTTTCCCGAATGTGCCATATCAATCCCACATAATTGCATTAGATCCCGATGGTGATCCGTTGATTTATTCACTTTCAGAATCGCCAATTGGCATAACGATAAACACAGATGGCGTAATAAACTGGATACCTTCCTCTTCGCAAATAGGTCTTAATCCTGTTACAGTGAAAGTAACAGATCCTGCTGGATTAAGTGATTCGGTTGCCTTTCGAATCACTGTCTTAGATTCGCTTTCCGCTAGTTCTAGGATTCGGTGCAACCTTTCCACGTATTATACTTACGGTTCTATGGTCTTTTTTGAATTGACTGATCGTAAACGTAATTCATCAACTAATAAATTGGACTCATCTGTCGTCCATATATATTCCCAGTCAGATCCTACTGGTTTTGATGTGTTGTGCTTCGAAACTTCCACTAACTCAGGCTCTTTCGCTGGTTCATTCTTTTTAAGCACTTACACTAACAACTCTGAAAAACTGTTACACGTCTCAGATCAAGATTCTTTTCATGTCACCTATTTCGACTCAATCAACGGATATATGATTAAGTCATCATGTAAATTCAATCGCTATGAACGAATGCTCACACAGAGAAAGACTAGCGGATGGAATTTACTTTCTTTACCACTGGATGTTGAAAATGGATTTTACCAAACAAATTTCCAAAATACTGTTTCACGACCATTTGCTTATGTTGGTGGATACAAAAACGAAGATACGCTTGTTAACGGTTTTGGATATTGGCTTAAGTTTGGTTCAGAACAAGATGTTACAATAAAAGGTTCGAATATAGCCTTCTTCACGATTCCTGTACAGCAAAGATGGAACATTATTGGTTCAATCAGTTATCCTGTTCCAGTATCGTTAATCTCAAGCGAACCACCTGGACTTATAACGAGTATGTTTTTTGGATATGATGGTAATAACTATCAACATACAGACACAATCGAACCAGGAAAAGGCTATTGGGTCAAAGTTAACCAAGCTGGTTCGCTCATTTTGTCATCAACATATGCTGGTCTTGCGAAGTCATCAGCTTCTCACATACGCATTATGGCAACATCAGAGCTTCCGCCTCCACCACCAGATGAAAATACTGTTTCTGTTGAAATTCCAAAACAATTTGCTCTAGAACAGAATTACCCTAACCCATTCAACCCAATCACTGTATTCCGTTATCAGCTTCCTATCGGGTGCAAAGTAACTTTGAGAATTTATAACTTGCTCGGACAGGAAATAAAATCATTAGTCAATGATTGGCAAGACGCTGGTTATAAAACTGTTGAATGGGATGCGAGTAATTTTGCAAGCGGGGTGTATTTTTATCGTATCAACGCTGGTAGTTTTATCCAGACCAAAAAATTAATCTTAATGAGGTGAAAGGGCACTTCGCTTAACAACAGCAAAAACGGTTCGTGCAAAATATGCCCTCACCCAAATTGCGGCACTCACATTTTGGTATTTGTCAATGCAAGCAACACTTATTTATTTTATGTTCGCAAACGCAGCCATGTTAAAAACGTGTGCAAGTAGGTTCGCTTTGCTCACATAGAATTTCCCAGCACGCCGGGAATTTCATTTTATAGTTCGTGCCGCAACTTCGTTTTTGCTGTACACGTTATACGCCATGCCGTGCCTAAAAAAGAATTTGAAAGAATGTATTTATGTTACGTCGAGATGCCGGAAATTGGCGAAACGAAAGTTCTCAAACTTGCTATAATACAACCAGAAATTTTAGAAAGGTAGTTTTGGAGGTGATATGAAATATTATATTATCTTAATGCCCGCCTGCCTTAACGGATTCAATATAGCGGGCAGGGATAAATGAATCAATTTCCCCTTCGTCAGCTTGACAGTTCCTTTTAAATGTTTTATATTGTAATAACTTATTATTGAAAGGATCTTCAAAATGAGTCGAACAATATTACTGATGAAAACTTTTCTGTTCACGTTGATAATACTTTTCCACATTCAATTGAACGCTCAAACAAAACCCACCTCCCAACATCCACATACCTTCTATCGACTTACACTCAGCGATCTTAACCGTCTCCCAATCCGCGGTATCGAATCATATCTCCCCATATTTCCCGGGATCATAGAAATCAACGGCAACCTGCATTTTCGTGCAAGCCGCGCAAACGATATCGCATACTTACTCGACGGTTTTAATGTAACAGACGCCGTCAATCATTCGAATGGTGTTTCATTGATTCCCGAAGCAATCGATCAGCTCGAAATACATACCGGGGCATTCGGCTCTAAATACGGACGAACTACAGGCGGTGTTGTTCACAGCAGAATGCGAACAGGAGGAGATGAATATGAATTTGGTGCGGACATTCGTTCCGATGATTTTGCCAATCCGGGCAATCAATTTTTTAAAACAAGCTCATTCGGTTACCGCAACGTTGTGATGACAGCGGGAGGGACGTTGCCAATTGGAATAAAATTCTTTGTTGCAGGGCAGCACAACTTCTGGCGCAACCGGCAGCCGATGTTCTTAGAAAATTTCCGTTTCGATTCTTTAAGGGAAGATCGGTGGTCTATCAATCCTGGAAAGCCCTTACCCGGACCGCTTGAATTTCAGAACAACTATCTCAACAACAACTGGAACGAGAACAATACAATTCAGGCAAACCTAACTTCAAACTACGACAACTTTCACTTCCAGTTGATCGGTTCTTTCACACACGACCGCACACCTCAAGGCAGCCAGTGGCCCCTCGCCCTCGATAATTATTACAGGCAAAAACGTAATATGCTGCTTACTAATTTCACTTCGTTTGTTGGGATGCGAACGATACACGAAATTCTTCCTTCTTTCTACTACAAAGTATCAATTGCTTACTTCAATAAGTCATCAGAGCTTACAGACCCTGATTTTGGAAACAACTGGCAATTATTTACAGACAGCATCGCGTACGCAGAAAAGGGATACAATGGATTCAGAAGCCGTTATGCAGGACCGCATTCAATTTACACTCTCAATAGTTTTATATTCAACCATCCAGACACCCCCAATAATAAATACGAAAAATCCAACAGCCAATCATTACAAACTTCGCTTGAAGCGGTTGCAAAGTTAACCGACTCGTGGGAGTTGCGCTCAGGAATTGCAAGCGAGTGGTGGACTCTGCGAAAATATTCAATTCAAAATATTTCTTCATTGATGCAATCTCTCTACGGTTATTATGGAAATTCTCCGAGAGTATTTAAGGATGGATTGGAACGAAGAATTCAGATGTTGAGAGGGGGAAATATCCATCAATATGGTTATAATGTGGATGGGAAAATTGTTAATAGCGGATATGATGCACCGCGAACACCATCCTTCAGTTCAGCTTATGTAGAAAATATTTTTCAGGGCACGGGGCATACAATCCACGCCGGACTTCGGCTCGAGCGTTATGATTTGCAGTTACCGATGATTCCTGATTATCCTAATACTTATTATGATCCTAACTATGGCTGGTTTGATGAATCCCGTTTTACGAAAAGTAAACCAATCCATCTTTTTTTACCACGTATTTCAGTAGTAACTAAACCGCACGATAGAACGGATGTATATTTTTCTTTTGGAAAATATGCAAGATATGTTCCTTTAGAAGAGGTGTTAATCTCAACAAAAGATTTGAGTCAGATACTGATTGATGGCCTCCGGTATTACGGACTTAAAGGCTCTGTTTCAGGACAGTTCTTACAACCCGAACAAACGATGCACTACGAAGCAGGGATTTCACACCGCTTTAACAAACTAGTAGCTGCTGATGTACGCCTTTACTACAAGTTGCTTTCCAAGCAGGCACAGCTTGCTTGGGCTGATTCAAATGTAAGTTATCTACGGTGGCTTGTGCTTAAAAATGAAGGGGGAGGAAAAGCAAGCGGGCTTGAGCTTACAATTCATTTTACGCCTGAGTCGCGTTTTGCTGCTCAACTGAATTACTCTTTAACCGATGCAACAGGAAACTACTCCGATAGCCGCGGGAACTGGAAAACCTTAGCATCCGGGTTGTACTGGGAACACCCGCAGCAGTATCCCCCAAATGCATCTTACCCATTTAGTTACACTCCAACCCATCACGGTTCTTTGATGCTTGAATTCAAGTTCGATGAACGCGACGGCTGGCTTCTGGATGGTTTGCGTCTCATACAACTGTCATCGTTTCACAGCGGCAAGCGATATACCAGAGTTGACCCGGTAGCATATTACGCTTATGGGTCATACGAGCCTGGTGTTGTAACAATTATTGACCCGCTTCTCTCAGTACCAAGTGAAACTCCCAACGCATCTACAACTCCTTGGTATTATAATTTTGATTTACGCATCGAGAAAATTTTTTTAAAAAGTCCTGTGCGGGCTTTACTTTCGCTCGACATCCTGAATCTCTTTAACCGGCGGAATGTTTTAAATGTTTATCCCACCACCGGCTCACCCACCGATGACGGTTGGTTGCATTCTCTCCCCGCTCAACCATTTATTGCAAATCCAGAATACGAAAAGGCATACCGTATTTTCAATCTCCAAAACCGTTGGGCATATATGAATGCAGCAGGATTTGATATTTACGGAACACCGCGTCAAATACGATTAGGTTTGAGAATCGAGGTATAAAATGAAATTGAACTTACAAATTGTGTTTTTTATCCTCCTACTTTTTACAATTAATGCCAACGGACAACAGTATGAATTTTTTGATAAATCAAAACCACGAATACCGCTTGCAAAAATTTCAGGCTCTCCATCCTATCAGATTCTAAACATAAACAACATAACAACCTGGCAACGCGCCGACGGACAATCGAATCACACACCATTAGGAGGTAACGGATGCATTTTCCCACGCGGCACTGCTTCGGTTATTTATCAGGATGGTATTTTATGGGGCGCAAAAACTTATCTCGATTCATCTTATACAGTGCCCCACTTAAATCAAGTCATTCGTGTCGGAGGAGCCACATACCATGTTGGTACGCGTGCGGGACGAATAGTTGGCTGGGATTCGAATGCCGTGCGGGCAAATGAAAACGACGCAGATGTCAGAACTTACCGCATCCGCCGGGATTATGCAGAGTTTGGACGTGTCCCTTATAATTGGGAACTTTTTAGAGATGCCTCTGAATATTTTGAGATTCCAATCGGTAACCTCACTCATTCTCAAATTATACAAATTTTAAATTGGTACGAACGGGATTGGCTTGAGTGGCCCGTTCAATACGGGGCGCCATACATTGAACGGAATGGAATTGCGGGCTACCAACCACCACCACCGTTCAGTGTGGATTTTACCCACCACGATTTAATCTCAGGAAATTACGATGAACCGGGAATTGGGGGTTACGACCACTCCTCTCCTGCTGATCAGGTTATCTGGACTGTTTACAATGACCTCGATCGTACAGCAACTCTTGGCTTATTTGGTTCTGAACCACTCGGACTTGAAATTCAAGTTACACTTTGGGGATATAAATCCACACTTCACATCAACAATGGATATTTTAAACGTGTACGAATTATCAACAAAGGCGGCGTGGATATTGGCGGCGGACAGAAAGGATCATTGTGGATCGATAGTTTATTTATTGGTATCTGGTCGGACATTGACATCGGCGACTTTGCGGACGACCTGATTGGCTGTGATACATTGCGTCAATCAGCTTTCTGCTACAACAATAATTCGACGGATGCAGAGTTCAAGAGATTCGATTTAACACCACCCGCAGTTGGGTATGCACTCCTCTACGGTCCCTTAGTACCGGGAAGTCCAACTGACAAGGGTGTTTTTGATTTCCGTAGTATTAATGGAAAAAGAAATCTTGGGATTACTTCTTTCTCACCAAAATTTTCAGGTAGTAGTTTTGGCGATCCTCCTTTTAGTTACGAGGGAGCGCTCCGTTGGTGGAAATGGCTTCGTGGATATCTTCCTGAACCGTCAACTAATCCCGATCGTCTCTATCCGCATCCACCCGGAATGTTGCCAACTAAATTTCCCTTTTCCGGGGATCCAATCAACCGAACAGGTTTCATTGACGGTTTGGGGACGCTGTACTCAGCACCTGCGGGTGATCGAATATTCACACTCAGCACCGGACCGGTAAAACTTGCACCCGGCGAATCGACTGAAATTGTTTACGCCGTAATTGGAGGGCTTGCCAACGAACGCCTCGCAAGTTTTTCAATATTACGTCATTACACAGACATAACTCGCCATTTAGCAAAAATAAAATTTGCACTACCCCGTCCGCCGGAATCACCGAAGGTACGAGTTATCGAGCTTGACAGGGAAATTATTCTTGAGTGGGGGTCTGACCTTGCAAGTGTTCAGAAAATTGAAAACCAAGTTTTAGCTGAGGAATATGAATTCGAAGGTTACAACATCTATCAACTCCCCGCTGCCAATTCGTTAAAATCGGATGCAACCCGGATTGCTACGTACGACTTGAAAAACAATGTGGGATGGATAACGGACAAGTTTATCGATCCAACTTTTTATTATGTGCGGGAAGAGGTTGTACAACGCGGCGAGAATACAAGAATAAAACGCTATATCAGTTTCAAGCAGGATGTATTGGATATGAACCGCCAACTTAACAACGGACAGGAATATTACTTTGCAGTAACATCTTATAACTATTCGCAATCGCCGGATGCGTTACCGAGGGCAATGGAATCGGAAATAAATGTTCTGAAAGCCAAACCTCAAATCCCTTTTGGAGTCGGATTGCAAACAAAACACTTCGATAAACTTCTTGTCAAACATATACAAGGGCAAAGCGAGGGAATTATTTCACCTTACGTAATTGACCCGACATCGGGAACCGGTGATACTTACGAAATTCGTTTTGACACAATAAATGGCGGAGTAAAGTGGAATTTATACAATTTAAATTCCAACAGACAAATCGTTACAAACCAACGTGTGAACGGCGATCCAGACCCGCCGATAGTCGAGGGGGGAATTCTCCTCAAACTTGACTATGTGGATGTCGATACGGTAGGACTTCCACCTCAACGCTACTACTGGCTTGATGATATTTATCAGTACACAGTACCGGCAATTGATAGTAGTCTTGAGCAGCAAAAGGCGAGCAGCCGCAGGGTGAATGTGTTTCCGAATCCGTACTATGCCGGGCACTCGCACGTAACCTCAAATTTTCAATCGTATGTAACATTCAACAATCTTCCGCCACGAGCGATAATACGGATATTTAATTTAGCCGGACATCTTGTGCGAACGCTGCGCAAATCCGACACATCGCAGTTTGTCGAGTGGAATTTGAGAACTGAAGAAAACTTGCAGATAGCAAGCGGAATGTATTTATGTTACGTTGAGATGCCAGAAATCGGCGAAACAAAAATTCTTAAACTCGCGATTATACAACCGGAAATTTTAGAAAGGTAGTTTTTATGAAATATTATATTATCTTAATGCTCTTAGCTATCGTTAGCTGTCGGGAAATAAGCGGACCGAATAACCCAGAGCCAATTATACCGTCAGTTGATGAACTTATATGGGTAGCAACAATCTATGTTGGTGGAAGGCAATGTGATCCTGCTGACCGCTACACACCGCCGGATGTTAAGCTTGTTTTAAATGAAGCGGGCATTGCGGTTTACGATACTGCAATCGAATACTATCTTGTATGTGCCGCTTGCAATTGTCCTTCTTACGCCGCGATGCACTTCGCATCAATCAGTAAAAAACAGTTGGAGCAAGCTGAACAATTGGGCTTCCAACAGAAAGATCCGCCACCGACGAATTAAGTAAAATCACATCGCAACTATAAATACCGTAAGAGTTATTTTTTTACTACAGTTAATTCCGTGCTTGATATGTGCAATAGTTGAAGTGATTTCGTATATTGCATATAAAATAAACACAGACTCACAGTATTGATGAAAAAAAATTTGACAATTCCTGTTTTAATTACTGAAGCTAAGTCCTTCTGTAAAGATGAATCAAAGTTCGATAACAAAGACCTTTTTGGAGTTACGGATGGTAAAGCGGTCGGAACTTTTATATCGGCTCTTCTGCTAACGGCATTGATTTACCTTCTGACGATATCAGTACAGATATAAAAGTTACTTCAATTGAACAACCGCAATCTTCCTGCCCATTTCGGAATCCGAGACAGAAAATATATGGACTCGGCTACAATTTGCTTCTTTTTGTTTATAAAAAGACAGATGACTCTACTAAGAAGGCGGCGCGTTTGAATTTCCTTAGTTGCTCATTCATACATAAGTATCGAACTTCCGATTATCAGATGACAAAGACAATCCGTCAGCTGATTGAAGAAAAAGCGTTCGCAGCATCATCAGTGAATCAGACATTCAATGCGCTGCGTTTTCTCTATGTAGATTTGTACACGATGCCATTCGCGATAGGGGCAGTTCCACGACCGAGAAAAGAAAAGCATCTCCCGATTGTTCTCGACAAAGAAGAAGTGGTACGAATATTTGATGCAGTAGAAAACCTGAAACATAAACCTATGCTAATGCTCATTTACTCAGCCGGACTGCGAGTAGGCGAAGCAGTAAAATTACGGGTTGAAGATATTGATTCTAAGAGAAAATTGATTTATATTAGAAGCGCCAAAGGCTTTCAGAGATCCAAAATCCGATTGATAGTATGTGATTACATGAGAAAACGAATCTATAATACAAATAAACGAAGTTCGTCTATTATACCAAAGGTAGGTATATATACGAAGTTCATTAATACACTAGTTAGCGGTCATTGTAACGGACACAAACACGACAATTAAACACAACCGATAGAAATAATATGGACATAATCGGCTACATTATTTTGGGACTAAGTATTTTAATCACCTTAGGCTGGTGTTTACAAATTAGGGGAAAAGCCAAAAACGAACAAGCAACTGAAAAGTCAATGGAACTACAAGGCTTTCTAATGACCGTTTCTGTAATATTGATACCCTTGCTTCATCTTTCTCCCTTCCATTTACTTTGGATGCTTCCTGCCTCATTCATATTGGGACTTTTAAGCATTACTACACCACTTAGAATTTTGTGGATTTTTTCTTCAATCTACTTTTCATTATGGTATATTGGAATAAGCAACTTAGGTCGGAAGTATTATGTTGCTGGAGAGTATGACAAAGCAATAGATGCTTTTAAAGAAGAAATTATTAAAAATCCCTCATCCGCTGAAGCACACTTTAACCTTGGACTGGCATACGGCAAAACGGGACAACACAACAAAGAAATTGCTGCATACGAAGAAGCAGTAAAATTTAATCCAAAACGACCTGAATTACATTTTAATCTTGGGACTGTCTATGACGACATCGGGAATAAGCAACAAGCAATAAGCGTATTAAATGAAGCAATACGGTTAAGACCTGAATACCTAAAAGCACACTACACTATTTGCAAAATATATTCTGAAATAGGCGACCTTGACAATGCAATAAAAGAATTTGAGATAGTTAAAAAACTTGACAACGGTGTTGCAGACGAATTGGCTTCAATCATAAAGTTGGCGTGACAAATCGAGAGATGAAATGAATAACTTGAAACTCGTAACGAAAGAACAACGAACCGCTAACAGCAGTAGCAACGGCGCTCCATTTATGGTAGACGAAAATTATAGTGGTCGCTCAATGTGCCGCCTTCACAGGAAAGTCATCGTTAATAGTTCGGCGGCACACTGCGTTGCTACTGCACACGTTATGCGTAATTTTGCGAAAACGACATAGCGGTCATTAACGGGCTGACCAACCCAAAGTCGGACAAAGCTGAACACCGACACCAAATAAAAAAGTAAGCACGGGGACGCTGAAAACCGATTAGAGTAAGCAAAACAAAATTTCAAGAAAATGAAAAAACTATTTTTATTAACAGCAATGTTGGCAATAACAGTTTTAGGTGTAAACGCCCAAACAAAAAAAGACGGCACACCTGATATGCGTTATAAAGCCAACAAGGAAATGTATGGTAACAGTTACTCGTCACCGACCTATTCTACGCCAAGTTACTCAACACCGAGTTATTCAACTCCTTCCTATTCACAACCGAAACAAGAAAGGAACTACGACAACGGTGGACAGTTGAAAATGCAGAATGGTTATATGAAAAGTAACGGAACATATGTTGAACCTCATTTAAAAACAACCCCGGACAACAATAAATTGAATAACAAAAGTTCGTGGGACCCTGAATGAGAATTTATGAATTGACAAAGGTAGAGTAAAATAAATACTTTACCTCTGTTTTTTTTACTAACGCTAAAACAAATAACAATGACACCTAAAAATCACGGCAAAGAATGGACTGCACAAGACATTAAGCAACTTGAAAAACTCGCAGACCAAAATACACCGACCAGAGTAATCGGATTAAAAATCGGACGGACAGAAAATTCTGTAAGAAGTGCTGCGTCTGAAAATGACATTTCTTTGAAGCCGACAAATCAATGTGTGGTGCATAAACGTAACACCAAAATGATTATTGTTCAGAGGACTCAATGAATCGCATCAATCAATATCCCAATCGCTCAGCGAATCGCTTCTATTACCTCATGTTCGTTTTCCTGTTAGTCACACAGGGAAAGGCTCAGGACATAAAGGTCTATGAAACGGATCGGTTCGGCATCAAGAGTATTAGCCCGAGCATCATTATCGACGAGAACTCAGCAACAGGTGAATTTGAGGTCTACTCGGTTGACAAGTTTGGCCTGCGAAATATCAGCCCGGACGAAATTATCCAGAGAGACGACTATGGCGGCGCGTGGAAGGTTTATCGTGTGAACAATCTCGGGTTGAGAGACATAGTTCCCAAGAAGATTGCAGACGAGAACCGGCAGGATGGTAGTGTGCAAGTATTCAACGTAAATGATCTTGGACTTAAGGAAATCTCCCCATCGACAATAATTGAAAAGGATAACTTCAGTGGCGATATCAAACTCTATAATGTCAATGACTTTGGAATCAAGGAGATTTCGCCATTTGAGCTCATGAAGAAAGAAGGGGATCGCTACAGTGTTTATGCGGTAAATCAGTTTGGATTACCGGGTATCACGCCCAAGCGCGTGGTCGAAATAGACCAGACCCATTCGGTTTTCGGAATCCTGCTTCTGCCATCAATAAAGCAAATTAGCTTTGATCCTGGAAATACGAAAATCAAAATGATACGTCAACTCGACGACACGACCAACGTGAGAATTAAGGAGAAGGGCTGGTTGAAAAGCAACCCAAAGGTGAAACAATGACTACCCCTGATCTTCCATCGGAAATTGATTCACGTGAACTGGTCTCTTGTCCAAACTGCAAGGCAATATATCGCATTCCTCGTACCGAGACAGTTCTAAAAATTACTTGTTCACACTGTCAGACAGTGTTCTACAAGAACCTTCCTGCACGCAAGAACAGAAGGCGAATCAAGTACCTGTTGCCAGCAGCCGTCATCGTTCTCATTACAATGATAATATTACTCGTTCAGTTTGCCGCAAAGCAAACTCCAAGTCCTAATAACTCAGCTATCTCAAAAATTGATGAAGAGTCTAAACCGGGCAAACCGAAAATCACAGGTCCGGCATCAAGCAATTGGATTACGATCTCATACGGCGGTTTGGTCGATGGCTCCATAATAACTCACAGCGGTGAAACAGTCAGCGAGGTGGTCCGGAAGATTCCAGACTATGATGAAACGCTGAAGGGTTTAGTGCAGCAGTACCTCGAACCGTATTCATTTCTCTGTCACGACGTCTTGCTCTCCATCAGCGACATTGATTCATTTCCCCTTGTCAACATCACCTACTACTATCCCATAGGGGTTCCACAACCCGCTTGGGCATCCCTCTTTCGGGAGGGGCATTTTCAGCTGTACTACAATCCTCATCTCATCCGCCTATTCTTGAAAGGAACCAATCCTCAACAAAGCTTCGACAAGTATCGTTCAGTCGTAAGACACCCGATTCAGGATGTTCTGGAACGCCATCCGAGTTCAATCAAGCAACTCGAAGTCTACGTGTTCAGTAACGACTACTCAAGAATGGAAATGCGATTGAACACTGTGCCCGCTATTTATCCAATAGATGCCTTCGACTTGTCACCAACGAACAAACAGATAGACCTTGCCAGCATTGAAGATTTCCTAAAGGAGGGAGTTATCTTGGAGGCTGTAGAAGTCGATGGCGACAACGATTTGTACTTTTATGGCAGGAAGGCACCTCGCCAAACAATCGCTGGCTTCCCAATTTCACTTTCAGATATTGCCGTCATATATAGGTCTGTTTTCCACTATGGCAATAATGCACCCTACATTAGCTTGGACAAACATGAAGATAACAGATTTGCCAAAGTGAATTTCGGAGGTCATTTAGAAAATACTCGTGTCGGACAAGTGGTTCTAGAAGCAGATAAGCTGTTTAAGACCATTGGGACCGGTTTGGATCCAAACACGCACGAGAACGTGAAATCGCGAATTGCTAAATATGTCTCCGGTTTTCTCACAGAGGACGAGCGTTCGCTGCTGGAAGATCACACGCCCGGCCACTCGCTTATCCGCTATTGGTTCTACCCAGATTCTATTGGGACAGTAACCGACGGATCAATTGGAGTTGTCATGACACACCAATTCCTCGCAGATGTCGAACGAATGGATGTGAAGGTAAGTGTCAGTAGTGCCACGCGCAGAACAATTGATCACCTAAATCACCACTTTAGCGAATACGAAAATGCGGATGTTACGTACAAAGAACTGAGCACAGTAGGGCGAATTATGGCGCTTGTCAACTGGCTAAAAGGAATGAATATGAATCAGAGGATCGAGTTGGACGAATTCCTTTCTGTGCCACTTCCTGCTTTAACGACTCCATTACACACAAAAAAACTGTTGGCAGTCTCAGCAATCGCTTATCCCAAATATTCACCCCCGGATGTTGGAGACGTAAGGGCTTACACTCGGGTCTTCTATCTCTCACAGTTGCTTGACCGGCATGGTCCCGCCACAAAAGATGAACGGTTTATGGAGAACGCCTCACGATCTGTCCCTGACATTTCTGGTTTAGCCTTCCCCAGGCAGAAACAACTGAAATCAACAGTTGATGTGTACGAGCCTCTAATCAAAGAAAACGAGTCGAGGATACTGTCTCTCGAACGAGACATCGAACGGAGGAAGTACACACTCGATCGAACAAGTCAATACGAAGTTGATAGTTATAACGCTCTTGTTGAACGGTCTAACGGGTTAATCCAGACCCAGAAGTCTTACATCAATATCTACAATGAAGCTGTCCAAGAACTCAACGAAATGCAGGTGCAGACTCGTCAGATAACTTCCATTGGCGGAGGAATCAACCTCAGCCCGAAGGAGTTCAAGGTGATGTCTCGCGATATCACATCACCAAGAATCCGTGAACTGAACGCCATCAGAAACAGCATCAGAACCGTGGGGAACGTTGCGAGATCGGGTGATTGGGTCCGAAATAATGTCGCTGGGCGGAGTTTGAGGGTGAACCTCATTCCAAGAGGTGAGTGGACTTCTTCCAAAAGAATGAATGGGAAAACAAAATACAGCTATCGGTCCAGTTCAGCGGAAGCTGTTTCAATGTCGCTTTTTGCGGAACAGAACCAGTGGGAATCCAATATCTCTGTAAACAATTCTCACCACGTAGTCAGATTTTCAAAAACGACGAATGTTTTGCAGGTAAACAATTCACCCCTAAAAAGTGAATTGGTAGGAAAGCTATCCACAGATAGAAGACGGATTGTCTTTTCCAAATGAGAAGACTGTACCACATGTAGCAAACCAACGGCGCCTAACACGCCGCACTACGACGCTCCGTCATTTGATAAGGATTAAAGTGGTCGCTCAATGGCACGCCTTCGCAGAAGATTGATTTATTATAGCTCGGCGTGCCACTGCGTGGTACGGCGAGACGTTAGTTGAAATATCGCAAATTTTAGAAAGATAGTTTTTTAAAAAAAAATAATAATTTGGAGGTGATATGAAATATTGTATTATCTTAATGCTTGTAGCTATCGTTAGCTGTCGGGAAATAAGCGGACCAATCAGCTCAGAACCGATTGTACCACCAGTTGTTGATGAACTCATCTGGGTAGCAACATTGTATGTTGGTGGAAGGCAATGCGATCTTAATGACAGCTACACTCCGCCGGATGTGAAGCTTGTTTTAAACGAAGTGGGTATTCGGGTTTACGATACCGCAATCGAATACTATGCTGTATGTGCTGCTTGTGGTTGTCCTTCTTACGCAGCGATGCACTTCGCATCAATCAGTAAGGAACACTTGGAGCAAGCTGAAAAATTGGGTTTCCATCAGCAAGATCCGCCACCAACAAATTAAGCAAAATCACATCGTAACGATGAATGCCGTAAGAGTTATTATTTTACTACCGTTAATTCCGTGCTTGATATGTGCAATAGTTGAAGTGATTTCGTATATTGCATATAAAATAAACACAGACTCAGAGTATTGATGAAAAAAAAATTGACAATTCCTGTTTTAATTACTGAAGCTAAGTCCTTCTGTAAAGACAGACAAAATTTCTACTTTTGACAAATGGAAAATAAAAACGACAAGAATTTTAAAACCGTAATAGATAAGAACACTTTCTACTTCTACAACCCTGTTTTCCAAGAGAAGTATGAAAGTTATATTAACTCTCTCAAAGAAACGCTCCTCGTTCTTAAAAATAAGGTTGAAACAGACGGACTGAAAAAAGAATTTTTTGAAGCCCTACTCTTAGACAAAGAAAATGGACTTCGTGCCTTGCTCGCCTTGACAGGTTTTGCAAATGAAAGTTTGAAACGGTTACTAACCGTTGTGCGTGTTGCCGACAATAAAGAACTTTCGAAGCTGCTTTACAAGGATAAATGGGCGAAAAAAGAAAGTGGAATAGAACTTTCCGAATGGGGCGACACAAAAATTATCAAACTACTCAAAGACAATTCCGATTTCAGAAAAGGAATTGTAAATCTTTTCTTTGAAGGTTCAACCATTCCGTTTTTAGCACAGACACTGCCGCTTTTTGAATTAAAGAAGTTAAGCATTTCAAAATTAAAATTTGAAGTGCCAGCAATGATTGACACGCTTGTTCGCTACAAAGAGAAAGGTTCATATTCAGGAAAAGCGGAAAATAATCCAGAGGCACTTTTAGCAATGCTCATAGACGAGTGTGAACTCACTTATGAAAAAGGTGACCTAACAGAACTTTTCAAGAGGGAAAAGGTTGCGAAACGAACAATGGATTTTATTATTCCCGATAAGAAAAATCCCAAAGTAATTATTGAAAGTTCATTCCTCGTTACAACTTCTTCTGGACAAGGTGACAAATCCAAGACAGAAGGTTCAATCAAAAAACTTATTTCCAAATATTATCCGAAAGCAAAGTTCATCGGCTTTGTTGATGGAATTGGTTGGTATGTCCGCAAAGGAGATTTGATGAGAATGGTTTCTGCTTACGATGATGTTTTTACTTTCCACAAAGACGAGATAGAACGCTTCAAACAATTTCTGAAAAAAGAATGTAAAAGATGATTGATAAATTCCTAAATAAAATTACACAAGGCGACTGCTTGAAATTGTTAAAGCAAGTTCCAGACAATTCAGTTGATATAACATTTGCCGACCCACCTTTCAATTTGAAAAAGGGTTACAACAGTTACAAAGACAGTTTGAAGTTGCAGGAATATTTGAATTGGTGTGAGCAATGGATTACAGAAATGGTTCGCATTACCAAGCCGACAGGTTCTATTTTCGTTCACAACATTCCCAAGTGGCTGACATACTATGCTTCATTTCTCAACAAGCAAGCGGACTTCAAACATTGGATAAGTTGGGACGCACCGACAGCCCCAATGGGAAAATCATTACAACCTGGACATTATGGAATTTTATTTTACGCCAAAGACGCAAAGCAGTTGAAGTATCACGAAATCCGCCATCCGCACAAGCGAACACGAAAAGAAAAAATACTTGCGAAAGATTATGGCGGGAAAAAATTTATGCTGCATCCGTTTGGACCTTTGGTTTCGGATGTTTGGACAGACATTCACAGAATTAAGCATAACAAGTTTCGGGACGAACATCCGTGCCAACTTCCAATTCATTTACTTGAAAGGATAATTTTAATGAGCACGGATGAAAATGATATTGTTCTTGACCCTTTCAACGGCACTGGCACGACAGCAATTGCTGCAAAACGGCTCGGTAGACAGTTTATCGGCTTTGACCTTGATGAGCACTATGTAAAAATCACTCGACAAAAATTAGAACAAGTAGAACCAATTTCAAAAATTGGCGACCGCTGTGTAAGTTTTTATCTTGACCAAGTTGTAACGCTACGCAATGACGACTGGGATTATTTAAAAGACTTCTATTACATTCCCAACATCGCAGAAGAAATTGACACGACACAAATTATTCTTAAAACAAAAGTTTCTGTTCAGACACCTTTGAAAAGTTACTTGACAGTAAACGGTAACAGTAACGGACACGACCACAACCACCAGACAACTTTGTTTGAGCCGACAGTTCACTACGGACTAAACGGCAACGGACACGGACAGAAAAGAAAGGCGGCACATAACAGCGGCTTGGCAAAAGCGGGGGCGACTACGAAAAAGAAACGGAAGTATTCCAAATAAACTTTTGTGCTGGAAGACAGTGAAGTGTTTCAAACTCCCCGCCTTCGCCAAGCCGCAAACCGTTATACGCATCGTCAAACTCACAGAAAACATTGATGGGATAGTGCGAATAATCGACAAGGTATAAGATATTATCAATGGAAAACGCCCTTCAACATATCAAAGAAACAACGCTCGACTTCTTAAGGTCTCGATTCAAACAAATTCATGGATTCGATGATGCAAACAGAGAGATGCTTCAATTGTCTGGTATTAACGATTTTTTCTTGACCGAACAAGACTTCCAACTTTTCTTAGAACTTCTCGAACCACGTCCAAAGGTCGCTGATACGACAATGAGGCGAGAATACGGAGATTTCCAGACCCCACCTAATCTAAGCAAGACTGTCTGCGATTTCCTTCTTTCATATGGAATATCGCCAAAGGTTTTAATTGAACCCACTTTCGGAAAAGGCTCGTTTATTCTCTCAGCAATTGAAACATTTCCAATGCTCGAGGAAATACACGGCGTAGAAATCTATGAGCCTTATTGTTGGCATACTAAGTTTGCGGTGCTTGAACTGTTCATCGAAAAACCCAATCTCAATCGTCCCTCAATCTTTCTTTACCGCAATGACGTTTTTAAATTCGACTTCCATAAACTTGTTGAAATCACTAGAAAACAAGAGATGCTTGTTTTAGGTAATCCACCTTGGGTTACAAGCTCTGAGTTAAGTGCACTTAATTCCACCAATATTCCGACTAAGAGCAATTTCAAGTCGCATAACGGATTAGATGCCATTACAGGAAAAGGCAACTTTGATATTGGTGAGTATATTATTTTAATGATGCTCAATGCTTTCGCAGACCACACTGGCTCCCTTGCAATGTTGGTAAAGAATTCAGTCATCAAGAATGTCCTTCAGGATTTGCCAAACACTACGTACCCAATCTCAAATCTTGTTGCATTGAGGTTTGATGCAAAAGTACACTTTAATGCATCCGTTGATGCATCCCTCTTTCGATGCAGCTTTGGATCCCGCTCCACCAACGGCGGATCCGCCTCAGGCGGAAAAGCGGGACAAGATCAGTTAACCTGCAAAGTTGCAACACTTGTTTCGCCACAGTCGATTGAAAGTGAATTCGGCTGGGTAGGAAACAAGTTTGTCTCTGACATCACTGCATATCAAGAGACTCAATTTTATGATGGTTCCAGCCCATTTGTCTGGCGACAGGGAGTCAAGCACGATTGTTCCAGAATATTAGAGTTAGAGCTTATAGATAGAAAGCTCATGAACGGATTCAATGAATTTGTTGACATTGAAAATGATCTTGTTTTTCCTTTAGTGAAAAGTTCAGACATTCAAAACTCGCTAATTGTAACACCTCGAAAGTTTGTCATCATTACCCAGAAGAAAGTAGGTGAGGAAACTACCTTTATTGCTCAAAGATTTCCACGTCTAAACCGATACCTCTCTGATAATCTGCGATTCTTCTCAGAAAGGAAGTCGAGCATCTATAATGGTAAATCTCCCTATGCCATCTTTGGTATAGGAGAATATTCATTTAAGCCTTTCAAGGTGGCAATATCTGGCTTTTATAAGAAACCTTTTTTTTCGCTCGTACCGCCGTACAACAACAAGCCGACAATGTTAGATGATACATGCTACTTCCTTGGCTTCGATAACCAAACACAAGTGGCTTTCGTTTTACTTATTTTAAACAGCGAACCTGTCCAGAAGTTGCTTCGCTCTTTGACGTTTTTAAATGCTAAACGACCTTATACTAAGGATATTCTGATGCGCATCGACATTCACAAGGTAGCAGAACACCTTGGTTTTGACCGCGTAAGAGATAAAGGACTTGCAGATAAATTACCAGAAAGTATCCTGCAATCGCTAACTCGGGAAAAGTGGGTTGAGTTCTTGGCAAGTTGCGAGAATGTCTCTCAAACTAAATCTCAGTATTCTCTCTTCAAGCAACCATCCTCCATCTCCGCGGGTATCGTTTCCTAAACTATCTAATCGGCATGGCAGTGCAATTAACAACAACAATTGAATCATTGAACCATTGGATCAATGATTCAATGTCAGCCGAAGGCTGATGTGCCCGCCTGACCGGACGGGCAGGCCTCTGGCACAAACAAATGGTCAAATTTTCCCCTCCTTGATTCTAACCTCTTTTTTGTATATATTTTAGCTGCTTTTTTACAAAAACTGTTACTTTAATCGTTATTTAACATATTTTAGAAAATGGAAACTCCGGCACAACATTCTAAAAAGCCAAATAGAGTATCTGAATCCGGTTTGAGAATAAATATTTCAAAACTGTCGGAGGGAATACACGACTTTAATCTGCAGGCTGACCCGTCGCAACTTGAATTGGGCGATACGTTCACTTCACCTGTATCAGTAAATGTTAAATTAGATAAAAGTTCAACACAAATTTATCTGAAAGCCGAAATTGCGTTGGACGGAAATTTTACGTGCGACAGGTGCTTAATTGATTTTAAATCTGAATTTCGCACATCATTCAATATCGTTTTTATGTATGAAGCTCGCGGCTTGAAAGGCGAACAATCGAACGATATTCAGATTCTAAGCCCCGACACAAACCATATCGATATCGCTGAGGATGTGCGACAATACATACTTTTAGCAATACCGATAAAGATTTTATGTTCAGAAAATTGCAGAGGGCTATGCCCTTCGTGCGGCACTGATTTAAACCAAAACCAATGCAAATGCGACAGCGAAACACACGACCCAAGATGGGAAACGTTATCCAAAATTATTAAGAATGAAAAAAATAATTAAATAGATGGAGAAATATTAAATGCCAAATCCAAAACGAAGACATTCAAAATCACGTGGTGCAAAACGACGAACTCACTACAAAGCAGCAACCCCGGCAGTAGGCGAATGCCCAAATTGCCACGAACACCGACTACTTCACCGCGCATGCCCAAACTGCGGGCACTACAACGGCAAAGCTGTACTTATTCCAAAAGAAACAAAATAATTAGTTTTACATCTGCTTGTCAAAGCAAAATGGTAAAATAAAAATTGTTGTGGATGCTATGGGGGGTGATTTCGCACCTGCCAACATCGTAGCCGGCGGAATTGAAGCTTTGCGTGAAAGCAACAACCGATTTGAGATTATCTTTGTGGGTATCGAAGCCGATATCAAAAACGAAATCGCAAAGTTAAATGCTGATGGTTTGAGCTACTCGATCGTTCATGCGTCGGAAGTCATCGACATGCACGAATCACCTACGGTTGCGTTCAAACAAAAAAAAGATTCCTCGATTGTTGTAGGTTTAAACCTGCACAAAGCAGGCAAAGCCGATGCGTTCCTCAGTGCTGGCAATACCGGCGCAGTGATGTCGGCATCTACACTTTTGCTCGGACGAATCAATGGAGTAAGCCGCCCCACAATTGGAACCTTCTTCCCTTCTCAAAAAGGGCAATGCCTGCTATTGGATGCTGGCGCCAATGTCGATTGCCGTCCTCAACACCTTGTTGAATTTGCGATGATGGGGAGTATTTATGCTAATTACATTTTAAATTCCCCAAATCCTACGGTTGGTATTGTAAGCATCGGCGAAGAAAGTTCAAAAGGAAACGAAGTTACAATTGAAGCTCATCGTTTATTAAAAGAAAGTAAACTGAATTTCATCGGCAACATCGAAGGCAGGGATATTTTGAAAGGCAAAGCTCAGGTTATTGTGTGCGATGGTTTTGTTGGAAATATCGTGCTGAAATTTGCCGAGAGCACACTCGGTTTTTTAAAATCGAAATTTAAATCGTACGCCTCCGAGAGTATCTTTAAAAAGATATGGGTAGGTTTGATGTACGGAACTCTGAAAAAGATACTGAAAGATTTCGACTACCAGGAAGCGGGTGGTGTACCGTTATTAGGTGTTAAAGGAATTTCGTTGATCGGTCATGGCAGTTCTACACCGAAAGCAATTAAGAATATGGTTTACCGGGCTGAAGAAATGGCTGCTAAACAAATTGATAAACAAATAGCAAAATTGATGTCGAATACAAATACAAATGAATAAAAATAAAAAAACAATTGCTGCAATTACTGCAGTTGCACACTACGTCCCTGAAAAAATTCTTTCAAACCTCGAACTAGAAAAAATGGTTGATACTACCGACGAGTGGATTAAAACACGAACCGGAATATCGGAACGCCGGATATTGGAGAAAGGCGCTTCATCCGATATGGCTGCGAAAGCAATTGATCAGCTTTTAAAAAACCGCGGAATCGGACCTGAAGAAATAGAAATAATAATTACCGCAACCGTAACTCCCGATATGTTGTTCCCTCCTACTTCAACCATCATTCAACGAAAAGTTGGAGCAAAAAATGCGTGGGGCTTCGACATTGAAGCAGCATGTTCGGGCTTTCTTTACTCGCTGATAGTGGGGGCACAATTCATTGAAACCGGAAATTATAAAAAAGTTATTGTAGTAGGTTCCGACAAGATGAGTTCGATTACAGATTATACCGACAGGAACAGTTGTATATTGTTCGGTGATGCCGCCGCGGCTGTTCTGTTAGAACCGTCGAACGATGAAAACATAGGAATCCTTGACCACATATTTTATTCCGATGGAACAGGTGAAGAAGCTTTACACATGAAAGGCGGCGGTAGTTTGAATCCACCAACGCATGAAACAGTAGATAAAAAATGGCATTACATCTATCAAGATGGAAAAGCAGTTTTCAAAGTTGCTGTAATGGGTATGGCTGATGTATCGGAAGAAATTTTGAAGCGGAATAATTTAACCGGAAACGATATAGATTATTTCGTTCCTCATCAAGCTAACTTGCGGATAATTGATGCCGCCGCAAATAGAATGGGAATAGATCATTCAAAAGTTATGATTAACATAGATAAATACGGTAACACCACGGCTGCAACAATTCCGCTTTGCTTGTCCGAGTGGTGGCTGGCAGGCAAGTTAAAACGTGGTAATACGGTCGTATTAGCAAGTTTTGGTGCCGGTTATACCTGGGGTTCAATTCTTTTAAAATGGGCGATTGATTAAAACCGATATGCCGAAAACTGCAATCATTTTTCCCGGTCAGGGATCGCAATATGTTGGAATGGGTAAGGACTTATACGAAAACAGTTCGGTTGCCCGTGAAGTTTTTCAACGAGCTGACGACATTTTAGGATTTTCGTTGAGCAAAATTTGTTTCGAAGGACCTGAAGAGGAGTTGAAACAAACTAAGAACACACAACCCGCAATTTTTCTGCATAGTTGTGTTCTTCTAAAAATGACACAAGATTTAAAAGGTGATTACACAGCAGGACATTCTCTCGGCGAATACACGGCAAATGTTTTTGCAGGATCAATAAATTTTGAGACTGCATTGAAACTCGTACGACTGCGTGGCGAATTAATGCAAAAAGCCGGACAAGAGCAAATAGGAACTCTCGCAGCAGTTGTCGGACTTGAACCATATATTGTTGAAGATGTTTGTGCAAAAGCAAGTTCGCAGGGAATTGTTCAATGTGCAAATTATAATTCACCTGGGCAAATTGTAATCAGCGGTTCAATCGCCGGGATTCAGGCAGCGATGCTGCTTGCAAAAGAAGCCGGTGCAAAAATGGTGAAAGAGTTACCGGTGAGCGGTGCCTTTCATTCACCCTTAATGCTTTCTGCAAAAACCGGACTCTCGTTAGCTTTAGATAATACAGCTTTTACAGATGCGAAGATTCCTGTTTACTCAAATGTAACAGGTAACCCGATTCAAAGTTCTGAAGAAATCCGAACTGCGTTGAAAGAACAGTTAACAGCCGCCGTCCGTTGGGAGAGTTCTATCAGAAATATGATTGCCGATGGTGCCGATAATTTTATCGAAATAGGCCCCGGAAAAGTTTTGCAGGGTTTAGTTAAACGTATCAATCCGGATGTTACAATTTCAGGAATTTCTTAAATGGAAAAAAAAGAATTAACAATTAACAAATTAAGTATCGACCCGGAACTTTTTGAGTTAGGGTTTGCTGAAAATGCCACACCGAACGATTGTTGCGGACAGTGCTGTCGAGGCGGAGTATATCTAAGTTTAGATGAAAAAGGAAAAATCCTTGAAAACCGCCAACTCATCAAGCAGTATATGGATGAGACCCAGCCCACTGATGATGATCTTTGGTTTGCAAATCAGCTAATAGAAGATGCCGATTTCCCGAATCATGTTTGCGACTCTACAAACGTTCACAACGATAAGTGTGTGTTCCTGAAGAAAGATAATAAATGCTCGCTACAGTCGCTCGCTCTCGATAAGGGATTCCATAAATGGTCGCTAAAACCATTATATTGTGTAGCTTTTCCTGTTGTAATTGCAGATAATCAAGTTACTTTCGACGATTTTTTATCGGGTGAAGCCGAATGTTGCACGGCAAAAAAAGGTTTACCCATCAGTGTCATCGAAGCTTGCAAAGAAGAATTCTTGCATATTTTGGGAAAAGATGGTTATATTAAGCTAACTCAATTTGAAAAAGAGTATAAAGAATCAAAATAATTATGAAAGTTCTACAAAATAAAGTCGCATTAATTACCGGCGGTGCACGTGGAATCGGTAAAGCCATAGCACTCGAGTTAGCTGAAGCGGGTGCGAACATTGCAATTACCGACGTAGCGCCCCAACCCGAAATGGAATCAACAGTCAACGAAATAAAATCGTTAGGTGTTGATGCGCTTGCTATCCATGCCGATGCTGTATCGTTTGCTCAAGCTCAACAAGCTGTGGATCAGATAGTTGAGTATTTTAAACGACTCGATATTTTGGTAAACAATGCGGGCATTACGCGGGATGGACTTTTAATGCGGATGAGCGAAGAAGATTGGGATTTAGTAATGAATGTAAATTTGAAAAGTGTTTTCAATTATACGAAAGCAGCCATCCGACCGATGATGAATCAGAAATCTGGAAAAATTGTTAACATATCATCTGTTGTCGGAGTAATGGGAAATGCAGGTCAATCAAATTATTCGGCATCGAAAGCCGGCATCATCGGATTCACGAAATCTATCGCAAAGGAAGTTGCTTCACGGAACATTCAGGTGAATGCAATTGCGCCGGGATATGTAGAAACAGCAATGACCGAAAAGTTGACCGACGATCAGCGTAAACTTCTTACCGATGCAATTCCGTTGAAACGGACTGCACAGCCCAAAGATATTGCGAACGTAGTTAAGTTTTTATCATCACCCGATTCCGATTATATTACAGGTGAAGTTATTAACGTAAACGGTGGTCTTTACATGTAATTTTTTTTAATTAAATCTAATCATAAACAACTAATAGGAGAAACTAAATGAGTGATGTATCAACAAAAGTAAAAGAAATCGTAATGAACAAATTAGGTGTCGAAGAATCAGCAATAACACCCGAAGCCTCATTCACGAATGATTTGGGCGCCGACTCATTGGATACAGTAGAATTAGTAATGGAATTTGAAAAATCTTTCAACATTCAAATCCCCGACGAAGATGCCGAAAAAATCGGAACGGTCGGTGATGCCATTAACTATCTCACACAAAAATTAGAATAATGGGAAACAACCAAAATAGACGCCGCGTTGTAGTTACCGGAATGGGTGCGGTTACCCCTATCGGATTAAATGTTAATGATTTTTGGAAAAATTTAATTTCCGGAAAAAGCGGAGCTTCGTATATAACTTCGTTTGATACTACAGCATTCGACACAAAGATAGCCGCTGAATTAAAAGGATTTGATCCGACTCTTTATATGGACAAAAAGTCAGTCAAACGGATGGACCCTTTTACACACTATGCATTAGCAGCCGCCGAAATGGCGATAACCGACTCGGGAATGAATTTCGAGAAGGAAGACCGCAACCGCATTGGTGTTGTGTTTGGTTCGGGTATAGGTGGAATGTGGACTTATTATCACCAAACGAAAGAATTATTTGAAAGCGGACCAAGCCGGGTAAGTCCGCTGTTCGTTCCGATGATGATTGCTGATATAGCTGCCGGCTATATCGCTATGAAATTCGGTGTGAAAGGTCCCAACTATGCCACAACATCAGCCTGTGCAACTTCGTCGCATGCAATTGCCGACGCAGTTATGCTTATTGAGCGAGGTAATGCTGATGTAATGTTATCCGGTGGTTCCGAAGCACCAATCTGCCCCATTGGTGTAGCCGGTTTCAACTCGATGAGAGCAATGTCAACGCGCAACGACGAACCTGAAAGAGCAAGCCGTCCGTTCGATGCAGAACGCACCGGTTTTGTTATGGGCGAAGGTGGCGCTGTTTTAGTGTTAGAAGAACTCGAACATGCTATAAAACGCGGAGCTAAAATTTATGCTGAAATTGCCGGTTTCGGACTCACAGCCGACGCGTACCACATTACAGCTCCGGCACCGGGCGGCGAAGGTGCTGTCCGTTCGATGAGTCTTGCTATTCAAGATGCCGGTTTAAAGCCAACTGATATTGATTATATCAATGCACACGGAACATCGACTCCGTTCAACGATAAAAACGAAACCGAAGCAATAAAAACAGTTTTTGCCGATCACGCTTATAAACTTCACATAAGTTCAAACAAGTCGATGATCGGGCATTTGCTTGGTGCAGCAGGCGCCGTAGAAGCGGTTGCAACAATTAAAACAATAGTTGAAGGAATTATTCCTCCAACAATCAACCTTGAAAATCCGGACCCTGAATGCGACCTGAATTATGTTCCTAATACAGCTATCCAAAAAACTGTAAATGCAGCTATTAGTAACACATTCGGATTTGGCGGTCATAACGCATCAATTCTTTTTATCAAGTATTCCAATAATGATGGGAATTTTTAGTCGGAAATTTTCGAAACTCTGGCGGCAATATTTTGTTAAAAAACAAACAACAAGAAAATTCCCAATAGTTTCGGAACTTCCCGAAAGTTATAAAAATATAGATTTAAAAAAATTTGAGCAGGTGGCTGAGTATAGTATCAAGAATCCTGCTCTTTTCTATCAAGCTTTTACACATCGTTCTTATTTACAGTATGCTGATAAACCGGGAATAATTTCCAACGAACGATTAGAATTCCTCGGCGATTCAATTTTAAATTTAGTAGTTGCCGAATACCTTTATGAAAAATTTCCGGATGCAGACGAAGGAGAGTTGACGAAGCTACGGTCGCGCCTCGTCAACCGCAAGGCGCTTGCCATTTTTGCCCGTGAATTAAATTTATGGAGTTATCTTCTCTTAAGTTCCAGCGCCTCTCAAGCAGTGGGACAAGGTTCTGATACCATATTAGCCGATGGATTTGAAGCTGTAGTAGGTGCAATGTATTTAGACCAAGGAATCGAACCGATACGTAACTTCATTATAAAAAGGTTGCTCTCCGCAATAAGGATAAAAGCTATCAGCATCGACGATACAAATTACAAAAGTCTTCTGTTGGAGTATGCACAAGCACGCGGACTTCCGGCTCCAAGATACAGCATATCAAACTCGGAAGGTCCCGACCACGACCGAATCTTCACAGTTGAAGTTTATATTAATAACGAAGTATGCGGCAAAGGCACCGGCAAAAATAAGAAATCTGCTGAACAAGAAGCCGCTGCTGAAGCTGTTGTAAAATTTAATATTTCCAATAACAATGCCTGAAAAATTATTATTCGAAAAAAGTGTCGCAGGACGTAAAGGATACACTCTACCGAAATTAGATGTACCCGAACAACCGATTGACGAATTTATACCTTCAAAGTTTATACGTAAAAACGAAGCTGCTCTTCCGGAAATCAGCGAGAACGAAGTCGTCCGCCATTTCGTCCGTTTATCGAATATGAACTATCACATCGACAAAGGATTTTATCCGCTCGGTTCGTGTACGATGAAGTATAATCCAAAAGTGAATGAAGTTACATCATCAATGGCAGGCTTTACCAATCTCCATCCATTTTCCCCGGAAGAATTTTCGCAGGGTGCATTAAGGTTGATGTATGAATTAGGCGAATATTTAAAAGCTATCTCAGGTATGGAAGGAGTAACGCTTCAACCCGCTGCCGGTGCACAGGGCGAGTTTACAAGTCTTCTTATGATACGTGCATACCACAACAACAAAGGCAAACCGCGAAACATTATTTTAGTCCCCGATTCTGCTCACGGAACAAATCCGGCAAGCGTAACTATTTCGGGCTTCAAATCGGTGAATGTAAAATCGAACATCCATGGAACGATAGATATCGAGGATTTGAAACGCAACCTCAACGACGACGTTGCAGCAATCATGATAACAAATCCGAATACACTCGGAATTTTTGAAAGTGATATTGTAACAATCGAAAAATTAGTTCACGAAGCCGGCGCCTTGATGTATATGGATGGTGCTAATCTGAATGCCCTTCTGAATATCGTTCGCCCCGGCGATATGGGCTTCGATGCAGTTCACATCAATCTGCATAAAACTTTTTCGACTCCGCACGGCGGCGGCGGTCCGGGTGCTGGTCCTGTTGCAGTAAGTAAACGATTGGAACAGTTTCTCCCAATACCGCTCATTACTAAAACCGGCAACCAATACCATCTGAAAAACAACGGAGAAAAATCTATCGGTCGTATCCACACTTTCTTCGGCAACTTCGGAATGTTAGTCCGCGCCTACACATATATTCGAATGATTGGTTCTGAAGGATTACGTGATATCAGTGAGAATGCCATTATCAATGCAAATTATCTTTTGAGCAGATTGAAAAACCACTTCGATGTTGCTTACAACGAAACACCGATGCACGAGTTTGTTCTTTCCGGAGAGAAACAAAAAAACCGTGGCATTCGGGTGATGGATATTGCAAAGCGGCTCCTCGATTATGGCTTCCACGCACCGACCACTTACTTCCCTCTCATCGTAAAAGAAGCTTTGATGATTGAACCGACTGAAACGGAAACAAAAGAGACTCTCGATGCATTTGCCGATGCGCTTATTAAAATAAATGGAGAGATTACAACAAATCCGGAACTATTATTAACCGCTCCACAATCAACTCCTGTAAAACGATTAGACGATACACGCGGCACAAAACAACTCGACGCATGCTACAAGGGATAAAAATAGCCGAGAACAGTAGCGATATCAAATCTGTTTTAACAAGCAGCCGTGTTATCGCCGTTGTCGGAAGCTCCCCCTCCCCTGAAAAAGACAGCTACATGATAACCAAATATCTGATTAATAAAGGTTACAAAGTGTATCCGGTAAATCCGAATTATCAGGAAATTCTCGGAGTTGTGTGGTTTCAATTCGGAGTCGGTTCGGCAGAGGCAATCAAATATGCACTCGAGAATGAACTCACGGTCGTAAATGATCGCTGCATAAAAATTGAACACATGCAGCTTATCGGTTAAGCTGATAGGCGTGATGAAAACATTTTTTTTAATAATATTTTTCTTTGCCTCAAATAATTTTTTACAAAGCAACAACCTACCTCTACAACAAACTCCAGACGCATTCATAGATAGCGTTATAATTCTTGGTAATAATAAAACAAAATCGTTTGTAATTCTTCGTGAGATGAAGCTTAAGCCGGGCAGCGTATTGACTGACGAGGCAATCGACTACGATAAGAAACGGATTTATAGCTTACAATTATTCAATAGTGTCGAGATATTCAAAGTGGAAACTACTCAACCCAAATACAATCTTTTAGTTGTAGTTACAGAGCGGTGGTTTCTTTACCCCATTCCTATTTTTGGAATTAAAGACCGGGATTGGAAAAAAATTTATTACGGAGCCGGAATTGTAGATATCAACTTCAGAGGCAGGAACGAAAAAATTTTTGCTATCGGCACTTTGGGATACGAACCATCTTTACAATTATCCTACCGGAATCCTCAGATTGATTACTGGGAAGATGTTTTTGTAAATACATCCTTTGGCTATTATGAAAATGAAAACAAAAGTTTATCGGCACAAAATGATGCTGCTAATTTTTTTCAATATCATACATCCGCTTCCATTTCAATCGGAAAGCGTTTTCAAACCTCGCACACTGCCTGGATACACTTTGGCTACGAGGTAGTTAAACTATCCGATTACCAACCGGGGCGTTTACTAAATGCTTGGGGAAAAGATGCGTTCCCGATTTTTTCAACCGGCTACAATTACGATACGCGCGACTTAAACGACTATACTCTCTTTGGATCATACATAAATTTCCATGTATCAAAGTTTGGATTATTTGAAAAAAATATTGACTACTGGAAGTATTCTTTCGATTACCGGCGTTTCATACCGTTGATACCCGACGTCGTGCTTGCATTTCGCTCGTTTGGAACATTTTCGAGCGGAGAAGAGCTGCCTTCGTATAAACATGTTTATTTCGGATATAGCGAACGAATAAGAGGACACTACAAAAATATTTATGAGGGCGAAAATGTTTTAGGCAGCTCTGCTGAATTGCGGATTGTTTTATTACAACCACAATATTTTAATTTAGATTTCATGCCGATGCCCGAATTCAGCGTTTGGAAGTTTGGGATTGCCGCCGCTCTCTTCGGAGATGCCGGTAATGTTTGGTACCGGAAGCAACCACTTGCAATTGCCGATTTCAAAAAAGGTTACGGAGCGGGATTGCACTTTATGCTTTCCTATCACTTTGTATTTCGTGCAGAATATGCTTTAAATGAATTAAGAAAAGGCGAATTTATTTTCGATATTTCAGCAGCATTCTGAATAAATAAGAAACTGAAAAAACTATGTCAGATTATTTTTATACTCCTCCAGCTAATATTAAAAACGATATTGTAGTTATCGAGGGAGAAGAGTTCAATCATCTTGTTCATGTGATGCGGAAAAAAGTAGATGACCGCATTATGATTGTGGATGGCTTGGGAACAGCTTACGAAGTTCAGATAAAAACAATAGTTAAACGAAACGCTGAAGCAAAAATATTACAGAAGTTTGAACAGCACAACGAGCCGAAAATGAAAGTTGCATTAGCGGTTGGCATTTTAAAAAATCCTTCTAAGTTCGATTTTTTAGTCGAAAAAGCAGTCGAATTAGGCGTTCACGAAATCATTCCTCTGAAAACCGAACATACAATTCCGCAGCATGCAAAAATTGACAGATGGCAAAAACTTTCCCTCGCGGCTATGAAGCAATGCGGAAGGTCGTTCCTTCCAAAAATTCACGACCTTATGATATTCGATGAAGCAATTCGATATTCTAAAAATTTCAACACAAAAATTATTTTGCACAAACCCGATGTGCATGGTGAAAGTGCTAATTGGCAAGTTACTATGCCGAATATTAATAAAGACACCGTAATAGTTTTTATTGGTCCCGAAGGTGGCTTCTCAGATATAGAAATTGAAAGCGCTAACGATTCGGGAATAAAGTGTTTGGCATTAGGAAAGAGAAGATTGAGGACCGAAACCGCAGCTATCGCGGCTTGCTCGTTATTGCTAACAGGATATTAATTTATTTCTTAACAAAACATCGAGCGTGTTTATTGTTGTAACGTTCAAACAACTTACAATAAATTGCAACCTCCCTATTACAGGCGCCGGATAAGCAGGTATCTGTAAATGAAGCATATAGGCAATAAACATCGCAGTACAAAGGTAAATTTTGGTGATTAGGTTTGTTGAGTTGGGAATTTGATATTTTCCTTTTTGTAAAACGTCTTTTAATTGTTGCTTTGTTCTTCATACTTTATGATAATTTATAAAATTTATTTGAATTTTGCTTGATTATCATACATCTTTTCCTTATAATTTCCCTTGATACAAATAATATAGAAATATAAATAATGATAGAAGAACAACGTTCGCAGTGGGGGTCAAAACTTGGGTTCATTCTTGCCGCTTCTGGTTCGGCAATCGGACTCGGTAATATCTGGCGCTTCCCTTACACGACGGGCGAAAACGGCGGCGCTGCATTCGTCCTCGTTTATCTAATTTGCGTAGTCGTTATCGGAATTCCAGTTTTAATCGCCGAACTATCCCTCGGACGACATACACAGCGCAATCCCGTCGGCGCTATCAAAACGATCGTCCCGAAAGGCGCATGGAAAATACTCGGTTATCTCGGAGTAATCACAGGAATAGTTATACTTTCATATTATTCGATCGTTGCGGGCTGGACAATCGGATATATAGTAAAAACCTTCACTCACACTACCAGCGATTTCGGTCAGTTCATCGCCGACCCGAAAAGCGAGTTCGGTTACTTCATAGTCTTTCTCGGTTTAACAATGCTTGTGGTATTAGGCGGTGTTAAAGAAGGAATCGAACGCTGGTCAAAAATTCTGATGCCGCTACTTTTTCTTATCCTATTAGGATTGATACTTTTCGCAATAACACTCCCCGGCGCCGAAGCGGGAATTAAATTTTACCTCAGTCCCGACTTCAGCAAAATCACAGGTAAAACAATTTTAGCAGCATTAGGTCAAGCTTTTTTCTCCCTTAGTTTAGGTATGGGCGCTATGATAACTTACGGAAGCTATATTCCGAAAAACACAAACTTAATTACTTCGGCTACCACAGTTGCATTATCGGATACTTTAATTGCCATTATGGCAGGATTGGTAATTTTTCCGGCATTGTTCGCAGCCGGTATGAGTCCGGCTCAAGGACCCGGTTTAGTTTTCAATGTACTTCCTCAAATATTTAGTCAGATGCCCGCAGGTACAATTGTAGGTGTTTTCTTTTTCATATTGTTGGCTATCGCTGCCTTAACTTCATCAATCTCGCTTCTCGAAGTCGGCGTTGCTTGGGCTGTTGACGAATTAAAACTTACCCGAACTAAAGCAACATTAGCTTTAGGTTTCGCTGCTTTTATTATCGGTATCCCTTCCGCAATGTCGCAGGGTTACAGTTCATTCTTCAGTAATCTTCATCTATTAGGTAAAACCGGATTTTTAGATATTGTTGATTTTCTTTTCGGAAGTTTCGCACTTACATTCGGCGGATTAATTCTTTCTATCTTCATCGGTTGGAAATGGGGTTCGGCAAAAGCATCCGATGAAATAATGTACGGCTTGGATAAAAACTACAAGCCGGTACTTAAAATCTGGAGTTTCTTAATTCGCTTTGTTTGTCCTGTTGTAATTTTCTTTGTGTTGTTGAATATATTTGAAATATTTTAATAATGAAGGAATAACATAATGGAAGAACTCTATTCGCAACTGGTTCAGTCGGTTGACCAATTCGCATCTTGGATATGGTCGTATATGGTTTACGTACTTTTTGCCGTTGGTGCTTGGTTAACATTCAAAACAGGTTTTGTACAATTCCGCCGGCTCGGTGATGCCGCCAAATTAGTTTTCCGTGGATTTATGCGTAAAACTGATACTACAAAACTCGAGGGTGATGTTTCGCCATTCGCTGCACTCTCAACAGCCCTCGCAGCGACTGTCGGAAATGGAAACATAGGCGGTGTAGCTACTGCTCTTTTCTGGGGCGGACCCGGTGCTATATTCTGGATGTGGGTGTGCGGATTTATTGGAATGGCAACCAAATATGCTGAAGCATTATTAGGCGTTTACTACCGCGAAAAATATCCTGATGGTTCCATCGCAGGCGGTCCGATGTATTACATTAAAAACGGCTTGAAAAATAAATCGGTTGCAGTTTACCTCGCCGCCGCATTTGCAGTTTGCGGCGTCTTTGCTGCTTTATTTGGTACCGGAAATATGATGCAGGCAAATCAGATGGCTCTGGCTTTTCACAGCCAATTTGGAATTCCAAAAGTTGTTTCGGGAATCGTAATTACAATATTAGTCGCTCTTGTGATGATTGGTGGTATCAAACGAATTGCTATGGTAGCCGAACGGCTTGTTCCAACGATGATTATTGTTTACTTCGTATTTGGTTTTGTTGTAATCGTTGAACATTATGCTGAAATTCCAAATGTATTTATGTTAATATTTCAATATGCATTTACCCCTTCAGCCGCAGTAGGTGGATTTTTAGGTGCAACTGTTAGTCAGGCAATTCAGTTTGGATTTCGGAGAGGATTACTCTCGAACGAAGCGGGTTTAGGCAGCGCACCTATCGCACACGCCGCAGCCCAAACTCCTTCACCCGTTCATCAAGGTTTAATCGGTTCTATGGAAGTTTTTATCGATACAATTGTAGTTTGCACACTCACAGCTATAATAAATTTATCTACAGGAATGTGGCAAAGTGGTTTATCGGGGACTGCAATGACGGCAGCATCGTTCTCGGAAGGCATACCTTATTTAGGCGGTTTCGTTGTGGCTTTGTCGTCTTTTCTTTTTGGTTACACAACTTTAATCGGTTGGTGTTATTACGGCGAGCAATGTCTGAAATATTTGTTCGGAATAAAAGTAACTTACGCTTATAGAATCGTTTATATAATTTTAATGTTCATCGGTTCGATTGCATCTATCGAATTGGTATTTTTTGTTGGCGACATTGCTAACGCATTTATGGCTTTACCAAATTTAATCGCTCTTGCTTTGTTAGGTGGAACAGTCGGTGCTTTGACTAAAGAGTTTTTTAAAAAGTATCCAAAGATTGAGGAGTTTAAATGATTGTTGTTTACTCTTGATCTTATTTTTATATTAAGATAGAAATATTTTCAAGAGCGGAAAATAAATTATTAAAACTGGCATGGTCTTTTATACACGAAGATGAAAACTTGCTATGTCCATTCATCGAACGCAAAATTGAGATTGCTCGTTTATCAAAAATATGTGATATAATAATACCTCCAAGATGCAATTCATTTAGCTTCTGCGATGTACAGTAAATGTAATTACTTTATTACTTGCGATAATAAGCTCATTAAACAATCGAAAAAACTTAATTTAAAAATTATATGAGAACAAAATTAGCAAACGATACTACGTTAAGATTAAAAGGAATAGAAGCATTAAATAATAAATTAGGTTTTTCCGGCGCCTTGCGTTTTTTAACATTATTACATAGAGAATCAACTGATTATATTAAAATTTCCAAACGTCTTTATAAGGGGCAGTCAATCGAAGAGATATTTGAACGAGCCAGGAAGAACTGGAAAAAATAATTCGTCGGCATGTAAATTTGAAAATCGCTGTCGTACAAACAAATCCGACTTTCGGTGAAGTCAGGAAAAATATTGATGAAGCCGTTGAATTAATGAGCGGTATCTCAGCGGATTTTTTCGTTTTGCCTGAACTTTTCAATACCGGTTATAATTTCACTTCCAAAGAAGAACTCGAACAATTAGCCGAACCTATCGAAGGAACAACCAGCACAATATTAAAAGCTTTTGCTCATCAGCGGCAATGCTATATAGTTTATGGATTTGCCGAAAGCGACGATGATGTGTTCTACAATTCTTCAGCTCTTGTTGGTCCGACGGGTTTGATCGGAATTTATAGGAAGGTACATCTCTATTATCGTGAAAATATTTTTTTCAAACGCGGAAACCTTGGCTTCCCGGTTTTCAATACCGAGTTCGGTAAAATCGGTATGATGATTTGCTTCGATTGGTTATTTCCCGAAGCCGCTCGTACGCTCGCTTTGAAAGGTGCACAACTTATCGCTCATCCATCAAATTTGGTTCTCCCCCACTGCCCCGATGCTATGGTAACCCGATGTTTAGAAAATAAAGTTTTTTCCGC
>JAUXOG010000049.1 GCA_030682385.1 Bacteroidota bacterium
AAATTCATTTTGCTTTCTTGTCTATTTGTCTTAAAATATTCTCCTCAAATTTAACAATAATTTTTCTTTCTTCATACAGTTTTGTATATTAATTTCAGTTTCGTTCTTTAATTATCACACAGTCTCTTAAGCGTGGGGTTATTGAAAAGCCGCGTGCATCAAGGGCTTTAGCCCAATTAATAAATAATAGTTTTTAGAGGTGCCCTTAAGTTATGATTTAACAACCCGGAGGTTTTATGAAATCAGAAATAATTTCAGAAAAAACGTTGAGGCAAATTTGGAGAGGTCAGAGTTTTTACAAACTACCTCTGCTAACAAACGATGGAAAAGAAATCAAAGTTGTTTCGCCCGGCAAGAGTAATCCGGACGGTGGTCCCGATTTTTTAGATGCCCAAATTTACATCGGAGGCACTCTCTACACAGGCGATGTCGAACTCCATAAGAATATCGAAGATTGGAAGCAGCACACACACGAAACCGACCCCAAATATAACCGTGTAATTTTACACGTAGTACTTTCCAACAAAAATTCAAACAACTACTCAATTAAAACGAAAAGTAAGCGGGTGGTGCCAACTGTTTATCTTGAATCGTACGTCAGTTGGGACCAATTGCAAAACGAGTATTCTGATGAGTCAACGCGACGTACATTAAAATGCAACGCCATTAACGGAGGTATCAGCAGCGACATTATCCGCAATTGGCTTCAAAAATTATCAGTCGAACGTTTAGAATACAAAGTTCGACGTATCGAGGAACGGCTCAAGGAATTAATCAGGTTTGAAAAACTGAAAGAGCCGCCGGCACGTTACGGCGAGATTCCCGTTGAAATCAGTCCTGAAGAAATGCCAAACTTTGAACCTGAATACTCGGCAAACGATTTCACAAACATCCATCACTGGGAACAGGTGTTATACGAATACACAATGGAGGCACTGGGTTATATAAAAAACCAATTCGCGTTTTTAAAACTTGCGCGACTCCTGCCACTGAACAAACTAAAACTAATCAATCAAACGCAAGAATCTGAAGAAAAGATTTTTGCATACGAAGCGCTGCTTTTCGGATATGCAGGACTGTTGCCTTCGATTAAAAAAGTTGAGGATAAAGAGAGCAGAGCTTATGTAGCCAAACTAAAAAACAGATTAACAAATTTGAATGTTAGCTCTGATGAAATGAATGAAGCCGAGTGGCAGTTTTTCCGTTTAAGACCTGAAAATTTTCCAACCATCCGAATCGCCGGCGCTTCACGGATAATTGATAAAATTATTTCATCGGCACTTTTTAAATCAATCATAAAAATTACTTCCGACGAAAATTTATCAAACGATGGAAAGCTGAAACACATAGTTGCTTTGCTCAAAGTAGATGCAGATAGTTTTTGGCAAAACCATTTTACACTCGATAAAAAATCTGACCAACGAATAAAAGTTCTGGTAGGAAAAGAAAGAGTCATTGAGATAATTATCAACGTAGTGATTCCGGTTCTTCTTTTGTATGCGCGGATTTTCAAGAAGCGTGAAATCAGGCAAAACGCATTAAACATATTTGAATCTATTAAGTCCTCGAAAACAAGTTCTTTAATACGCACAATAAATTCGGAGTTGATCAGGGACAGATTCAAAATCGACACTGCGCCGATGTATCAGGGGGCAGTTCAGCTATATAAGTTTTATTGCGCGGAAGAAAAATGCGCTGAGTGTGAGGTTGGAATACAGGTGCAGATCATTTGATTGAAAAAGGATTCCGACGTACTCGTTATAGTTGGATTCTGATTTCAATTCATTTGTTTCTCTCCCCCAAAATTTGTAACTTGAAATCAAATTTATGCTGAAATTAATTCAATTTTACAAATTAGCGGACTGAAAATGCCTAAGAAACTTAATATACTCTTTGCATCAAGTGAGGTCGAACCGTTTGCAAAAACAGGAGGTTTAGCCGATGTGTCCGGATCGCTGCCCAAAGAAATTAGAAAACTGAATGGCGATATACGGATTTTTCTTCCACATTACAGCACAATCGACTCGGCTAAATATAATATTAAAGACTTGCCGAACTCCGAATTTGAAATTCAAATCGGCAGCAACAAAATAAAAGGAAAAATTAAACTTACTTCTCTCAATGTGAACGGAAAACAACTGACTGTTTATTTCATTCACAACGAAAATTATTTTGACAGAGGCGGTCTGTATGTTAATCCACTGAATAACTTTGATTACGAAGATAATTTTGAACGGTTTGTTTTCTTTTCGCGAGGAGTTCTTGAAGCAACAAAAATAATCGGCTGGCAGCCGGATATTATTCATACCAACGATTGGCAAACAGGTTTAATACCGCTGTATCTGAAAACACTTTATGGGAACGATCCATTTTTTGCAAATACAAAAACAGTTTTTACAATTCACAATTTAGCTTACCAAGGAATTTTTGAAAAGAGTGAATTTTCCAAAACCGGTTTACCGTGGGATGTTTTCAGGATTGATGGGATAGAGTTTTATGACAGAATAAATTTGATGAAAGCCGGTATCATTTATTCTGATGCTATAACGACCGTGAGCAAGAATTACGCTAAAGAAATATGTTCATCGGTAGAATTCGGTTACGGACTCGAAGGCGTGTTGGCAGAACGTAAATCGAATTTGTTTGGGATTTTGAACGGTGTCGATTATTCGGTTTGGAGTCCGTTGAACGATGATTTTATTCCACAAAAATATTCAGGCAGAAATATCGGCAAGAAAATAGTAAATAAAAAAGCTTTGCTTGAAAAATATGGATTGCCGTTTAACGAAAACATTCCTGTTATAGGAATGATATCACGCCTCGCCGATCAAAAGGGGCTTGACTTAATTGAAGCTGCCTCGGATGAATTGCTGCGACTCGATTTGCAGTTAGTTTTTTTAGGCGCTGGCGATGAAAAATATCAACTCTTTTTAGAACGTATTAAAGAAAGAAATCCCGAAAAAGTCGGTGTGCATATCGGATTCAGTAACGAACTTGCACACCTGATCGAAGCCGGCAGCGATATGTTTTTAATGCCATCGCGCTACGAACCTTGCGGACTTAACCAGATGTACAGTTTGAAATACGGAACAGCGCCAATTGTTCGTGCAACCGGCGGATTAGAAGACAGCATCGAGCAGTATAATTCTGAAACCAAATTGGGAACCGGATTCAAGTTTTACGATTACGATAAGAATGAACTGAGCAAAACTGTCCGCTTCGCTTTAGAAGTTTTCAGCGACAAGAAAAGCTGGCTTCAAATTATGAAGAACGGAATGAAGCAGGATTTTTCGTGGAAAGTTTCGGCTAAAAAATATATGGAATTATACAAGAGTTTGATTCCCGAATGAACGACATTGGAATATTTTTAGACCGCGACGGCACCATCAACGAAGAGCTTGAGTTTATTTCGTCTCCCGACGAGGTAATTTTGATCCCCGGTTCAGCTGAAGCTATAAAGGAAGCAAACAAGTTAGGATTAAAAGTTTTTGTGATAACAAACCAATCGGGTATTGCACGCGGGTTTATAAAAGAAGACGAGTTGGCTGCGGTTCACAACACTTTAGTCGAACTATTGACCAAAGAGGGTGCTCATTTAGATGCAATTTATTTCTGTCCGCATCATCCCGAATACGGCGAGCCGCCCTATCGTGTAGAATGCGACTGCCGCAAACCTAACACCGGAATGCTGAAACAAGCTGAGGCTGAATTCGGTATCGATTTGAAACAATCCTTCGTTATCGGCGATAGAATTGCTGATGTAAAAGCCGCACACTCTGTCGGAGCAAAATCAATTCTCGTTTTAACAGGCTACGGCAAAAATCAGATTGATGAAATTCAATCTCAAAATATTTATGTAGATTACATTGCAAAAAATTTATACGCTGCAATGCAATTTGTAAAATCTAAAATTCAATCATAAACAAACTACTCAAATGAAAAATTTTCTGTTATTGGTAATTACTTCTTTTTTAATATTCGGATGTTCGGACGATCCATCTTCGATTGGTGAAAAATTACTTCCTGATATGGATAACCTGCAAACTAACGCTTTCAGCACGAACGCCACCTATTCATCCTTTTACGAAATTGATGCGAGCAATAATTCAAGTACATTGCTGCTCGGTAAATATGCTGAAGCTGAAGCAAAAATACTTATGCAGTTTGGAATTGGAATAATAGACACAAGTATCGCTGATTCAATTTTAACAGCCGAAATAAAAATGTTTCAAAATTATTCCACACCCGATACGGTTGGTCAATTAAATTTTAGTATCCACAAAATGAGTAAAACGTGGGCTGACTACACTTTTACAAAGGACAGTTTGTTAGGTAGTTACGAGCTTACACCATTTGTCGAAATTTCAAAAGACGTTAGAACACGCGACACGCTGCCTGTAACATTTCAAATTCCGTTAAGCATTGTGCGGAATTGGCTAAAGGGTGCCACAAATAATGGAATTATTTTCATCCCGAAACCTGATATGCAAAATATTTTCGGATTCCATTCGTACTACTTAGGTGATTTAGATGATAAACGACCGCAGTTGATAGTAACATACCGGAAGACTTCCGACACATCCGATAAAACTCTTATTTTCAAAATCACACAGGATGCAACAGTTTATTCAGGCAATCGCCCCGCATCAACTTCTGAATTATTGTATGTTCAAGGTGGATTGCTAAACAGGGGGAAATTATACTTTAACCTTGATTCTATTCCCCGCAGCAGCACAATCACTCAGGCATTTTTAACGCTTAAAATTGATACAACACTTTCAAAGTTCAGTCAATTTTCTGATAGGCAATTTCTCATTCATGAAATAACAACTCAGGATTCTATTCCGAGATTAGGTTCGCTAACAGCTTCCAACAAACCAACTGCCGATTCAATTGTAATAGACGTTCGCAAGATTGTGCAAAAATGGGTTGCCGGAAAAAGCAATTTCGGAGTTGCATTAAGAACATTCAACGAATTCACCGAGTTCGAACGATTCGCAGTCTTCGGTTTTAATGCAGTAGAAATAAAAAGACCAAAACTGACAATTCAATACACTTACATACCATAAACTTATGAATACGAAAAATTTTATTTATCTATTTTTTATCCTCCTCTCGTTTAATCAACTGATTGCCGGCACAGGCGGTTCAACCTATTCACGTTACGGCATCGGCGATTTGCAATATCACAGCAACGCCACAACAAGAGGAATGGGCGGAACTGCAATTGCAAATTTAAGCCCGTTCACTTCAAACAGATTAAATCCGGCAGGTTGGACTCAAATTAACCGAACACGATTTTCTGCAGATTTATTTTTTCAAGGCTTTTCGATTGACGATGGAACACAGAAATCGTTCCTCAGCGGAATAAATTATTACGGTTTCGATTTTGCAATTCCTATTTCCGATTCAAATGGAATCGTTATTGCAGCGGGACTCCTTCCCTACAGCAAAGTTGATTACAATATAGTTACAAAGGGCACATTCAACAATTTCAATTACGATTTAAATTATTCCGGTGAAGGTGGTGTATCAACTGCATATATCGGAGGTTCGTATTCACCAATACCTCAACTTCATTTCGGTGCTAAGTTCAATTATTTCTTCGGCAACATCAATCACCAAATAAAACAAACATTTACATCCGGCGATGCAAACAGTTTTGAACTGCATCGCGTTAATAAACTTTTCGGTATCAATGGAACAGCCGGCGTAATTTACACTGGTTTAAATGAGATTTTGAATCTAAGTGTTTCAGAAAAAATTAATGTTGGATTTTTGATTTCCACTCCATCCAATCTTAATGCAGAACTCAACCGATACTATAAGTACTATGCCGGTGGAAATATTATCACGCGTGATTCGATTTTAATTGAAGAAAATAAATTTAAAATACCTTTAGCATTAGGTTTAGGAGTTTCATACACTACAAACAGTCGCTACCATTTTGCGGCGGATTTCTATACTCAAGATTGGAGCAAAACAAAAATGCTGCGCGATATGCCCGGTACATTAAAAAAGAATCAACGTATTAGTGCGGGAGCTGAGTTATTACCATTGTTTGGCACAAAAGTTTCGGATTTTAATAGAATCGGTTTGCGACTTGGCTTTTATCAAAACCAAACCTACTATCTTGTACAGAACCAAAAGATTAACGAGCTTGGATTTACAGCTGGTATTGATTTTCCGATTTTTGGTGAAACCCGAATAGCAGTTGCTTTCGATTACTCTACACGTGGAACAACCAGTTTACAAAAGGATAATATTTATCGTGTTTCATTCGGAATTAACGGCGCTGAACTTTGGTTTTTGCGACCCGAAGAGGAATAGCACATGAAGATCGCAATTGCAAGCGACCACGCCGGATACGAGTATAAAGAAAAACTCAAAACATTTTTAAAGGAGATTGGATTCAATTCTGAAGATATGGGCACGTACTCATCCGAGTCTGTGGATTATCCCGACTATGCAATTACACTTTCAAAAAAAGTATCTTCCGGTGAATTCGCTCAAGGAATTTTGATATGCGGAACCGGAATCGGAATGTCGATTACGGCAAACAAGATAACCGGTGTTCGTGCCGCAGTTTGCGAATCGGTTGAATCTGCAAAATATTCGCGGCTGCATAACAATGCAAATGTACTTTGTCTTGGTGCGCGAATCACGCCAATAGAAAAAGCGAAAGAAATTGTGAAAGTTTTTTTAGAAACTGAATTCGAAGGCGGACGCCACGCAAGTAGAATTGAGAAGATACACAGGTTGACTGGAATTTAACAGAGAAAACTAATTTTTTCACCCGGCGGGTGCTCGAGTATGGCGCCTGTGGCGACATGTATCGAGAGCACCGCTAAGATAAAAACAAGTTTGGGTGCTCTCGATACGGGCGAGGTTTCATACGTTTCTCGAAACGTATGAAACCTCGCTACTCGAGCACCCGCCAATACTAACAACCGACAACAAAGCTATGAAAAACATTTTAAAACAAGACCCCGAAATTTTTAAAACACTCAAAAACGAAACTCACCGTCAGAATACGAAATTGGAGCTAATCGCTTCCGAAAATTTTGTGAGCTTAGCCGTGATGGAAGCGATGGGTTCGGTTATGACTAACAAATACGCCGAGGGCTATCCCGGAAAACGATATTATGGAGGATGCGAGTTTGTTGATGCTGCTGAAGATTTAGCTCGCAGCCGGGCGAAACAATTATTCGACGCCGAGTATGCAAATGTTCAGCCGCACTCCGGCTCACAGGCAAATATGGCTGTATATTTTTCTTTCTTAAAACCGGGCGACAAAGTTGTAGGTATGAACCTTTCGCACGGCGGACATTTAACTCACGGTTCGCTTGTAAATTTTTCAGGACAGCTCTACAAATTCTCGGCTTACGGAGTCAACAAAGATACCGGCTTCATAGATTACAATGAAGTTGAGACAATTGTCCTTCGTGAAAAACCGAAGATGATAACTGTCGGTGCAAGCGCCTACTCGCGCAACATCGATTACAAAGCATTCCGTGAAATTGCAGATAAGGTTGGCGCCTTTTTATTTGCCGACATTGCACATCCTGCCGGATTGATTGCAAAAAAACTTTTGAACGACCCACTCCCCCATTGCCACGTTGTAACATCGACGACACATAAAACTTTGCGTGGACCACGCGGCGGATTGATACTGATTGGCAAAGATTACGAAAATCCTTTCGGTGCAGTTGCCCCGAAATCGGGGAGAATAAAAATGATGTCGGAGTTAATCGACTCAATGGTGATTCCAGGAATTCAAGGCGGCCCGCTGATGCACGTAATTGCTGCAAAAGCTGTCGGCTTCCTCGAAAACTTGCAACCTGAATTTGAAACTTATGCAAAGCAAGTAATTAAAAATGCACAGGCACTCGCAAACAAACTTATCAGCATGGGATATTACATAATATCGAACGGTACCGATAATCATTTGATGCTCGTTGATTTGAGGAATAAAAATCTTACTGGCAAAGACGCACAGGAAGCTTTGGATCAGGCAGGTATTACTGTAAATAAAAATGCAGTCCCATTCGACGATAAGAGTCCTTTGATAACAAGCGGCATTCGAATTGGAACACCCGCAGTTACAACCCGCGGTATGAAAGAATCCGAAATGGAAATTATCGCCGAATTGATTAACAAGGTTCTTACTAATATCGGAAACCAGAAAATTTATGGCGAGGTTGAACAGGAAGTAGAAAAACTTTGCAGCCGGTTTCCTCTCTATCCGGAATTAAACAGTGGCAGATAATCAAAACACCGGAACGATGCACCCCGGAAACGAAATGACGTTCCTCGATCATCTCGAAGAACTCCGCTGGCGGTTAATCAAAGTTTTCATCGGTGTCGTTGTTGGCGCAATATTATGCTGGACGTTTATCGATTGGCTTGTTGATGGAATTTTGCTAACACCGGTAAAAAATGTAAATGCACAAAACCCAACCGGTCCTCAAATTATTTTACAAAACTTGAAACCGTTCGGACAAATTCTTTTGTATATGGAAATCGGAATCATAGGCGGGCTCATTATCAGTTTGCCAAATTTGTTTTATCAATTCTGGAAATTTATTGCACCCGGACTTCTCCCCAAAGAACGAAAATATATTTCGCGGATAGTAGCTTTTTCGACTTTCTGTTTTTTAGCCGGAGTTGCTTTCGCATATTTTCTGATGCTACCTACAGCTTTAAAATTTTTCGCTGGTTTTGGTTCACCTCAAATCGAAAATAACATAGCCGTTACTGAATACATGAGTTTTGTTGTGAGTATGATGTTAGGCGCCGGTGTCGTCTTCGAATTACCGATGATTTCCTGGTTTTTGGCAAAATTAGGCATATTAACACCCCAATTTATGCGCCGCTACCGCCGGCATGCAATAATTATTATTCTGATTCTCGCTGCCATTTTAACACCGGGCACAGATCCTATTAGTCAAATCTTGCTTGCTATCCCTTTATTGATTCTTTATGAAATCAGTATTTGGATTGCAAAAGTTGCAAGCAAGCCCAAAAATAATTTAGAAACGAAATAAAATCTTTTTATGGATATAAAATCACTCTCCAAGCCGATTGAAGAAGATTTAAAAATTTTTAATAAACAATTTCGCGATGCGATACGCTCGGATATCAGCTATGTAGATTTAATTACACGCTACATCGTCAGGCAAAAGGGGAAACAAATCAGACCATTTCTTGTTTTACATACTGCAAAAATGTGCGGTAAAATTAACGAGAGCACTTACCGGGGCGCCGCATTAGTCGAGATACTCCACACTGCAACTTTAATTCACGACGACGTCGTGGATGATGCCGATACTCGCAGGGGATTTGCTTCCATTAACGCTGTGTGGAAAAATAAAATTGCAGTTTTGATGGGCGATTATCTTTTAGCGAAGGGATTACTTTTATCGCTCGACAATCGCGACCACGAGTTTTTAAAAATAATTTCACAATCGGTACGTAAGATGAGTGAAGCCGAAATTTTACAAATAGTAAAAAGCCGTCAGTTGGATTTGGATGAGAAAACTTATTTGAAAATAATTTCCGGTAAAACCGCATCGCTCTTATCAACGTGCACTGAAATCGGGGCAGTCAGCAACGAAGTTGACAGCGGGCAACGAAACCTGCTTCGGGAGTTTGGCGAAAATTTAGGATTCGCATTTCAAATACGCGACGATTTGTTAGACTTTATCGGTAAGAAGAACATCACAGGCAAACCAACCGGAAAAGATTTGATCGAAAAGAAATTAACTTTGCCTCTGATACATGCAATCGAAAACGCACCTCGCAAACAGTCGGCGGCAGTATTGCGATTAATTAAAAAAGGCGTAAAACGGAAAGACCTTGAAACTATTTTAGAATTCGTTGAGGACTACAACGGAATTACCTACTCTGAACAAAAAGCAAAACAATACGCCGAGATAGCTTACTCGAAAATAAAAGCTTTCCCCGAATCGCCCAGCAAAGAATCGTTAGTAAAATTTCTCTCCTTCGTTGTAGAAAGAATTAAGTAATTATATTTCCGTAACAAATTCGTGTTCGGGAGTTCGAATACTTAAAACCGGACACGGAGCTTTTCGAACAACTTTTTCAGCAGTGCTGCCAAAAATAATATGTTCAACTCCTGTGTGTCCGTGTGTTGCGATAATTATTAAATCTACTTCTTCCTCTTTTGCTACCCTGTTAATTTCTACAAACGGTTTACCTGTTTCGACTCGAGTGCGTGCCTGAACGATTCCCTGAATTTCTTTCTCGGCAAGTTTATCTAACTCCGTTTTCCCGCGTTTGTAAATTTCAGCTTCCATACTCGGAAATCCTACCTGACCAAAACTGAAATCTGCCGGATAAATTGTCGGTTCAACAACATAAACAAGTAAAATTTCGGCGCCGAACTGCTTTGCAAACGGAACTGCGTATTTAAGAGCATTCTTTGAAAAATCAGAAAAATCGATTGGGACGAGGATTTTCTTGAGATTAATGACCCGCTTAGTCGGATTAGCTTCTGCGTTTAACATTGTATTCACCTTTCATTTAGTTCCAATAGAAATATGGGAAAAAAGAATTTTAAAGTCAAACAATATCAGTGCGACTTGGTTCGATTCTTCGACTATGACGGGACAAGCTCAACACGACGTCCCGCTAAGGTAAATAAAATCACAGTAGCGGGATTACCCGCCGAAAGTTACTCAGCTCTCTTTAGTTACTGTAGGCGGGACAATTCCCCGCCTACGTCCTACGGACTTCGGCGGGCAGGTACTATAGTCCGATTCATCCCGCTCCTACCTTGCTCAAACTGAGTTGGAGCGGGATTACCCGCCGAAAGTTACTCAGCTCTCTTTAGTTACTGTAGGCGGGACTGCCTCATCCGTCATTCGACGGATTCGGTAGCAACAAGATTTTCGGAGTGAATACCACAAAGTGGGATTCACAAAGATCCCGCTCCTACCTTGCTCAAACTGAGTTGGAGCGGGATTACCCGCCGAAAGTTACTCAGCTCTCTTTAGTTACTGTAGGCGGGACTGCCTCATCCGTCATTCGACGGATT
>JAUXOG010000051.1 GCA_030682385.1 Bacteroidota bacterium
TCTTAAAACTTGCACTTTAAACTCTGCTGTGAACTTTCTTTTTGGGTTTTTCATTTTTACTCCTGAAGCCTGCCTGATGCAGGCGGGTTATTTATACATAATTTATTGCTTCAAAAGTAACTTTCCAACTTAAGCATTATAGTTATTGCATCGTATCCAATTGACTTTGCTTCATCAACTCTTTCCCACAGGACTAAACGCCACTCTTCTTCATATGACCAATCTTTAAACTTTGTTGAAATTAAGGAAGCAATATGTTTTATATCGTTCCTCATCGTTACTTCGAAAAAATTATAATTTGGTGCTTGTTTTCGATACTTAACTTTTAAACGATCAAGTTGAACGTTCTCCTTTGTTTGTTCATTCATCCATTCGTCCAATTTGGAGGTAGAAATCCCGACACAAAAACCTGTGTGCTTTTCAGAATAATGCGCCCAAAGCAATAGGTTATCCGGTCTACGCGCCAATGGACAAATTCCAAATTTGTTGTAATTATATTCAATTACTTCATTCCGCATTTTCTCTAAATATTTTGGATTTTTAAGTAAAGAGAGACGTTCTAAGCGAATTTTTTCTCTCTCTTGAGGAGACAAATGTGAATTAATTTGTTTATCTGCCCAACGTGTCCATTCTCCACCCATTTTACCATCGTGATCATCATAATTGTATGATAATGATGTATCAAATGGATCATTGAATGGTTTTGCACAACTAAACCAGATTTCTGAATGAGTTATTAGTCTTAAATCAAGCTCATCAAAACGACGATATTTATAAAGGGTTGTTGGGCCGTTTATTTGTGTCATTTTACTTAATGAAAGTGTGCCTAACGGCGTTGCCGATAACCATCTTGCCCCGACGCATTTTGTCCTGGCTGTTCGTATTAAGCAGTTTGATAGGCATATTATTTACTTACAATATTCTTTAATATCCTCATAAGCATTCTGGTGTCCCAGTTCACCAGCTTTACTCCAATCCAAACAAGCTCCCTCTTTATCGCCTAAGAAATATTTTGCTATACCACGTAAATAATATGCCTTTGCGTTATTCGGGCTAATCTCGATTGATTTGTTGTAATCTTGAATTGCTCCTCTGTAGTCTTTTAATAGATTCTTTGCAATTCCACGATTAATAATATAAGTCTCTTCATATTTTGAGTTAAGTTCAAATGCTTTAGTATAATCTTGTATTGCACCTATGAAGTCTTTTAAATTATTTTTTGCAATCGCACGATTAATATATACATAATCAACATTCGGATTAAGCTCTATTGCTTTGTCGTAATCTTGGATTGCTCCTCTGTGGTCTCCTAATTCTTCTTTCGAAATCCCACGATTATTATATGACCCTGCATCATTCGGGTTTATATCAATGGCTTTGTTGAAATCTTGAATTGCGCCTCTGTAGTCTTTTAATTTACACTTTGCAAGCCCACGATTAATATATGCCACTGCATAATTCGGGTTAAGTGCGATTGCCTTGTTGTAATCCTGAATTGCACCGCTGTAGTCTTCTAATGAATTCTTTACAAGCCCACTATTATTATATGGTTCTGCAATATTCGGATTAAGCACAATAGCTTTGTTGTAATCTTGAATTGCACCGCTGTAGTCTTCTAATTTATGCTTTGCAAGCCCACGATTATTATATGGTTTTGCATCCTCCGGGTCAAGCTCGATTGCTTTGTTGTAATCTTGAATTGCACCGCTGTAGTCTTCTAAATTATGCTTTGCAAGCCCACGATTAATATATGCCACTGCATAATTCGGGTTAAGTTCGATTGCTTTGTTGTAATCTTGAATTGCGTCTCTGTAGTCTTCTAATTTCTCTTTTGCAAACCCACGATTATTATATGCCTTTGCATCATTCGGATATTTTTCAATATAGCGTGAGTAATGTTTTATAGCTTCCTGATAATTGCCTTTTTCACCAGCATTATATCCTTTTTCAAACAATTCAAAATCTTTAAATTCATCATTTTTTGTATATGAACGAATTTCAACAGCTAATACATCATTGATTGGAATAGCAAAATTTAAATTCTGACTTTCCTTTATCGTAAGCGTGCTTATACCTATTAACTCCCCTTTATCGTTCACGACCGCACCTCCGCTGCTGCCAGAAGAGATGCTTGCAGTAATTTGTATAAAATCTCTTCTCAATTCTTCATAGCTTCTTAATCCACTTATTATCCCTTCAGAAATTGTATTCTCAAAACCCATTGGACTCCCTATTGCGTAAACCCTTTGCCCTATTTTTAATGACTTTGAATCGCCGACTTTTACTGCCGGGAACTTTTTTTCTTCAATTTTAAGAATTAAAATATCCTTCTCTACATCAATACCGATTATATCAACATAAGGGACAATCTCTTTACCGTGTAAAATCTCGAGTCTTTCATTTCCGGAGAGAACATGATAATTTGTTACAACATAACCTTTATCGTTAAGAACAACACCGCTTCCTTGCTTTGTTAGTTCATCATTATAATCATAAGCATGAACTACAACCACCGCATCAGAAACTTTCTTATAAATCAGTTCTGCCGATAATCCGCCTATGGCGGATTGACTGTAAGAATTAGGACAGTAAAGAAAAAGAAAGTAGAGTAAGAATATTTTTAATCCGAAAAAAAAGTTTTGGAAAACTTTTCTTGTAACATACCGATAAATATAAAATATTTTCATATCACCACCTTTTTATTATTATTTATTTTTGGTATTACATATACGTCATGGAATCAAACCGTGTTGCAACGTCAAGTTGAGCGACTGGTCAGTCGGTCACACCATTTATGGAAAAACAGGATCATTCAAATGCCCAAGAAAATTTTTTTTGCAACAGTAACAACGGTTTGAATATAACTTTTCTTGCGCTCAGCATGCCTTTTAGTAGAGAATGTTAGATTAGCTTGTTTTACAAGGGACTCAATAAAGTCTCGCACTCTACTGTTTTCGGAATAAAAGATTGATTCCAGAATTGGGAAAACCGAATTAATCTCTTCTTGCCTACCAATACTATGTGCGAATTTCTTCTCTGCATCCTTGGCGTGCGCAGCTTGTGCGACGACTATTTTTTGGAATTCACTTGCCAGTTGAGCTTTTTGATATATAGATATAAGACCACAATTTGGTAGAAGAATTGTTTTCAAGCAATCGATATAATCCTCACCAATTTTCTTAACCAACGGTTTGTAGACTCCTAGTCGATCTGTAAACTGGTTCCCAGAATTCTGAAATTGAGTGCTACGAACCAGTTTCCCTCGTGATTCCCTCATCTCATCAAGTCTTTCACCAACTCGCCTCCGAAATTCTGTAAGCATTGCGTCCAATGCTAATTGGAAAGCTTCCTCGGGTGAGATGACTCGTAGGTCGCTGATCTTAGTTTTGAGTCTTAAGAATAAGGATTGCTTAGTCATTGTATACTGTCAGTGAGGAACAATATGCCCGCCACAAAGATCGGCGGGTTTGTATGTTAGATTCTATATAATTATTTGTTTTCATTCCGTCAGTTTGAGTTGCTCGTTAGTCAGCCGACAGGAAAGAGTTGTTATGTTTCATTCCGTTCAACCCAATAGTTTGGTCTTCGATGTTGGTGTGCTACGGCTAGCACGAAAATGTGATCTTCTTCTATCGAGTACAGCAATTTGTAAGGAAACTTATGAAGGAGGCATTTTCTTACATCGCCACGTTCGACTGACCATGCTTGAGGATGCTCGGCAATTCGCATTGCGGCATCCCTACTTCCTCCTTGAATCTTCTGCCAAGCCCTGAATACTCAAGCTCATAATAATGGACAGCATCTTCCAGCTCCTGCTTCGCAAACTTTGAGAATATGACTCGCATCATTCTTGCTTGAATATTTCCTCCATTGGAATACCCTCTAGTCTTCCTTCTCTGTATGCCCTAAGCCGTTTCTCTGCTTCCTCCGCCCATATGTCATCGAGTTTCTTATCGGGCTCATCAAGACTTCTTATCAAGCCCTCCACGAGCGTGAATCTTTCTTCTGGCTTGAGCTTTAGAGCTTGCTCTAGGATTTCTTTCGTACTCATGCTATTTCACCTCATCATTTTTGAAACATAACTATTAATTATACTTCCAATAATATATCATTTAAAATTATTAATTCAAATCTTCTTTATTGTCGTCTGTGAAATTATTGCTTCTCTCCATACCTTTTGCTAAATTCAAATCAATTATATAACTGAACAATCAAAAGAAATATTAATATGAAAATAAAAATCACCCTCGCGTTTTTAATAATAATCACGTCTCATTTATTCGTTTCGAATACATTTGCTCAAGAACGGGGGAAGGAACTCACACTTGAGGATATCTTCAACTCAACAAAATTTGCTCAAAAATCTGTTCGCAGTATCAACTGGATGCAAGATGGCAAAGCTTTCCTTTTTCTTCATACCGACACAGTAAAAAAACAAACAGATATCTGGAAATACGATATAACCGAATGCAAACGAAAACTTTTTGTAGATGCATCTAAATTAATTTTAAATGATTCTGATAAAGCATTTAGAATTTCTACTTACAATTTATCGCCCGACGGAAAGAAGATATTATTTACCGGTTTAATTCCTGCACGTGCTATGAAATCGGGTGGCAACTTTTATATTTATGATCTGCAATCAGAAGTATTTCAACAGCTTACGGATTCACCAGCCGAGCAAATGAACATAAAATTTTCTCCCGATGGGAAAAAGATTGGCTTCGTTCGCGATAATAACATTTTTATAATCGATATAGAGACGAAAATCGAAACTCAGCTTACATTCGACGGGGAAAAGAATATTATGAACGGTCGCTTCGACTGGGTTTACGAGGAAGAGTGGAGTATCATCGACGGCTGGTTGTGGTCGCCTGATAGCAAGAATATCGCCTATTGGCAGCTTGATGAACGGAGAGTTCCTGAATATCAACTCACCGACTTTAGTCCGCAACATCAAAAAATCGAAACGATGCGCTACCCCAAAGCCGGCGACCCGAATTCGATTGTGAAGATTGGTATAGTTTCAACCGAAACTAAAACTACAAAGTGGATGGATATTGGAACTGATGACGATATTTATATTCCAAGAATTTATTGGACTGCAAAACCGGGTAAGCTTGCAATTTTCCGTGTGAACCGGCTTCAAAATAAGTTAGAAATTTTAGAAGCCGATATTAAGACCGGGTCAGGTTCGATAATCGTAACTGATGAATCAAAAACGTGGATAGATATCGAACAATCGAATTATATATATCTAAAAGACGGTCGATTTTTGTGGGCATCTGAAAAAGATGGTTATCAACATATATATTTAACCACCTTCGGGAAACAAACCAAACAGATTACAAAAGGAAACTGGGAAGTCGATAAGATTTTGAAAGTTGATGAAGCCAAAGGTGTGGTCTATTTTACTGCTACGGAAAAATCACCGCTCGAACGCCATCTATACAAAATAAAATTAGACGGAACCGGCTTCAAACGCATCTCCACCGAAGATGGAACTCACAGTATAAATTTCTCCCCCGATTTTTTGGCGTACATTGATACTTATTCAGATGCTTACACGTTACCGAAAATCAGTCTTCATAAAAACGATGGAAAATTAATTAGAATAATCGAAGAGAATATTGTCCCGGCTTTTGATGAATACAAATTAAGCAGAAGGGAGTTTTTTAATTTCAAAACTTCCGACGGCGTTTCATTAAATGGTTGGATGATGAAACCGGTCGATTTCGACCCAACTAAAAAATATCCTGTATTTATGTATGTTTATGGTGGGCCTGGTTCACAAACAGTTACCAACAGTTGGGACAGAAATAATTTGTGGTACACACTTTTAACTCAAAAGGGTTACATCATAGTCAGCATTGATGGGAGAGGGACGGGCGCTCGCGGTAACGAGTTTAAAACAATTGTTTACAAGAATTTAGGAAAGTGGGAAACTCACGACCAAATCGAGGGGGCAAAATATTTAGCATCACTTCCATTCGTGGATGCTTCACGTATCGGAATTTGGGGCTGGAGTTACGGCGGGTATATGGCGGCAATGAGTATTCTAATTGGTGACGAAGTTTTTAAAACTGCAGTTGCTGTCGCCTCCGTTACTGATTGGAAATTTTATGATACAATCTACTCTGAACGTTATATGCAAACTCCGCAGCTTAATCCCGATGGTTACAAACAGGGTTCAACTCTTACTTATGCTGATAAATTGAAAGGAAACCTTTTGCTAATTCACGGCACTGCCGACGATAACGTGCACTGGCAAAACACAATTACCTTAGTGAATGAATTGCAAAAGAAGAATAAACAATTTCAAACTGCATTTTATCCGGGTGGAACTCACGGCGTAGCAGTAGGAATTGTACGGTTACAGTTATACACGATGATTACAAATTTTATATTGGAGAATTTGTAATATGTTAGTAATGAAATTCGGCGGCACTTCGGTCGAAGATGCCACGGCAATGCAACGTGTAGTTGAAATTGTTAAAAGGGAACTCCCAAATAAAATATTGGTCGTACTATCAGCATGTTCCGGAGTTACTAACGAGTTAATTCGCACAGCTCATTCAGTGCGTGATGGTTCTGAAAAATCAGCATTAGAAATTGTCGATTATATTCAGTCCAGGCATAAAACTATAGCTGAAGAATTATTGAAAGATTTATTTCTGGAAAAAGTTAGTTTGCAAATTGATGTGTTATGTAATGAAATCCGAAATATAGTCCGCGGAGTAAATTTGCTTGGCGAATTAACATCACGTTCAATGGATACGATCACGAGTTATGGCGAAAGATTGTCCACACTGATTTTTAATGCTGCATTGGAACAAGAGAGTATTTCAACTCTTCTATTCGATGCGAGGAAAATAATGGTTACGGACGCCACGTTCGGCTCAGCACAACCCGTATTTGAAAAAATTAAACTGAATGTAGATAAATATCTGAAGCCAGCAATTGAGAAGAACAGCATCGTAGTTACTCAAGGTTTTATCGGAGCAACGGAAGAAGGGTTTACAACTACTATCGGACGCGGAGGTTCGGATTACAGCGCTGCAATATTTGGCGCTTTTTTAGATGCGGAAGTAATTCAAATATGGACTGATGTAGATGGAATGATGACAGCCGATCCCCGAATAGTGCCTGACGCAAAGCTAATTGATGTAATTAGTTTTGATGAAGCTGCCGAACTTGCCTATTTTGGTGCAAAGGTTTTACATCCGAATACAATTCTCCCCGCAGTCGATAAAAATATTCCTGTTAAAATTTTAAATTCGCGACAACCTGATGTAAGCGGGACTATCATTATTAAAGAGTCGGGTAAAGGGCAAGTCTCTATTGTTAAATCAATCGCATCAAAAAAAAATATTATCGTGATTAACGTTTCGTCATCGCGGATGTTTTTAGCTTACGGTTTTTTGGCGAAGCTATTCGCGATATTTGCTAACTATAAAAAAAGCGTAGATGTAGTTTCAACTTCCGAGGTGAGTGTTTCAGTAACAATCGATAACGACACCGATTTATCCGAAATAGAAAAGCAATTAAAAGAAATAGGGGATATTCGAATAGAACGGAATAAAGCTATCGTCTGCGTTGTCGGCAAAGGAATGAAAAAAACATCGGGAATTGCAGCCAGAGTGTTTACAGCATTGGCAAAAGCTGAAATAAATATCGAAATGATTTCCGAAGGTGCATCTGAAATTAATATCACTTTTGTTGTCGATCAGAACTATGCCGATGAAGCTGTGCGTGTGCTGCATCGGGAATTCTTTCCAAACTAAATAGATTCCATTTATGTACGAATTCCATTATCGAAACAATGAACTCTGGTGCGAAGATATATCACTGTCTGAAGTTGCTGAAAAATTCGGAACGCCTCTCTATGTTTACAGTAAAAGATCCATAATCGACCATTGCCGCGAGATCGAAAAAGTATTTGGTGAAGTTGACCATCTTTCGTGCTATTCAATAAAAGCAAATTCAAATCTAAATATTTTAAAAATCATAGCGGCAGAGGGGATAGGGGCAGATGCCGGTTCAATTGGTGAATTGCATCTTGCATTAAAAGCCGGATTTTCACCCGACAAAATTACATTTAGCGGAGTCGGCAAGCGTGATGATGAAATAGAATTTGCACTCCAAAACGATATAAACTTGTTTATTGTAGAATCGGAAGAAGAACTTTACATCATAAATACTATTGCTGCAAAGTTAGTGAAGATTGCCCGCATCCAGATACGTATTAATTTTGATATATCTGCATCCACACATCCATATATTTCGACGGGTGAAAGACATAATAAGTTTGGGATTGAACAAATGTATGCTGAAGAAATATTTCAGAAGGCATTGCAATTGAAAAATATAGAAGTTTTAGGAATTCATACACATATCGGGTCGCAAATAACCGACCCGGAAACTTTCATCGAATCAGCGAAAGCTGTTGTAGATTTAATTAAAGTTTTACGAAACAAAAATATACAGGTGCATGAATTAAATTTTGGTGGTGGGTTCGGTGTGCAATATCATGATTTCGTGAAACACGAATTGTTGCCAACCGACGAAGAACATGTCGATTCAAAACTTACTACTGTAAAATTACTTGAAGCCGCATTACCCGTGCTAAAAGCATCGAATACAAAAATATTCATACAACCCGGGCGATCAATTATTGCACACACAGGAGTTTTGCTTACAAAAGTATTATACAGAAAAACTACATCCGAAAAAACATTCATCATAGTTGATGCCGGAATGAACGATTTAATACGTCCAAGTTTGTACAAATCGTATCATCAAATTTCACCAATTACAATTAAAAATTCAGAATATGAAATTGTCGATGTAGTAGGACCGTTATGTGAGAGTGGCGATTATTTTGCATTAAACCGGAGCCTAAATTATTCAGAACGGGGAGATCATCTTTCAATATTCTGCACAGGAGCTTATGGATATGTTCTCGCTTCTAATTACAACGGAAGGTTAAAACCTGCAGAAGTAATGGTTGATGGTGATAAATACTTTTTAATTCGAGACCGTCAGTCGTTCAAAGACATTGAATGAAGCTCACATTTGAAAATAGTTTGTTGCTTGTAATTTTATTCGCCGCACTAATTTTAAGATTGCTCTTTGCATTTAACACACCGAACTGGCAAGCACCTGATGAATATCCGCACTACTTTGTGATTAAACATTTAGCTGTAACGGGTGAGTACCCAATCAGTAATCCGAAGTTTCCTTATTACGAAGCATATCAACCACCCTTATATTATTTTATAGGTGCTGGTATTTATTTACTTGTTACAGATTTAGATTCTCCATCACCTGATTTGTTTCAGGAATTCGATCCCGACACACTTACCACTCCAAAGAATCCGGCACTGATTATTCTCCGATTGTTTTCTGTTTTACTTGGAATGCTTACGATATTCATCATTTATAAAACATCTTTTCTGGTTTTCAATTCTGAAATAAAATCTGCATTACTTGTATTAGCAATAGTCAGTACGCTACCGACTTTTATCGTAAATAATGCTTCGGTTACAAACGATGCGTTAGCGAATTTTATCGGTGCACTTATTATTTGGCAAATTTATTTACCTGAAACATCTAAACGGAATTTATTGATTGGCTTATTCCTTGGGTTGGGAATTCTAACGAAAGCGAACCTGTATCCTCTTTCATTACTGATCGTATTTTCGTTTTGGATTCAAAAAAGAAATCTGATGGGATCTATTAAAAGTGTTTACCCGATTTTCTTAATTGCATCAGCACTGTCATTATGGTTTTTCATTTGGAATTATACAAGATATGGAAGTATTATAGCGATATCTCCGGGTGTGCCAAAATATTTTTCTATATTTGAAATAACGCTTTCAGATATATGGCATTCATTTCGAAATTATAATTGGAGTTTTTGGGCGGCGGCAGGCCGTATATATCAAATCAATCTATCACCTGTATTATACTTAATTATATTTTTACCCGTTTCATTTATTGCATTTATCGGTGTGATAAAAACTTTACTGAATCGTACATATACGTCTATCTCTTCAAATAATATTACCATTATCTTTTTTGCAGTGATAGTAATGATGTTATCCTCGTTGTATTTTTCATTAATGTCGGTCGAGCACAGCAGTTGGGGAAAATATGTCTATCCCGCATTAACTCCCTTTATAATTTTGCTTGTCAATGGTGTGAACCAAATTATGGGTAGAACAAAATCAATTACATTTTTATCTACTTTTGTAGTTACTCAGATTGGCATTTCGTTTTATCTACTATCTCAGTTGATTCAATTCAATTGAGCTCCATTTGCAATCCATCTTCTCATACCATTTATTTGATTTTGATTGAGGGGTGGACGGTCGGGCGGCATACGAGCTCCCAATTTTCCTTCAACTCGCAAAATTAGCGGACTTGCATCCGGGTTGCCCCTGTAAATTACTTGTTTCGGTGCACCGGTCATAAAATTGTCATAATCATCTAAACTAAAACCACGAGTTTCCTTTGTATCAGCTCCGTGGCATCCAACAAAAGCACAACTGCAATCGAATAGTGGTTGAACGTGAATTAAATATCTAACTGTTGCTGTATCGGGAAAGACGATATTACAGTCATCTGTTGTTTCGTCTTTACAAGAAGGAAAAATGACGATGCCAGATATAATTATGATTAATAAGGCTACTAATTTATTCATCTATTATCAAATAATTTTTGTTTGTATGAATTTAACGAAATTGACTTTAAAACACAATCTTTGTATATTGCCGATGCAAAATTTGATTTATCCCATGGGGCCGTAGCTCAGCTGGGAGAGCGCCTGAATGGCATTCAGGAGGTCACGAGTTCGATCCTCGTCGGCTCCACTTCGAATTTGACTTACAACTTAACGATTTATTTTCGTTAAGTTGTAAGTCAAATTCAGAATCCCGTCTAAGACGGGAGAAGAAATATAGGACTAACTCAAGTCATCTTGTTGGTCCTATTACTTTTTAAGGAGAATCAAATGCCCTATTACGTTTATTTATTGGAGAGTAAGCAAGACAAGACACTATATTCCGGACAAACCGATAATCTGATAGATCGTTTTCAGAAGCATAATAAAAAGTTGGTAAGGTCAACCAAATCACGGGCTCCATATGATTTAGTATATTTTGAAGTACATAATACTCGTTCAGAAGCGATGTGGCGTGAGTGGGAAATCAAAAAGAAATGGAATATCGAGCGGAAAAGAAAACTGATTGAAAGTTTTGATAAATCGAAAATAATAAAACTGTTCACGGATGGCGCCTGAATGGTCTACGATCCGACTATTTTATTTATTAAAATAGTCGGACATTCAGGAGGTCACGAGTTCCCCGACGAAGAATCATAATTCTTCGTCGGGTTGTGAAGATCCTCATCGGCTCCACTTCGAATTTGACTTACAACTTAACGGTTTATTTTCGTTAAGTTGTAAGTCAAATTCAGAATCCCGTCTAAGACGGGAGAAGAAATAACAATTGGACTAACTTGATTTATCTTGTTAGTCCTTTTTAGTTTAAAGAATGAGATTGAGGAAATAGCATTTTACGTTTACATACTACAGAGTGAGAAAGACGGAACGTTATACACGGGGTCAAACAAGTTCGATTGGAATTCCGCAAATTAGAAGGGCTATGTTTTTTAGATGAACTGAATGAAATATAATGGCAAAACAGATTTAACGGATTAGATTAGCTTCTTATTAAAAAATTTATTAAAATACCGTGAGTAAAATATGAAAACAACAACTCAAAATAAATCTAATATTTTCCATATCCTCCTTTTAAATAAGGAAAAGATTTTAAACTATGGTGCGCGACGATTGGGTTTATTTGGCTCGTTCGTCCGTGATGAACAAAAAGAATCAAGCGACATTGATTTACTTGTAGAGTTTATTCCAGGCAAAAAAACGTACGATAATTTTATAAATTTAGCTTACTTCTTGGAAGAATTATTTGGGAAAGAAGTTGAGTTAGTAACACCTGAATCACTTAGTCCCTACCTAAAACCTTATATCGAGCGAGAAATAGAGTATGTTTCTTTCACAAATTGAGTATTTAAAACACATACTTGATGAAATCGAATATTTGTTAAAACATTCAAAAGTATTATCTTTTGATGAATTTGTAAAGGATGAAACCCTACAAAGAGCATTTGTCCGTAGCTTGGAGATAATTGGCGAAGCGACTAAAAAATTAAGTTCAGAAATAAAAACCAAATATCCCGACGTTGAGTGGAAAGCCATTGCGGGTACCAGAGATAAACTGATTCACGATTATTTCGGAGTCGATTATGAGTTAATCTGGGATATCATTAACACAAAAATTTCTATCCTTAAAAAGCAAATCGAAGATGTTCTTGATCACGAAGAACAATTATAAAAAGCCAATGAAACATCTGTTTGTATTATATTTTCTCTCATTAATATTTCATAATAATTTGCCCGCTCAACCGGCAGGTTCTACACGAATACCCAAAAAGGAAGTCCGTGCAGTGTGGTTAACCACAGTTGCAGGATTAGATTGGCCCAAAACAACTGACATCGAAGAACAAAAGCGTTCACTCCTCGAAGTAATTCAAATAATTAAAGCCGCTAATTTTAACACAATATTTTTTCAGGTACGGGGAAGAGGCGATGCGATGTATAATTCGAATTACGAACCTTGGTCTGATAGGTTGACTGGCTCACTTGGTAAATACCCCGGTTGGGATCCGCTTGAATTTGTTCTTCGAGAAGCACATTCGCGTGGAATGGAAGTTCACGCTTGGTTTAATACATTTAGAGTGCGGAATGGTGAAAGAACTTCTGTTGGAGAAAAAAAACATATTGCTGAACTTCAACCAAGCTGGGTTAAAAAATTTGAGAGTGAATCATGGCTCGATCCGGGAATTCCCGGAGTAAGAAATTATTTAGTTAACGTTGCGATGGATTTGGTTACGAACTACGATATCGACGGTATCCATTTTGATTTTATACGTTATCCCGAAAGCAATTATCCTGATGAAGATACTTTTCGTAAATTTGGCGGAGGTGAAAAAAAAGATAGCTGGCGGCGTGAAAATGTAAATAAATTTGTGCGTGCATTTTATGATTCGGCGATGCAAATAAAGCCTATGTTAAAAGTTGGTTCAGCACCAATCGGAGTTTACAAAAACTTACCCAATGCAAAAGGCTGGCAATCGTTTTCATCGATTTATCAGGACTCGCGTAAATGGCTGCAAGAGAAGAAACACGATTACATAGCACCGCAAGTGTATTGGTCTTTAGGAACCGAGCCGAGTGATCCTGATTTTGCAGTCTTAGCAAAAGATTGGTGCGAAAATAAATTCGACAGACATATCTATATCGGAATAGGAGCTTATAAGGAAAAAGTTTTCGAACAACTTCCGTTATTAGTAGATGTTTCGCGTCTCTATGGCGCCGAAGGAAACTCATTTTTCAGGTATGAATTTATCAAAGACATAAATACACTCTATGGGAGATACAGTTATCCGGCGTTGATTCCACCGATGTCATGGAAAGATAACATTCCACCAAACGCACCGTCGGATTTGATAATAGAGGAAATTTCGAGCGGAGTTTTTCGCTTGCAATGGAAACCACCCGCACCGGCAAAAGACTTAGACCGTGCAAAGTATTATGTCGTTTACCGTTCAACGCGCCATCCGGTAAATATTAACGAACCATCAAATATCGTAATTATTACCACAACGAATGACACAGAATTTATTGATCGCATACCAAAACCGAAATCAGCTAACTACTATTATGTTGTTACTGCGGTAGATAAAGGTAACAACGAAAGCCAACCAGCGACTGAATTAAAAGTTGAAATTCCCATTGTAGCTACACTCGCCAAGAAACTTGCTCCCAAATTTCCCCTTTCATCTCATCGAAACAATTCTGAATCGATTTTTGTAACGTACGAAGTAGCAGAAGAAAGCAGAGTCAAATTAAAAATACTCGATACATATAAAAAAGATTTGCAAATCATTGTTGATGAAAACAAAAAACCGGGACGTTATGTGGTTGAAGTAAATTCAAAATTCAATGAGTCGCTGATTACACTTCAACTTACATTAGGGACAAAAATCTACAGTAAATATTTACTTCTCCAATAATAAATATTTTGTTGCGAAACAATTAAATTTGTTGTAAATTCATTGGAATTAACTACTCGTCCGCCCCTGGCGGATTAAAATTTATGAAATTGCAATGAAAACTATAATCGAACCATTTAAAATCAAATCAGTAGAACCAATTAAATTCACTACGGGTGAGGAGCGTGAGTCAATTCTAAAAAATGCCGGCTATAATCCTTTTTTAATCCGTGCGGAAGATGTTTTAATTGACCTTTTGACCGATAGTGGAACCTCGGCAATGAGCGCTAAACAATGGAGTGGTATAATGGATGGCGACGAGTCGTATGCAGGTGCCCGAAGTTTCTACCGCTTCGAAAAGGCAGTTAAAAACCTTACAGGTTTCAAACACATAATCCCAACTCATCAAGGCAGAGCTGCCGAGAAAATTTTGTTCACCATTGTTGGAGGTGGAGGAAAATTCATTCCAAACAACACACACTTCGATACTACACGGGCAAATGTGGAATTCAGCGGAGCAATCGCAATTGATTTACCTTGTAAAATAGGACGAGATCCTGATACTATTGCTGACTTTAAGGGAAATATGGACATTGATGCCCTCGAAGAGTTCATTAAAACTCAGGGAGCAGAAAACATTCCTTTGATTATGATTACTGTAACTAACAATTCCAACGGTGGACAGCCTGTTTCGATGGAAAATATTAGAAAAACAAAGGATGTGGCAAAAAAATATAACATTCCGCTTTTCATTGATGCTTGCCGCTTTGCTGAAAATGCCTACTTTATAAAGAAAAGGGAAAAGGGGTACGCGAATATATCAGTCCAAGAGATTGCTCAAGAAATGTTTGCGTTGGCTGACGGCTGCACGATGAGCGCCAAAAAGGATGCCCTCGTAAATATGGGTGGCTTTTTAGCTTTAAATGATGATGACTTAGCTATGAAAGCACGCAACATATTGGTTGTAACTGAAGGATTTCCTACTTATGGCGGTTTGGCGGGAAGAGATTTAGAAGCCATCGCACAAGGTTTAGAGGAAGTTGTGGATGAACACTACCTCACCTATCGCATTCGGTCAGTCGAGTATTTGGGTGAGAAGTTAACCAAACACGGAGTCCCAATATTACAACCCCCCGGCGGACATGCAATATATCTGAATGCCAAAAAATTTGCTCCGCAAATTTCGCTTGAACAATACCCCGGACAAAGTATTGTATGCGAACTTTATATCTGCGGTGGCATTCGTAGTGTTGAAATAGGAAGCGTTATGTTTGGAAAATATGATAACCAAACTGGCAAATTGATCTCACCGAATATGGAATTAGTCAGGTTAGCCATTCCGCGTCGAGTTTATACGCAAAGCCACATCGATTATGTTATTGAAGTAGTTACTGAAGTTTATCAAAAACGTAACAATCTAAAGGGTTATCGGATTACTTTCGAAGCTCCAATGCTGCGGCACTTCACGGCAAGGTTTGAACCATTATGATTATATGCCCGGTTTGTAATACAACAAACCACCATCTTGAAATTATTTGCAGGCAGTGTGGCGGTTATATCCAAACAAAAATCGAGAACATCGATCTCTTTCAAAAGCTTTGGCAACTCATCGAGAATCCCGTAAAAGCATTTAAGCATATTGCCATTGCCAAACATAAAAATTATATAATCTTTCTAACCTCTTTGTTTGGAATGAGTTTTTTATTTCTTCTCTTTGAATACATCAATATCGGTCGTATCATTAATAGAGGAGTTCTAATTGCCCTTGCTGGAATGGGGGGAGGTATCGTTTTTGGGTTTTTCTTTTTAGTCATACTAACTTGGATAACACTTGGTTTTTCAAAATTATTTAAATCGCCACCTACCAAGTTTTGGAATTTATTTTCGGTGATTGCATATTCAACCGTTCCAATCATTTATATTTTTATATTTTTACTGCCAATAAAACTTTTAACATTTGGCATAATCCTTTACACATCAAACCCATCGCCTGTATTAGTTAATGCTTCGGTTTCGTACATATCATGGTTTTTAGAGGCACTGATGTTTGCTTGGTTTATTTTTTTATTTAACACTGCAAGCAGAGTTGTGTTCGAGTTTAATTTTTTCAAAGCAATTACTATGACGTTAGCTCTATTGCTATCCTTAGTGGTGGGGATCGTTATAGTAATAAATTACATTAGTTCATCAATAATCTCCTCTCATTAAGAAATGCAAAAAAATGAATTTGACGAAATAGTCGCTCTTTGTTTTGAAAGCCTTCCCGAAATTTTTAAAACTAACATCGATAATGTTCAATTTTCGGTAGAAGATTATCCAACCCGTGACCAATTATCAAAAATAAAGCATGTTTCTAAATACTCCCTACTCGGTTTGTATGAAGGTGTGCCACTAAAGTTCAGAGGACCTGGATACGGAATGAGCGCGATGGTGCCTGATAGAATTACACTTTTCCAGAATAACATTGAATCTGTATCTATGAATGAGTCAGATTTGAAAAGCAAAATCAGGGAAGTATTGATGCATGAGATAGGGCATTACTTCGGAATGACTGAAGATGAAATTCGTAAAGCCGGCTATTAACGAAAGTTAAGCGTGTGAATTCATTAACTACTTTTGAAAATACAAAGTCAAAAATTGGCTTCGTAGTCGGTCCAATTATTTTTGTTACAATTTTATTGATGCCTGTTCCCGAAACTTTTCTTCAAAGTGTCGGGCAAATCCCAAACCTAACCGAAATCGAAATTCTTGAATTAGCAACAGGAATGAAAACCGTATTAGCCTTACTACTGCTAATGATTACCTGGTGGATTACTGAGGCAATTCCTATTTCCGTAACTGCTATGCTCCCGATGGTAATGATTCCTTTATTTCAAGTGAAAGGATTGGTAAACGGTGCGTTATTCGATTTTACATTTGCAAATACTGTTAAAAATTATGCACATCCAGTAATCGGGTTATTCTTCGGTTGTTTTCTATTAGCGGCTGCGATGCAGAAATATGGTATTGATAAACGGGCGACTTTATGGATTTTAACACGAGGAAAAATAGCAGCTAACCCGAACAGAATTTTATTAGCTATGATGTATTCGAGTGCGTTCATGTCGATGTGGATTTCAAATACGGCTACCGTCGCGATTCTTCTCCCGATTGCGATGGGGCTGATAGTGCACAGTAAATTGCAAGATTCGAAGAATGGTTTCGGAGTTGCACTGATGTTAGGAATAGCTTGGTCAGCTTCTGTTGGCGGTGTCGGGACGATAATAGGCACGCCGCCAAACGGTATTGCTATTTCTATCCTAAAACAAAACAACTTGGATGCAATTAATTTTTTAGATTGGATGAAGATTGGTGTTCCGTATGTAGTATTGTTTATTCCTATTCTGTGGTTTTTATTAATCAAATTATTCCCCGCATCGAGCGATACAATCATCGACATCAAATTTCTGAGTAGCCAACAATCTCAAATCGGAAAACTCAAGACAGGCGAAATTTTAACTGCATCGGTTTTTCTGTTAGCGATATTATTATGGATTAGCAGACCTTTCTGGGATATTCTTCTCACAAATAACATTGCAGTTAAAGTAAGTTGGATTGATGAGTATCTTATCGGACTTTTTGTCGGATTAATTCTTTTTGTAATACCGGTAAATTTCAAAAAGTTAGAATTCGTTCTGAATTGGAAAGACACGAAATTTGTTGATTGGGGAACTCTGATTTTGTTCGGCGGCGGACTCGCACTTTCCGATGCAATGTTTAAAACAGGTTTAGCCTCATGGATTGCAGCATCGTTTATCGGACTCTTCGGTTCACCCTCTACTTTTGTTATGTTAATGATTGTAGTAGTATTTATTGTATTTTTAACTGAGGTAACTTCAAACACTGCCGTTACCGCTATGATGGTGCCGGTCTTGATTGCTATTGCTTTAAAAACCGGCAACGACCCAACAACATTGGCGGTAGCTGTTGCTTTTTCAGCTTCCTTAGCTTTTATGCTTCCGGTTGCAACTCCGCCGAACGCTCTGGTATTCGGCACCGGTTACGTTAAAATGACACAAATGGTAAAAGCCGGATTTTTCTTAAATATTATTGCGTGTTTTTTTACTTTAATAATTTTCTTTATATTTGGACATCTAATATTTAAAATACTAACATTCTAACAAAAGCAGGAAAAGATATGGCAAAAGTTCTTTTTATTATCTCATACGAGATTAAGCCTGATAAGAGAGGCGAATATCTAAATCTTATCAAAAATTTATCAACCCAAATTAAACAGGTCGGTATGGAATACGACATTTACGAAAATAAGGGGAAGGCGAATCACTTTTATGAGGTTTATTCATGCAAATCGATGGATGAAATTGATAATTTGGAGGATTCGTTAGATGATAAAACACAAGAACTAATTTCAGTTTTAGCTAAACTGATAAAAGGTAAGATGACTTATCAAACATTAGTCGGGCTTGAATAAATAAATATGAAAAAGAAGTTTAACCCCCTTGTTGTGTTCATACAGGAACACTCAAGTTTGTTGTTGCTTTTAAAAAAACTTAATGCGGCCGCTCAATCAATTGAGAGGGAGGGGGTAAAAACAAAATCTGTAAAAACAATCAATGATGTAATCAAAGTATTAGAGGAGGAGATAAGCCATCATAATGTGATGGAAGAGGAAGCCCTCTTTCCCGTGCTAGAACAATATGTCGAAGGACCAACCGAATTACTGGTCGATGAACATAAGCTGATGAAGAAGAAGTTTTTGATTTTAAAAAAAACACTCGCACAAACACAATTACCAAATGCATCAAAATTAATTTCTCAGAAATTAGTAATAAATATCCGGGAGACTGTTCAAGTATTCGTGAATCATATACACAAAGAAAACTATATACTTTTCCCGCTCCTGAAAAGATTTTTATCGAAAGAAGAATTGGATAAAGTTGCCTCGAAGATGAGATGATGGATTTAAGTATGCAGTAGGTAGTATGAAGTGTGTAGGATATTGATAAAATAAATTTAAAAAATAATATGTCAAAACTAAATCATAATTTTAGCACATTCAACAAACGCGCAACAACCTGATTATACACACGACAATCGAACGATAGATACAACAGGTTTCATAAACAGTTCACACCATTGGTACGATATTTACGATGAGGACAAAGTTATAACTCCCTCATCAAATCAATCAAGATATGAAATAAACCAAATGGCGGAAATTGCAGATAACATTTTACTGTATCAGAAAACGAATACTACTTTCGACAATGGCGCAACACACTCACAGGTAGAATATTTAGCTAAAGCATATTCGGCTACAAAGATTGAAAGATTTAAAGAGGGCTGTTTAAGAGGAATAGATTTTATACTTACGGCGCAATATCCCAACGGCGGCTTTCCCCAGTTTTTTCCCGATACAAGCGGTTACAGAAAATACATTACATTCAACGATGGCGCGATGATCGGTGTAATGAAAGTGCTTCATAAAATAGCTCAGCAAAAACCTTGGTATTCGTTTGTGGATAGTGTTCGTCGTGCAAAAACAATTCAAGCATTTGATAAAGGGGTCGAATGTATATTGCAATGTCAGATAATTCAGGACGGGAAGTTGTCGGGATGGTGTCAGCAGCATGATAATTTTGACTTCCGTCCTCAAAGTGCAAGGACATTTGAGCCGGCTTCGCTTGGTGGTGAGGAAAGTGCTGAAATTGTCCGTTTCCTGATGAGTTTAGAAAATCCAAGCATGGAAATTATTAACGCTGTGCAGGCTACTGTAATCTGGCTCAAGGAATCACAAATACTAGGTATACGAGTCGAAACAATAGAAGCTCCGATAATGGTCTATAAAACCTAATCATGCATTAGAAAATGTAATTGGTGGTGAAATGTCAGTAATATTGTTGAATAA
>JAUXOG010000059.1 GCA_030682385.1 Bacteroidota bacterium
GATCCCGACTAGTCGGGAGAAACATCTAAAAATAGCTCGAATTTGAGGTTTAAGATTCTTCACTTCGTTCAGAATGACTCTTTTGCGTAACTTCAGTTACTTTATTAAACTCTACGGCGCTTTGGCGGACGACAGCCGTTATGCGGAATGGGAGTAATATCCCGTATCGCACTAATTTCTAACCCGACTGTTTGCAAGGAACGCATTGCAGCTTCGCGACCGGAACCGGGTCCTTTAACAAAAACTTCGACTTTTCTTAATCCTAAAGCGTATGCTTCTTTTGCTGCAGCTTCGGCAGTAACTTGAGCGGCAAAGGGAGTATTCTTACGTGAACCTTTGAACCCGTTTTTACCGGCAGAAGATGAACTTATTGTATTACCATAAATATCGGTAATTGTAACGAGTACGTTATTGAATGTTGCCTTAACAAAAACTTTTCCGCTAACATCAACTTGCTGACGTTTCTTCTTTTTAGCTGCTGCTGTTGTAACATTTGCCATTTATAAACTCCAATTCTTTTTATTTCATTGTTGATAGATAAAATTACTTCTTAGCTGCCACTTTCTTCTTTCCGGCGACAGTTTTACGTTTACCTTTACGCGTACGCGAATTAGTCTTTGTTCTTTGTCCACGTACCGGTAATCCTTTTCTGTGTCGAAGTCCGCGGTATGAGCCTATATCCATCAAACGTTTGATATTCATTTGTACTTCACTGCGGAGTGCGCCTTCTACTTTTATCTCGGATGTAATAATTGAACGTACCTTCGCCACTTCATCGTCCGATAACTCACTTATTCGTTTGCCGAAATCAACACCGGCTTTTGTTAGTATCTGTTGGGCAGTAGATAGACCAATTCCGAAAATGTATGTTAAGCCAATCTCAGCTCTCTTATTTTTGGGTAAATCAATACCTGCTATACGAGCCACTTATTATTCCTTTCGTAATTAAATTAACCTTGTCGTTGTTTGTGCTTTGGATTTTTTTTACATATAACGTAAACATAACCTTTACGTCTGACAATCTTGCAATTTTCGCATAATTTTTTTACAGATGAACGAACTTTCATTTTTTATCTCCTTATTTATATCTATACGTAATTCGCCCCTTGGTTAAATCGTAAGGGGATAATTCGACAGTAACTTTATCGCCAACAAGTATTTTTATAAAATTCATACGCATTTTTCCTGAAACGTGTGCAATAATTTCATGATTGTTTTCTAATCGAACCCTGAACATTGCATTTGGCAGCGTTTCGATTATTGTGCCATCCATTTTTATTGGACCTTGTTTAGCCATTTACTTTACTTAGTTAAAATTTCCGGTTCTGAATCGGTTATATATACCGTGTGTTCAAAATGTGCCGACGGCTTACCATCTAATGTTTTTACAGTCCAACCATCAGAATTAAATCGGACTTTATATGCACCATAATTTACCATTGGCTCAATTGCCAAAGTCATTCCGCTTTTAAGCGACTCGCCGGTGCCGGCTTGTCCGAAATTTGGAATCTGAGGTTCTTCGTGTAAACTTCTGCCAATACCGTGTCCGACTAAATCGCGAACAACCGAAAATCCTGCTTCTTCAACATGCTTTTGAACCGCTGAAGATATATCAAAAACCCGGTTTCCGTTCAACGCTTTCTCAATTCCTTTATACAACGATTGTTCAGTAATTTCCAATAATCGTTTTTTTTCGTCGTTTATTTTACCGACTGCGAAAGACTTAGCACCGTCGCCATAGTAATTATTTTTCTTTACGCCAACATCTATCGAAATTATTTCACCTTCAATCAATTTACGATCGCAGGGTATTCCGTGAACTACTTCGTCTTCAACCGACGTGCATAATGTAGCTGGATACAAATTTTTCTTATCGGCACCGTATCCTTTGAATGCCGGTTCAGCATTCTGTGAACGAATATAATCTTCAGCTATAATATCTAATTCTTTTGTAGTAACACCGGGCTTTATTGAAATTTCTAACAACTTTAAAACTTCAGCAACAATCCTGCAACTTTCACGCATCAACTCAATTTCTGATTTCGACTTAATCAAATTCCTCTTCATATAATCAATAAAATAACTTAGCCACGGCGTCCTTTTAGATGACCTTTTTTTAAGAAACCATCGTAGTGCCGCATTAACAAGTGCGATTCAACTTGTTGCAGAGTATCTAAACCGACACCTACAATAATTAAAAGACTTGTGCCGCCGAAAAAGCTTGCGAACGATCCTGTAACACCTAACTTCATCATAAAGGTTGGTAAGATAGCAACAAAAGCTAAGAAAAATGAACCAGGTAATGTGATTTTTGTAAGTATATTATCTACAAAATCGGATGTATTTTTGCCAGGTCTGATGCCGGGAATAAATCCACCTTGCTTTTGCATAGTTTCGGCTACATCTTTAGGATTAAAAGCAATAGCTGTATAAAAATATGTGAAGAATACAATTATTAAACCAAAAGCAAAGGAATAAAAATAAGAATCGTATTGGAAATACGATGCAATGCCTGACATAAATTCGCTCTCAGGGAAGAAAGTAAGAATCGTGCTCGGTAGAAACATAATTGACTGAGCAAAAATTATGGGCATAACACCTGCTGTATTTACACGCATCGGGATGTATTGAGTAACACCGCCATAAATTTTTCTACCGATAACTCTTTTCGCATATTGAACAGGGATGCGTCGTGTTCCCTGAGTCATAAAAATAACACCAGCAATTATTGCAACCATTGCAGCTATAATTACAATTTCGATAATGATGCTGCGGGCACCTGAACTGACTAATTGATATTCATCTAAAATTGCGTGAGGAAGACGAGCAATAATTCCGATAAAGATAATAAGCGATATTCCATTGCCTATCCCACGTTCGGTAATTTGTTCTCCAAGCCACATCATAAATATAGTACCTGAAGTTAGTACGATAATTGTGCTTATAAAAAACCCGATACCTTGAACTTCTGGTGGAACTATAGAAACTCCGGCAGCTTGCATATTAATCAACCGCACGCTAACTCCCCACCCTTGTAGAATAGCAACTAAAACGGTTCCGTATCGAGTAATCTGTGTGATTTTTTTCCTGCCTTCTTCGCCTTCTTTTGAAAGTTTTTGGAAGTAAGGAACTACAGCTCCTAATAATTGAATAATAATAGAGGCGCTGATGTAGGGCATTATACCTAATGCAAATATCGCAGCATTCTCGAAGGCACCGCCGACAAACATATCGTACAAACCAAAAAGAGTATTTGCTGATTGATTGCGAACTGCTTCGGCGAGTGCAGCGGCATCGACACCGGGAAGTGTAATATGCGCACCGATACGAACTACAATTAGAATTAGAGCAGTAAATATAATCCGCTGCCTTAGTTCTTGAATTTTAAAAATATTTCTGAAACTTTCGCTGATCTTTGCCATTTTTACTTATTAAAAGAAATGGTTAATGATTTTCCTCCAGCCGATTCAATTTTCTTGGTAGCTGTAGTGCTGAAGGCGTGTGCTGTAACTTCTAATTTAGATTTTAATTCGCCGTTACCCAAAACTTTAACAGGGAGTGATTTTTTTGAAACAGCTCCTATGTTATGTAAAATTTCAGGATTAACTAAACCATCAGGAAATTTTCCCGTTGCGGCAAGAGTTTCTAAATTTTGAACGTTAACAACTTGAAATTCAACTCTTGAAATGTTTGTAAAACCAAACTTAGGAACACGTCGTGAAAGCGGCATCTGTCCGCCTTCAAACCAAGGACGGTAGCTTACACCGGAACGTGAATTTTGTCCCTTGTGTCCTTTCGTTGAAGTACCGCCGTGTCCTGAACCTTGACCACGACCGATACGTTTACGTTTTTTGCGTGAACCTTCGTTGTATTTTAAATTTGATAATAATGCTTTTGCCATATTTCACCTAATTCCGACTCGCGGATTATTCTTTAATTTCTTCGACTTTTATGAGATGTATTACTTTATTTATCATTCCTCTTATTTGAGGTGTTTCTATTTTGATGACAGAATGATTAGGTTTTCCTAATCCTAAAGCTTTAATAGTACGTTTATGAGCTTCGAGTGTATCGATTATGCTATAAACTTGTGTTATTTTAATTTTCTTTTGAGTCATAATAATTCCTACTCATTTACCTTCGGTTTATTTTGAAACAATTCTTCAAGTGATATGCCGCGACGTGAAGCAATCTGGTGTGCGTCCGACAAACTTAACAATCCTACCAAAGTTGCTTTAACAACGTTGTGCGGATTAGATGATCCGAGCGATTTTGTTAATATGTCCTTGACACCGGCTGATTCCAATACAGCACGCACGCCACCTCCGGCAATCAAACCAGTACCGGGAGAAGCTGGTTTTAGCAGAACTTTTGCAGCGCCGTATTTAGCTATAACAGGATGTGAAATGGTTCCTTTATTAATTTTTACTTTTACCACATTCTTTTTTGCGTCATCAATTCCTTTTGCGATGGCATCACTGACTTCATTGGCTTTACCGAGTCCGACACCAACGTGACCATTTCCGTCGCCTACTACAACGATCGCATTAAAGCTGAAACGGCGTCCGCCTTTTACAACTTTTGCTACGCGATTGATATGAACTATTTTATCTTTTAGTTCAAGTTCACTTGCTTTTATTCGTGCCAAATTTATTACTCCATATTTTAAATTTTTTATTGTATTCATACTTTCTGCTGCCGGGGGAGGAGTCGAACCTCCACATACGGCTCCAAAGGCCGCTGTCCTGCCATTAGACTACCCGGCAATTTGACAGCCACATGAAGGTTCAAGATTTCATTCTTAGAATTTCAATCCACCCTCTCGGGCACCATCAGCTATCGCTTTAACATTACCATGATACCTGAATCCACCTCTATCAAATACAACAGTTTGAATTTTATTTTCAATTGCTTTTTTTGCAAGATGAATCCCTACTAATTTTGCTAATTCAGTTTTATTCTTTATTTCTTTAATCGAATCTTGTAAATCTTTCGACCGGGTTGATACAAATACTATTGTATTGCCCTTAGTATCATCGATGAGTTGAGCGTATATGTGCTTCAGACTACGATAAACTGATAATCGCGGACACTCAGTAGTTCCGGAAATATTTTTACGTATATGTTTACGAATGCGGTCGCGGTTTTTAAATTTTGCTTTATTTATCATATCTCAATTTTCCTAATAACTTTTTATTTTGAACCGGCTGACGCTGCAGTTTTACCGGCTTTACGGCGAATGTATTCACCTTCGTATTTTACTCCTTTACCTTTGTATGGTTCGGGCGGTCGGAACGAGCGAATCTTTGCTGCAACAAGTCCTACAAGATGTTTATCTATTCCTTGAATCATTATACTCGTCGGTGTGGGAGTTGCAACATTTATTCCTTGAGGAGGAACAAAGAAAATCGGATGCGAAAAGCCAAGTGCTAACTGGATTCCTTTTCCTTTGACCTCAGCTTTATAACCTACGCCCACGATTTCGAGTTTCTTCTGATAACCTTCAGAAACACCGTGTACCATGTTGGCAACCAAAGCACGCCATAAGCCATGAAGTGCTTTATCTCGTTTTTCTTCGGAACTTCTCTTAAGTATAATTTCATTTCCTTCGACCGCAACAGAAATACTGTCGGGCTTTTTAGATATTAAATTACCTTTTGTTCCGGCTACCTGTATCTCGTTGCCGTTAATTTCTATTTTAACCCCTTTAGGGATTGGAATTGGTTTACGACCTACTCTTGACACTTTTTATAGCTCCTTTATTACCAAATATGACATAAAACTTCGCCGCCAATACCTTCGATGCGGGCTTGTTTTTCTGTCATTATTCCTTTTGATGTTGATATTAATGCTATTCCGAGACCACCTAAAACACGTGGCATTTCGTCGGCTTTCGCATATACCCGTAATCCGGGTTTGCTAATTCGTTTTAAACCTGATATAACACTTTTACCCGCATTGTAACGAAGTTCGATAATCAGTTTGCTCGAATTTTCTTCGGCTACTTCGGTAAAATCGGCAATGTATTTTTTTTCTTTTAGAAGGCGAGAGATTTCCCTTTTCACACCCGAGCACGGAATTTCGACTCGTTTGCGTTTTGCACCTATGGAATTTCGCAATCTTGTAAGATAGTCGGCTATTGGATCAGTTACGCTCATATTTATCCATTAAATTTTTTAATTTCATTTATTTTCAAGTAATTACCAGCTAGCTTTTCTTACGCCCGGGATTTTCCCGTCTAAGGCAAGCTTACGAAAACACAATCGACATATTCCATATTTTTGGTAGTATGCTCTGGATCTTCCGCAGATATTGCACCTGTTATGTTGTCGTGTCGGATATTTGGGTGTTCTTTTGGCTTTCACCCGCATTGCTAATCGTGCCAAGTAATTCTCCTATATATTTATTATTGCGGTTTAACAAATGGCATTCCGAACGCTTTTAACAATTCGTATGCTTCTTGATCAGTTTTTGCTGTTGTAACAAATGTAATATCCATTCCAAAAACCTTTGTTACTTTATCAACGTCGATTTCTGGAAAAATAATTTGTTCTTTAACACCTAAAGTATAATTACCTCTGCCGTCGAACGACTTGTCGGATAATCCGCGGAAGTCGCGAATTCGCGGCATTGTAACATTCACCAATCTATCGAAAAATTCCATCATCCGGTGCCGTCTCAGTGTAACGCTAACTCCTATCGGCATTCCTTCGCGAAGTTTAAAATTCGATATTGCTTTTTTCGAACGTCGAACTACTGTCTTCTGACCGACAATATATTCTAATTCTTTAACAATCAATTCGATCAGTTTAGGATCTTGCGTCGCTTGCCCTACTCCTACATTCACACATATTTTATCTAATTTCGGAACTTGGGCTACACTTTTATAACTGAATTTTTCCATCAATTTAGGAATAATTTCTTTATTATAAAATTCCGTCAGCCGAGGGGCAACACCCTTTTCGATTACATTTGTAGCTGGGCCCGCTGCTGGTTTTGTTTCTTTTACGCTCTTCGGAGCTTTTTCTTTTGCCATAATTTTCTAATTCAATAATTTGTTAGAACATTTCTTCACAATTTTTGCAGACACGCATCATGTGTTTTCGACTACTTATTGCATCTTTAACTTGAACACGTCCAACACGCGAAGCTTCGTTACACTTAGGACAAATGACCATAACATTGGACAAGTTGACCGGAGCTTCTTTTTGGATGATGCCACCTTTTGGATTTTTTTGTGATGGACGCGAGTGACGTTTAGTTATATTCACGCCTTCAACTATTACACGGTTTGTCTCGCGAAAAACCTTCAATACTTTTCCGGTTTTTCCTTTTGCGTTTCCGTTAATTATAATTACGTTATCGTTTTTATGAATTTTCATTTTATTTCCTTTACAAAACTTCGGGTGCTAATGAAATTATTTTCATGAAGTTTTTATCACGAAGTTCGCGTGCAACCGGACCGAATATACGGCTTCCGCGTGGTTCGCCTTGTGCATTAAGCAACACAGCAGCATTTTCGTCGAAACGGATATACGACCCGTCGTTTCGGCGAGTTTCTTTTTTTGTTCGCACTATTACGGCTCGTGAAACTTCCCCTTTTTTAACACCGGCACCGGGGATAGCACTTTTTACTGAAACTACGATTAGATCTCCGATACCTGCGTATCTGCGATCGTGGCCACCAAGTACACGAATACACTGTACTTTTTTTGCTCCCGAATTATCGGCTACTATTAAATTGGTTTCTTCTTGTATCATAATCTGAATTCCTTTTTCGCGTTAGACAGCTTTTTCAACAATTTCAACAAGGCGCCAACGTTTATTTTTGCTGAGCGGGCGGGTTTCCATTACTTTTACCACATCGCCTACACTTGCTTCTTGCTTTTCGTCGTGCACCATTAACTTCGTAGTGCGTTTATAATATTTTCGATATATCGGATGTGGAATCCGTCCTTCAACAGCTATCACAATGCTTTTTTGCATCTTGTTGCTTACAACTGTCCCTACTTTTATTTTCCGTACCGTATTTCTTTCAGTCATCTTACTTCAATATCCTTTATTGTTTTGCTTTCTCTTGGTTCTCTTTTTCAAGAAGAATAGTTTTTAAGCGCGCAATGTTCCGCCGTGCCGACCGAACTTGAATCGGGCTTGATAACTGACGGGTTGCTAATTGAAATTTCAAATGACTCAAGTTTATTTCTTCTTCTTGTATGCGCTTTCGAATTTCTTCAGCTGTTAATTGTTTGATTTCGTGAGATTTCATCTTCTTCTTTCAATAGATTAAATATTAACTCGCTTCGTAACCTATACGTGTAACCATTTTGCTTTTGATAGCAAGTTTACGACTTGCAATGTACATAGCTTCTTCAGCGATATCTTTTTTTATACCACCTACTTCAAACAGAATGGTACCAGGTTTTACAACTGCTACCCAGAATTCAGGGGCACCTTTTCCGCTACCCATACGCGTTTCAGCAGGTTTTTTTGTTACCGGCTTATCGGGGAAAATTCGTATCCAAACTTTTCCTTCACGCTTCATCAATCGCGTTAATGCTACACGAGCCGCCTCGATTTGTCGTTGAGTTACCCATCCGGGTTCCAAAGCTTTTAATCCGAAATCACCGAAAGATATTGTGGCTCCGCGAGTAGCTTTACCTTTCATCCTGCCGCGTTGAGTTTTTCTGTATTTTACACGTTTTGGTATTAACATTTCAATTCACCATTATAAAAATTTTTAATAAGGAGTGCCGCCTAAAATTTCGCCTTTACAAATCCAAACTTTAATACCGATGGCACCGTAAATTGTATGGGCGGTTGTTGTAGCATAATCGATATCGGCACGCAAAGTATGTAGCGGAATTCTGCCTTCTTTGTATTGTTCTGTTCGTGCAATTTCTGCGCCGCCTAACCGACCAGCGCACATTATACGAATTCCTTCGGAGCCCATACGCATTGCCGAAGTTATAGAGCTTTTCATAGCGCGACGGAAAGAAACCCGGCCCTCGATTTGTCCGGCAATAGTTTCTGCAACTAAATATGCATCCAATTCCGGTCGTTTAATTTCGCTTATCAGAAGTTTAACTTCTTTGTTTGAAATCTTTTTCAGTTCTTCTTCTAATTTAGTAATTTCCTGACCACTCCGTCCGATAACAATACCTGGGCGTGATGTAAAAATTGTTATGCGGGCATGTTTTGGTGTTCGTTCGATCATAATTTTTGAGATACCGGCTTTTTTTAACCGGGTACGGATATAATTACGGACAGTTATATCTTCTAATAATTTGGCACCACAATCTCTTTTTTCGAACCAGTTTGAATCCCAGCCACGATTTACACCTAAACGAAGTCCAATTGGATTTGCTTTTTGACCCATGTATCTCCTATTCAGATTTCTCAGTTTTTTTGTTTGTTTTTAAATTTGTTGTTGTCTCATTTGTTGCTTCACGTTCTGCTACAATAATTGTAAGATGGTTTGAACGTTTCTTTATTCTAAAAGCCCGCCCCATCGGTGCAGGAAGAACCCGTTTCATTGAAGGACCGCCATTCACGAATGCTGTTTTTACAAATATATTTTCATTTTCGATCCGCTTGCCTTCAACTTTATTCTGCAAGTTTGAAACTGCCGAACGTAATACCTTCTCAACAATTTTCGATGCATGCTTTGTTGAAAAGTGCATAAGCGAAATAGCTTCTTCAATATTTTTACCGCGTATCAAATCGACAACCAATCGCATTTTGCGCGGCGACGACGGAACATACCTATGTATTGCGCGTGCTTCCATTATATTCTCCAATTATACCTATTTATTATCCTGTTGATGCTTCGCTCTTAAGTCCGGGATGCCCGCGGAATATCCGCGTCGGAGCAAATTCACCAAGTTTGTGTCCGACCATACCTTCGTGAACATAAACAGGGATGAATTTATTTCCGTTATGGACTGTAAAAGTTAATCCGACAAATTCGGGAGTAATAGTAGAAGACCGAGAATAAGATTTAATTACAGACTTCTTACCCGATTTTTGCATATCCTGAACTTTCTTTAAAAGTTTTGGATCGACAAATGGACCTTTTTTAATTGAACGACTCATAGTTTCAATTCATTTTTATTATTTAGTACGACGTTTAATTATATATTTACTTGACAATTTTTTAACTCTTCGTGTTTTCTTACCTTTAGTATGCCAGCCCCATGGCGATACAGGATGCGGATTTCCTTGAGGCGACTTACCCTCACCACCACCGTGTGGATGGTCAACTGGGTTCATAACCACACCGCGCGATTGCGGACGGATACCCAACCATCTTGATCGACCGGCTTTACCAAGACTTATATTTTCGTGATCGATATTTCCGACCGTTCCCAAAGTTGCGTAACACTTCGCTTGAATTTTTCGGATTTCACCGGATGGAAGTTTTACCTGTACATAGTCGGACTCTTTTGCCATAAGTTGAATCGATACACCGGCGCTACGGGCAATTTGCCCCCCTTTACCCGGCTTTAATTCTACATTATGTATAAAAGAACCAACAGGAATATTTGAAAGAGGTAAAGCATTTCCGGCTTTTATTTCCGATGTTGGTCCCGAAATTATTGATTCGCCTACTTTTAAACCATCGGGAGCCAGGATATAACGTTTTTCGCCATCCTTGTAAGTCAACAGAGCAATTCGAGCAGATCGGTTCGGATCATATTCGATTGCCGTAACATTTGCTTCGATATCAAATTTATCTCGCTTGAAATCGACGATGCGATAAAAACGTTTATGTCCGCCACCTCGGTGACGTGATGTTATACGCCCTGTGTTATTACGTCCACCGGTTTTCTTTAATATTTCTATTAAAGATTTTTCAGGAACCGTTTTAGTAATTTCGCTGAAGGCAGGAACACTCATCCAACGAGTTCCCGGTGTAACAGGTTTTAATTTTCTGATTGCCATATTTCTATAAATCCTTGGTCAGCTAATATGAGTATTTAGGTACTCTTCTCCTGACCCGCTTTTAGATTAGATGTTTTCGAAAAATTCTATTTTATCACCCTCTTTGAGTGTAACGATAGCTTTTTTCCACTGTGCGGTTTTGCCACTGAAGCGTCCGCGGCGGGTCATTTGAGTTTTTTGCTTTCCTTTGTAATTAATTGTTCTAACACTTAATACTTTAACGTTAAACTTTTTTTCGATTGCTTTTTGAATTTCTATTTTATTCGATTTTCGATCTACCTCAAAAGCGTACTGCCGCTGAGTTTCGAGTTGAGTCATCTTCTCGGTAACAATTGGTTTATTTAATATTCCCATCATAGTTTATACTCTCTGCTAAAATATTTTTTCGATAACTTCTACAGCGCTCTTTTGAAATAAGATTACTTTATTCTTCATAATATCGTAAGCCGATACTTTGTTCGCTTCAAGAATTTGAAGGTTCGGTAAATTACGTCCCGATTTATATACTATGCTGTCGGTTTTTGATAACAAAAGTAAGGTTTTAGTATCATCCAATTTCAGAGCTTTTAAAATCGAAACAATGTCTTTAGTTTTCGGAGATTCGAATGAAAAGTCTTCAACTATTTTGACGTCCGATTCTTTCACGCGGTAACTTATAGCCGATTTTCTGGCTAATTTATTTACCTTATCAGGTAACGACATTGAATAATCGCGAGGCACAGGTCCGAAAATTGTACCGCCACCCTTCCATAATGGAGACCGGGAAGAACCGCTACGGGCACGTCCGGTTTTTTTCTGTTTGTAGGGTTTTTTACCTCCTCCGCTTACTTCAGAAACTGTCTTTGTTTTATGTGTTCCCTGACGTTGATTAGCTAAGTAAACACGCACAGCTTGATATATTGCGTGGTCGTTTGGTGCGATTTCGAATACACCAGGAGCCAGTGTAATCTTCTCGCCGCTTAATGTTCCATCTTTTTTGTAAACTTCTAATTCCATTTTCTATTTCAATTTTTTATGAATTTCTACGTACGCATTTATATGACCGGGAACGCAACCTTTTATTAAAAGCAAATTTGATTCACTGATAATTTTAACAACTGTTAAATTTTGGACAGTTGTTTGAGTATTACCCATTCTGCCAGCCATACGTTGACCTTTGAATACTCGTGAAGGATACGAACTACCGCCAATCGATCCCGGAGCGCGAACGCGATCGCTTTGTCCGTGTGTTTTCGAACCACCTCCGAAATGATGACGTTTAACAACACCTTGAAAACCTCTTCCTTTTGATTTGCCAGTTACAGAAACGCTATCTCCAGCAGAAAAAATAGCTTCTACTTTTATCTCATCACCCAATTTAATATTGGAGATATCGAATCCGTTGAATTCCTTTACCAAACGTTTGGGAGTAACACCCGAACGATTGAAATGGCCTATTAAAGGTTTGGTTACAAGACGAGCTTTCTTATCCTCGAAACCAATTTGTACAGCCTCATATCCATCGGTCTCTTTGGTTTTAATTTGAGTAACAAAACAAGGTCCTGCTTCGATGATGGTGCAGGGGATAACAATTCCCTGTTCATCAAATATACTCGTCATTCCTATTTTTTTTCCTAACAATCCAGTCATTTTGCGTTTTTTTTTATTCAGTGTCTAATTTTAAAGAAAGAGTTACACTTTAATTTCTACATCTACACCTGCGGGCAACTCTAATTTCATGAGCGACTCTACAGTTCGTGATGTTGAGTTTAAAATATCAATTAATCGTTTATGAGTTCGAGTTTCAAATTGCTCGCGCGATTTTTTATCAACGTGAGGTGAACGTAATACTGTAACAACTGTCCGTTTGGTCGGCAACGGAATCGGTCCTGATACTATAGCACCGGTCTGTTTTACGGTTTTAATAATTTTTTCAGCCGACTTATCGATCAAATTATGATCGTAAGACTTTAATTTTATACGTATTTTTTCTCCTGGCAACTGTAACTCCTAAAACTTCATGTTTGTTATTGTTTTTATTATGCAATTATTTTTGTTACGACACCGGCGCCGACAGTATGACCGCCTTCGCGGATAGCAAAGCGAAGACCTTCTTCCATAGCGATGGTAGTAATTAACTCGATGTCTAAATTATCTACGTTATCACCTGGCATAATCATTTCGATTCCTGCCGGTAAGTGTGCGATACCAGTAACGTCGGTTGTACGGAAATAGAATTGCGGACGATATCCGGTAAAGAATGGTGTATGCCGACCGCCTTCTTCTTTTTTCAGTACGTAAACCTGAGCGTTAAATTTTTTGTGTGGTGTAATTGAACCGGGTTTTGCACAAACCATTCCGCGTTCCAATTCGGTTTTATCGACACCGCGTAATAACAGACCTACGTTATCGCCAGCCATACCTTGGTCAAGTTCTTTGCGAAACATTTCTACACCGGTAACTACAGCTTTTTTATGAGCATCTAGACCGATAATTTCGATTTCTTCGCCGACATTAACCTTGCCACGTTCGATTCTTCCGGTACCTACTGTTCCGCGTCCTGTAATCGAGAACACGTCTTCAACCGGCATCAGGAATGGCTTATCGACATCGCGCTGAGGAACGGGGATATATGTATCGACTGCATCCATTAATTTGATGATACAATCAAACGCCGGGTCATCAATTTTTGAATCTGGTCGGATAGCTGCTTCCATTGCCTTTAATGCTGAACCCTGAATAATCGGTATTTCATCACCGGGGAATTCGTACTGCTTTAACAAATCTCTTAATTCGAGTTCAACGAGTTCTAATAATTCCGGATCGTCAACCGCATCTACTTTATTCATAAATACAACTATTTTTGGAACACCCACTTGACGAGCAAGAAGAATGTGTTCGCGTGTTTGGGGCATCGGACCATCGGTAGCTGCGACAACGAGGATTGCTCCGTCCATTTGAGCTGCGCCGGTTATCATATTCTTGATGTAGTCGGCGTGACCGGGACAGTCAACGTGAGCATAGTGTCGCTTAGCGGTTGAGTATTCTACGTGTGCTGTTGCAATTGTAATACCGCGTTCGCGTTCTTCGGGGGCATTATCAATTGAATCGAATGTTCTGATAGCCGACAATCCCTTTTTTGCTAAAACCATCGTAATAGCAGCAGTTAGGGTTGTTTTTCCGTGGTCAACGTGTCCTATTGTTCCAACGTTGACATGGGGTTTATCCCTCGTAAACTTTTCTTTTGCCATTTCGTTTCTCCTATTTAAATTGGGTGTTTATTTTTTAATTACTTACTAATCTATTATTTATGCTACTTTTGTTTGTTTACCAGTCAGTTTTTCAACAATCTGATCTGAAATCACTTTTGGTAGGTTATCGTAATGCGAAAATTGCATCGTGAATAAAGCTCTGCCTTGTGTTAGCGAACGTAAATTCGTAGCGTACCCGAACATATCCGATAAAGGCACAGACGCTTTAATTACCTGAACTTCTTTACGCGAATTCATACCTTCGATTTTTCCACGACGTGAACTTAAATCGCCTAAAACATCGCCAATGTAATCTTCTGGAACTACTACTTCAACAGCCATTATTGGTTCTAAAATTACAGGTTTTGCTTTGCGAGCTGCTTCACGGAAACCCATTGAACCAGCGATTTTAAATGAGAGTTCATCAGAATCAACTTCGTGGTATGAACCATCATATAATTTTACTTTTACATCAACCACAGGATAACCAGCAACAATACCGTTTTTCATTTGTTCAACGATACCCGCTTGAACCGCAGGTATATACTCTTTAGGTATAACCCCGCCTCTGATTTCGTCTATAAATTCGAAGCCCTTGCCTTTTTCGTTTGGTTCGATTTCGATTTCTATGTGAGCAAATTGTCCACGACCACCTGATTGTTTTACATGTTTATAAACTTGTGAAACTTTTCCTTTAATAGTTTCTTTATACGCAACTTGTGGTTTACCAATGTTTGCATCTACTTTAAACTCTCTCTTCATCCTTTCAACAATAATCTCAAGATGAAGTTCCCCCATACCATTAATTATGGTTTGTCCGGTCTCTTCGTTGGTTGAAACTCTAAATGTGGGATCTTCTTCAGCTAATTTGCTGAGCGATTCGCCCATTTTTTCTTGGTCTGCTTTAGTTTTTGGTTCAATCGCTATCGAAATTACCGGTTCCGGGAAATCCATTTTTTCAAGGATAATAGGATCGTCCTCTGTGGTGATTGTGTCGCCTGTTCGAGTAAATTTAAGTCCTATAGCCGCAACTATGTCGCCTGTGTAAGCCTCATCAACATCTTCACGATGATTTGCATGCATTCGAAGGATTCGTGCAATGCGTTCTTTTTTATCACTATTGGAATTATAAACGTACGAACCTGATTTTAATGTACCTGAATAAACTCTGAAATAAGTTAATTTTCCAACATAAGGATCGCTCATTATTTTGAAAGCCAGAGCTGTAAAAATTTCCTTATCTGCAACTTTTCTAATAACTTTATCTGATTTATACGGATGATGCCCTATTACATCTCCTACATCGACGGGTGAAGGAAGAAAATCAATAACCGCATCTAATAAATTTTGAGTACCTTTATTCTTGAATGACGAACCGCAAAGTACAGGTATAATACTAACTTTTATAGCAGCGCGTCGCAGTACAACGCGAATTTCGTCAGGGGTAATTTCTTTACCTTCGATATATTTTTCAAGCAGAGTATCGTCTTCGTCAGAAACTGCTTCCAACATCTTAGTGCGATACAACTGAGCTTTCTTTTTCAGATCGGCTGGAATTTCGATATCATCCCATGTAGTTCCCATCGTTGTACCGTTAAATATTCTGGCTTTCATCGTAATCAAATCGATAACACCGGCAAAAAGTTCACCTTCGCCAACAGGGATTTGAATCGGAACAGCATGTGCACCGAGCCGTTCTTTCATCATCTTAATTACATTGTAGAAATCAGCACCAACGCGATCCATTTTATTCACGAATGCGATTCGAGGAACGCCGTATTTATCAGCTTGGCGCCAAACAGTTTCGGATTGTGGCTCAACACCGCCGACTGCACAGAATAGAGCGACCGCGCCATCTAAAACACGGAGCGACCGTTCTACTTCAGCAGTAAAATCGACATGCCCAGGTGTATCTATAATATTAATCCGGTTATCATTCCAAAAACAAGTGGTAGAGGCGCTTGTGATAGTAATGCCACGTTCTTTTTCTTGATCCATCCAATCCATTGTTGATGCACCATCATGAACCTCGCCAACACGATGTAATTTTCCTGTATAGAACAAAATACGTTCAGTCGTGGTGGTTTTACCGGCGTCAATGTGTGCCATAATACCGATATTGCGGGTTTTATTTAATGAATATTTTCTGGGCATCTATATTATACTTACCATTTAAAGTGGGCGAAAGCTTTATTAGCTTCAGCCATTTTATGTGTATCTTCTTTTTTCTTTACCGAAGCGCCTTCGTTATTTGCTGCAGCCATAAATTCAGCCGCTAACTTTAGAGCCATTGATTTATCTTTTCTATCGCTTGCGTAATTAATTATCCACCGAATTGCTAAAGCGATACTTCTGCTTTCTCGAACTTCAGTTGGAACTTGATAAGTTGCGCCACCAACCCTGCGAGCCCGTATCTCTAACAAAGGTTTAACATTATTTACCGCTTTTCGAAAAACATCTATTCCGTTTGATTTGGTTTTATTTTCAATAGTATCAATAGCTTGGTAAACAATTCTTCGGGCTAAATGCTTTTTTCCTTCTTTGAGTACACAATTTACGAAGCGAGCCACTAAAATATCGTTAAATTTTGGGTCGGGAGTAACTAACCTTCTTTCAGCTTGTTTTTTTCTCATTTTATAAACCTAACTTTGTGCCTTTGGCTTTTTAGCACCATATTTTGAACGACCTTGTTTTCTATCAGCAACACCGGCAGTATCCAAAGTGCCTCGAATAATATGGTATCGAACACCCGGTAAATCTTTAACCCTACCACCACGAATCATCACGATGGAGTGTTCCTGCAGGTTATGACCTTCGCCTGGGATGTATGCCGTTACCTCAATTCCGTTTGTTAAACGAACGCGTGCTACTTTACGTAAAGCGGAATTCGGCTTTTTTGGTGTAGTTGTATATACACGAGTACAAACTCCCCGACGTTGCGGGCATTCCTGTAAAGCTGGTGCTTTGCTCTTCCAGGTTACCATTTCCCGGCTCTTTCGAACCAGTTGATTGATCGTTGGCAATATATTACTCCGATAATTGTTTAGTTAATTGTTAAATTGCTTAATTTTTGAATTTTAAGAACACTAATATAACGAAAAATATTTTCATAGTCAAGCATTAAGATTTTGCCGCTTTTCGAACTCTTTTCTTTGGCGTTTTTTTAACCTCTTCTTCGATTTCAGGTTCCTGTGTAGGTTGTTCTACAACGACAGGTTCTGCCATTTTAAAGGGTTCTTTAGGAGCAACAAGTATATCTCGAAAATGCTTTAAACCCGTTCCTGCCGGAATAAGATGCCCGACAATAACATTTTCTTTTAAACCGAGCAAATAATCAATTTTTCCAGAAATAGCAGCATCTGTTAATACTTTTGTTGTTTCCTGGAAAGAGGCAGCCGAAATAAAGCTATCCGTCGAAAGAGATGCTTGTGTAATTCCCAATAGAATGGGCTCGGAAGTTGCCGGTTCAGCTTGTCTAAATTCAGCAACCTTTTTCCCCTTCTTTTTGATCTCGTTATTCAATTCACGAACCTTTTTCTTGAGAACAAGCTGTCCGTTTTTAAATTTTGAATCACCCTTGTTGCTGATATATACAGTTTCTTTAAGTGAGTCGTTTTCACCCAACAACGATAGCTTAGCCACCACGTCGCCTTCAATAAATTTTGTATCCCCGGAATCTAAAATTCGAACTTTCTGCATCATTTGTCGTACGATGATTTCGATATGTTTATCGTTTATTTTAACACCTTGCATACGATAAACTTCCTGAATTTCGTTCACTAAATATTCCTGAACTTTTCCGACTCCCTTAATTTTTAAAATATCGTCGGGATCGATAGCTCCATCGGTTAAACGCTCGCCTGCCCGGATAAAATCATTTTCCTGAATGAGGATGTGTTTTCCGAGCGGAACTAGATATTCCTTGCGGTCTTTTCCATCGTGACTTTCAACTATTACCTCTCTTGAACCGCGTTTTTGCTGACCAAAACGAATTATTCCATCAATTTCTGAAACGATTGCAGGATTAGCAGGATTGCGCCCTTCGAACAGCTCGGTTACTCGTGGCAAACCACCTGTGATATCGCGTGTTTTACCTATTGACCGAGGTATTTTCACCAAAATCGTTCCTGCGCTGATCTTTTCGTCATTATCAACAACGATATGAGATTGTGTCGGAAGATTATAGGTAGCTATCTTCTCGCCCTCTTCATTCTTCAATATTATTGCGGGATTAAAAGTTTTATCTCTGGATTCGATGACCACAGTCTGAATGTGTCCGGTTTGCTCATCGGGTTCTTGGCGATATGTAAGATTCTCCCGTAAACCTGAATATTCAATACGCCCTGAATGTTCTGTAATAATCACAGCATTATACGGATCCCATTCATAAATGATCTCACCTTTTTTAATGTATGTTCCATCAGGGATTTGTAAAGTTGCACCATATGGTACATCATATTTTGTAAGAAGTCGTTGTTCGTCGTCATAAACCATAACCACGCCACTGCGACCTGTTACGATACGTTTGTTACTCTCATCATCTTGTTTGAGCGATTTTACATTTTCGTATTTAATAACTCCATTAAACTTTGATGTAATTTGCGATTGTGCAGCGATTAAACTTGCTGTACCACCTGTATGGAATGTTCGGAGAGTCAACTGTGTACCGGGTTCACCGATAGATTGAGCAGCGATAATTCCAACTGCTTCACCAGTTTTTACCAACTGACCAATCGTTAAATTTCTACCATAACATTTTGCACAGATACCACGTGTAGTTTCACATGTTAATACCGAACGAATATCTACTGTTTCGATAGAAGTCTCGGATATTTTTTGAGCAATTTCTTCTGTAATTTCTTCTCCGGCAGCTACAATCAATTCGTTTGTCGAAGGATCATACACATCGTGGACTGTTACACGCCCTAAAATTCTTTCTGCTAATGGTTCTTTAACATCTTCACCCTCTTTAAGAGCGCTCGTAGCAACACCCATAATAGTACCACAATCAACCATCGTTATAATTGCATCTTGAGCGACATCCACGAGGCGTCGAGTGAGATAACCGGCATCAGCAGTTTTTAATGCAGTATCAGCTAAACCTTTTCGAGCGCCGTGAGTTGAGATGAAATACTCCAATACTGACAATCCTTCACGGAAGTTGGCGATAATCGGATTTTCGATTAATTCACCAGCCGAACCAGACATACTTCGTTGTGGTTTAGCCATTAAACCGCGCATTCCGGCTAACTGGCGAATCTGTTCTTTGGAACCTCTCGCACCAGAATCGACCATCATATAAAGTGAATTGAATCCAGCCTGCGAGTGCTGCAACGATTCGAATAATCGTTCGGCAACACGAGTTGTAGCGCGTGACCAAGTGTCGATAACTTTATTGTATCTTTCACCCGGTGTAATAAAACCGTTGTAATACTGATTCTGTATGTTATCTACATCCCGTTGCGACTTCCCTATTATTTCTTCTTTTTCCTTAGGTACAATAACATCGCCTACACTAACCGATAAACCACCTTGTGTAGCATATTTGAATCCTAAGTATTTTAAATTATCTAAAAACTCGGCGGTTTTTAAATTTCCTACTTTACGATAAACATTTCCGACGAGTTGAGTAAGTCGGTTTTTATTTAAGAGTTCATTAATAAATCCTGCTTCAGGAGGAACTATTGCATTAAATATTACCCGACCGGTTGTAGTTTCGACTACCTTGTTATTAATGCGAACTTTTATCTTAGCGTGCAATCCAATTTTTGCGGAATTATGAGCGATGATTACTTCATCTCGTGATGAAAATATTTTGCCCTCACCTAAATCGCCCGACTTTGCTTTTGTAAGATAATAACAACCAAGAACTTGATCTTGCGTTGGATGGACGATTGGCGAACCGCTTGCAGGCGATAAAATATTATGGCTCGAAAGCATTAAGATGCGCGCTTCCATTTGCGAATGATAAGATAATGGAATGTGAACCGCCATTTGGTCGCCGTCGAAGTCGGCGTTGAATGCCGTACAAACCATCGGATGAATTCTTATTGCTTTACCTTCTACAAGAACCGGTTGAAATGCCTGAATGCCGAGTCGATGAAGAGTAGGTGCTCTGTTTAACAGAACCGGATGACCATCAATTATGTGTTCAAGAACTTCCCAAACTTCGGCTGATTTTTTTTCAACCATTTTCTTGGCGCTTTTCACTGTCTTCACCAAACCCCGTTCAATTAATTTTCGTATGATGAACGGTTTAAATAATTCCACAGCCATATCTTTTGGTAGTCCGCACTCGTGCAATTTTAATTCGGGACCGACGACGATAACGGAACGACCAGAATAATCGACTCGTTTTCCTAACAAGTTTTGACGAAAACGTCCTTGCTTCCCTTTCAACATATCGGCAAGTGATTTTAATGCCCGGTTATTATCGGAACGAACTGCATTCAGCTTGCGCGAATTGTCGAACAATGAATCGACAGCTTCTTGAAGCATACGTTTTTCGTTTCGGAGAATTACCTCAGGAGCTTTTATATCAATCAATCGTTTTAAACGATTATTGCGAATTATTACTCGACGATACAAGTCGTTCAAGTCAGAAGTTGCAAAACGACCACCTTCAAGAGGAACGAGCGGACGTAATTCGGGTGGGATAACAGGAATTACTTCCAGTACCATCCATTCGGGTTTGTTAATAGAGCCATCGCCTTTATCGCGGAACGAATCTAAAACACGCAACCGTTTTAATATCTCAATTTTTTTTTGAGCCGAGGTTTCTTCTTTCAATGTTACACGAAGATGAGCAGCCGTAGAATCAATGTCGATACTTTTTAACAGAGCTTTTACCGCAGGTGCACCGATATCGGCTATAAATTTTCTTTCGTCTGTTTTATCTAATTGCTGATTGTTTTCAGGTAGAGTAGATAATATCTCCAAGTATTGTTCTTCAGAGATCATATCCATTCTTTTCAAACCTGTTGATCCCGGTTGGATTACGATATAAGATTCATAATAAATAATTTTTTCTAAATCTTTTACACCCATTCCAAGTGTGTAGCCAATTTTTGTGGGAGCCGAGCGGACAAACCAAATATGCGCTACAGGAACTGCTAAGTGAATATGCCCTAAACGTTCGCGACGCACACTTTTTTGTGTTACTTCAACACCGCACCGGTCGCATACAATTCCTTTGTATCGGATACGTTTATATTTTCCACAATGACATTCCCAATCTCGAATTGGACCGAAAATCTTTTCACAAAATAGTCCATCTTTTTCGGGACGGAAAGAACGATAATTTATCGTTTCGGGTTTTGTTACTTCACCACGAGACCGTGATAAGATAGCATCCGAAGATGCTATGCTTATCCTGATTTTAGTGAATACTTTTTTTGTTGCTGGTTCTATATTTCGCATAATTATTTTTGCTCCAATGTCCTGTTCTTAATCAATCTTAATTTCTAAACCTAACCCCATCAATTCACGTACTAATACGTTAAAGGATTCAGGGATACTCGATTCGGGAAGATTATCGCCTTTGACGATAGCTTCATAAACTTTAGCTCGACCCGGAACATCATCACTCTTAACGGTTAATAATTCCTGTAAGTTATGTGCAGCTCCGTATGCTTCGAGCGCCCAAACTTCCATTTCTCCAAATCGCTGTCCGCCGAATTGGGCTTTACCACCGAGCGGCTGTTGAGTAATTAATGAGTATGGACCAATTGAACGCGCGTGAATTTTGTCATCGACTAAATGAGATAATTTCATCATGTAGAGATAACCGACAGAAACTTGTTGATCGAATGGTTCACCTGTCATTCCATCAATCAAAGTTGTTTTTGAATATTCTGCTATACCTGATTTGTGTAACTCTTCAGCAACTTCTTCCCATGTTGCACCATCAAATATCGGTGTTGAATATTTTTGACCCAATTTGTATCCAGCCCAACCGAGTGCAGTTTCAAATAATTGTCCGAGATTCATACGCGATGGTACGCCCAAAGGATTTAATACGAAATCGACAGGAGTTCCATCCGGCAAGAAAGGCAAATCTTGAACAGGAACAACTTTCGATACCACACCTTTATTACCATGCCGGCCAGCCATTTTATCGCCAACCGAAAGTTTACGTTTCTTTGCGACATAAACTTTGGCAAGTTGAACAATTCCTGGAGGAAGTTCGTCGCCCGATTGTATTTTATTTTTTTCGTGCTTATAAACACTTTCAATGTCGTTAAGTTTTCCGAAGTAAGCTTCAAATATTTTAACGACTAGTGCATTTTTCTTTTTATTTTCTACCCATTCGGTTTCATACTCTAGAATTTCTATCTCGTCAATCGATTCGAAAGTACTGGCTTTGAAGACTACTGAGTTTCGTATAACGAGGTTGTCTTTTTTATCACGAATCCCTAAGCTCTTTTCACCCGTGAGCAATATACCGAGTTTCTCGGCTAATTTTTTCTTAGTTTCTTTTAAATCGTGAATTCGATTTTTTTCAATTTGTTCCGATCGTTTCTTATCCTGTTTCTTTGTCTCGGTGTCCTTGCGTTTCCGGCTGAAAAGTTTTGTGGCAATAACGATGCCTTTCATTCCCGGAGGCGCCTTCAATGAGGCATCTTTTACGTCGCCCGCTTTTTCGCCGAAGATTGCTTTTAATAATTTTTCTTCGGGAGTCGGGTCGGTTTCACCCTTCGGAGTTATTTTACCGACTAAGATATCGCCTTCTTTAACCATAGCGCCAACACGGATTACACCGTTTTCATCCAAATCTTTTACAACTTCTTCACTAACATTTGGTATTTCACGAGTCAGTTCTTCTTCGCCGCGTTTTGTATCGCGCACTTGCAATTCGAATTCCTCGATATGAATTGATGTATATACATCTTCAGTAACTAAACGTTCGCTGACTACTAAAGCATCCTCGAAGTTATAACCTCGCCACGGCATAAACGCAACAATCACGTTTCGACCAAGTGCCAACTCTCCATTTTGTGTTGAACTACCGTCGGCTAATACCTGACCTTTTTTAATTTTTTGCCCTGCTATTACAATCGGTATTTGATTGATGCAGGTGTCCTGGTTCGTTCTGAAAAATTTTGTCAGCTTGTATTCGACAACAGTTTTATTGTCGAATGAAGTCAACGATTCGATACTGCTTTCGTCGATTTCATAATGAACTATTATTTTATCAGCGTCAACATATTCAACAACCCCTGAACGTTCAGCAACGATCATAGATTTCGAATCTATCGCCACTTTTTTCTCGAAACCTGTTCCAACTATCGGAGCTTCAGGTTTTAACAAAGGTACTGCCTGCCGCTGCATATTCGATCCCATCAATGCGCGGTTAGCATCATCGTGTTCGAGGAACGGAATGAGAGCCGCAGCAGCACTTACAATTTGTGTCGGAGCGACATCTATATAATGAACTTCTTCGGGTTTCACGATCGGGTAATCGCTTTGGAAGCGGGCTTTAATTTTGATATCAGTAAAATTTCCCTGCGCATCTAATTTTGCGTTCGCCTGGGCGATAGTGTAAACGTCTTCTTTTTCTGCGGTCAGAAATTCAATTTCGGTTGAAACCTTTCCATCGTTCACTTTTCTATATGGTGTTTCAATAAATCCGAACTCGTTCACTCGCGAATAAATACACAACGACGAAATCAAACCGATGTTCGGACCTTCGGGAGTTTCGATAGGACACAACCGCCCGTAATGAGTATAATGAACGTCGCGAACTTCGAAGCCGGCGCGTTCACGTGTTAAACCGCCTGGTCCGAGTGCCGACATCCGGCGTTTATGTGTAATTTCGGCAAGCGGATTTGTTTGGTCCATAAACTGCGATAATTGATTTGTTCCGAAAAACGAGTTTATCACACTTGTTATTGTACGGGCATTAATCAAATCTTGCGGGGCAAGATTTTCGTTGTCACGCAAATTCATCCGTTCGCGGATTGTTCGCGTCATACGAACCATCCCGATATTGAATTGTTGAGCTATCTGTTCGCCAACTGTGCGGACGCGGCGATTGCCGAGATGGTCAATATCGTCAACTGTTTTTTTACCTTGTTGCAAATCTAAAAGGTAATTGATGATTGCCAAAATATCTTCGCGGGTAAGTGTTGTAGTGGTTGTCGGTGTGTTTAAACCGAGTTTCGAGTTCATTCGGTTTCTGCCTACATTACCGAGGTCGTATCGTTTTTCGTTGAAGAACAAACGGTCGATTAAATTTTTGGCGGTATCCAAATCAGGAGCTTCGCCCGACCGAAGCTGTCTGTAAATTGCTTCAAGAGCATCTTGTTCGGTACGAGCAGCATCGCGTTGAATTGTATTCGCGATAATTGAACGTTCGCCACTACTATCAAATTTTAAGAAATGTAGTTTCTTAATTTCTAATTTTTTTATTTTCTTTATAAGTTCTTCAGTTAATGCCGTATCTTTATTAATAAAAATTTCACCTGTTTTTTTATCAATAACGTCGCTGCAAATAACACGGTTTATATAATTTTTTAAGTCTGCCTCTTTAGCATCAACATCTTCAATTAAGTTGAAAAGTTTTAAAATTTCATCATCGGATGAATAACCTATCGCGCGGAGGAGTGTAGTAACGGGAAACTTTTTCTTTCTGTCGATATAAACATACATTACATTGCTGATATCTGTAGTGAATTCGATCCACGATCCGCGGAATGGAATAATGCGGGCAGAAAATATAGGAGTTCCGTTTGGATGTACCGACTCGCTGAAAAATACACCTGGTGATCGATGAAGCTGGCTTACTACTACACGTTCAGCTCCATTTATGATGAATGTTCCTTTGTCAGTCATTGTTGGCAAATTGCCAAGATATACTTCCTGTTGGATAGTGTCAACATAGGAATGACCGTCCTCACTTTTTTTGGATAATTTCAATTTTGCCTTGAGCGGAACTGCGTACGAGAGTCCTCTCTCTTGACATTCTCTGACATCGTACTTTGGTTTTTCGACGGAATATTCTACGAATTCAAGGAGATAATTTTCGCGAGTATCTTGTATCGGGAAATTCAGTAAAAAAACCTGTTGCAAGCCCTGAACCTTACGTTTTACCGCGGGGGTTCTGGCTTGTAAAAATATTTCCCAAGATTCCCTCTGAACATTCAATAGGTCGGGCTGTTCGAGAACCTGTGGAATTTTAGAAAATGAAATTCTTTCGTTTTGAATATTTATTAGGCGCTTCAATTTACCTGCTCCTTACATTATTAAAAAACTTTTATCAAATCTTAAAAATAAAAAATATCAAGCCGATAATTCAAATCTTCAGAAAAAGATGTAAAAATTATCGGCTGATTTACAAAATGAGTAGCTACTATACTACTTTAATTCTACTGTTGCGCCGGCGTCTTCGAGTTCTTTCTTAAGTTTTTCAGCCTCATCTTTATTCAAGTCCTCCTTCACAGTCTTCGGGGCGCCGTCAACTAGGTCTTTTGCTTCTTTCAAACCGAGTCCTGTAACAGCACGAACGACTTTAATGACGTTAATTTTTTGAGCACCTGCACTAATAAGTACAACGTTAAATTCGGTTTTTTCTTCGACTACCGGAGCTGCACCGGCGGCTGGCATAAGTCCAGCCATCATCATCGGAGCTGCTGCTGTAACACCAAATTTTTCCTCGAGAGCTTTTTTTAATTCTGCTGCTTCGAGTAAAGTTAATTTTTCTATTTTTTCAACTAATTCTTGAACTACTGACATTTTTTTATTCTCCTATACTATTAAAATTTTCTAAATAATTATTAATTAAGCGGCTTTCTTTTTTTCTATTGCGTCCAATACATTAACCAAATTTCTCATAACAGCAGAAATTACACCAACGAGTCCGGAAGCAGGTGCATCAATACTTCCGAGAATTGAAGCTATCATCTCTGGTCGTGAAGGCATCGTGGCAATATTATTAAGTTCACTTCCTTCGTAAATTTGTTTTTCGATAATACAAGCTTTTACTTTAAGGTTCTGATTTTTATCGCTGAACTTTTTAATAATTTTTGCTGGAATAATTGGATCATCGTATCCGAATGCAATCGCCGTTGGTCCGACAAGTTTGGGGTAAACCTTGTCGTAACCGGTAACAGCTTCGAGTGCCTTGTGAACAAGCGTGTTTTTGACGACACGATATTCGACACCGGCTTTATAGAATTCCCGCCGAAGCTCGTTTATCTGCTCCACAGTAATTCTGGTAAAGTCAGCCAAGTACATACCATTGGCGCGCGAAACCTTTTCCTTTATTTCTTCGATTATTTTATTTTTTTCATTACGTTGCATTGATTCCTCAATAATTAATTTTTTTACTGAGAAGCCCAAACCTTAAATTGATCTGGCAGTAAAAATTAATTGCTATTTATATTTATGAGTGCGTAAATTTCTTTTTTATATTTTAATTACATTTTTATCAATATGAACGCCGGGGCCCATAGTGCTCGAAAGAGAAATACTGCGTATGTATTGTCCCTTTGCTGTAGCCGGCTTCAAGCGTGCTACAGTAGCTAAAAATGCGTTTATGTTTTCGACGAGTTTTACGTTGTCGAAATTTGCTTTCCCAATCGAAGCGTGTACAATTCCGGCTTTATCAACACGGAATTCAATTTTACCGGCTTTTACTTCTTTAACAGCTTTTGCTACTTCGGTAGTTACTGTACCGCTCTTCGGGTTTGGCATTAAACCACGAGGTCCTAAAATTTTTCCGAGCTTTCCAAGATCACCCATTACATCAGGCGTAGCAATTATAACATCAACTTCAGCCCAGCCTTGTTGTATTTTTTGCAGGTAATCTTGGTAACCGGCATGATCGGCACCGGCTGCTTTTGCTTCTTCGTCTTTTGGTGGTTTAGCAATAACGAGTACGCGAACTTCTTTACCCGTTCCGTGCGGAAGCGATACCGTACCACGCACAGCTTGATCAGCTTTTTTAGGGTCGACTCCTAATTTTACCGCTATATCAATCGCCTCCACGAATTTAGCGGTTGATGTTTGTTTTGCTAAGTTAACAGCATCTTCGATAGTAAAAAACTTTTTTGAATCTACCTTCGAAGTAACTGCTTTGAATCTTTTACTGATTTTCATTTTTGTAATCCTTTTTTAGTGGTGATAGCGTTTCGGAAATCAACCTGAAAATTTATACAGGTTTGAAACTTCCACGTTAATTAAAATCTATCCTTCTACGGTAATGCCCATACTTCTGGCAGTACCGGCAATCATTTGCATTGCTGCTTCAACATCGTGCGCATTCAGATCAACCATTTTCGATTCGGCAATCTCGCGAACTTGTGCCGAAGTTACTTTTCCGACCTTGATGCGGTTTGGTTCTCCAGAACCTTTTTCTAATTTTGATGCTTTCAATAATAGTATTGCAGCCGGGGGAGTTTTGGTAATAAAAACAAACGATTTATCTGAAAAAACCGTAATAACTACCGGAATAATTAAGCCCGATTGCTCTTTTGTTTTTGCATTGAACTGCTTACAAAATTCCATAATATTTACACCCTTTTGACCAAGGGCAGGTCCTACTGGAGGAGCCGGGTTTGCTTGACCTGCTGGAATTTGTAACTTGATATAACCTACAATCTTTTTCATTACTGAACCTTTATAAAATTATTTTTCAATTTCTACTTGACTAAAATCGAGTTCGATGGGTGTTTTCCGTCCGAAAATACTTACCATCACTTTTAGTTTCATTTTTTCTTTATTAATTTCCTGAACAAAACCGCTAAAGTTGTTGAATGGACCATCGGTAACTTTTACGGCATCACCGATAACATACGGGACTTCTAGAACTTCTTCTTCGGCTCCTTTATCGAGAGAACCGATAAGCCGACGTACTTCCTCGTGATGAAGCGGTGCAGGTTCTCCACGAGGTCCTACGAAACTGATTACTGATGGAGTATTTAGAATCAAATGTTTAGTTTCTTTATCTAAAATTGTTTCGATCAGAATATAGCCGGGGAAAAAAGTTTTTATTTTACTCTTTTTTTTGCCGTCCTTAATCTCAAATACCTTTTCCGAAGGTACTACAACCCGTGCAATTCTGTCGATGAGTTGCAAACGTTCTGATTCTTCTTCGATAAAAAATTTTACTTTGTTTTCGTGACCTGAATAGGTTCGAACAACGTACCATTTTTTTTCGGTTTTGTTATTTTCCAAATGTTTATCCACTGTTTATAATATTGCCTTCATCGCTTGACTAACGATGGTATCGACGATGTAAACAAAAACAGCAATAAAGCCACAAACAGCTAAGACGACTACGGTTGTTTCACGTAATTCTTCCTTTTTGGGCCAAGTTACTTTTTTCATTTCTTTTACTACGTCAGTGAAGAAATTTATTATTTTTTCTTTCATATTAACCTTTTACACTCATTTTGAATGCACGTGTGGAGGGACTCGAACCCCCAACCTGCGGTTTTGGAGACCGCTGCTCTAGCCATTGAGCCACACACGTGTATTGGATAAATTATTTTGTTTCTTTATGAGGTGTGCGTTTATTGCACCACCGGCAGAATTTTTTGTATTCTACACGACCACTTTGTTTTTTCTTATTTTTAGTTGTAGTGTAATTTCTTCGTTTGCACTCTGTGCATTCTAATGTTATTATATCACGCAATTTAAATCTCCAAAATATATTTTTTAGATATTGTTTTTACGAGCTTGCGACCGGGATTGAACCGGTGACCTCTTCCTTACCAAGGAAGTGCTCTACCAACTGAGCTACGCAAGCCTATTTTGAGCAACTCGAGAGCGGGAGACGGGACTCGGACCCGCGACCAACAGCTTGGAAGGCTGTGACTCTACCAACTGAGTTACTCCCGCAATTTCAGTTGCCTCTCTCAAAATTCGAGATAGGCAATTTGAAACAAATATTTTGTGGGCAGGGAAGGATTTGAACCTCCGAAGGCCGGAGCCGACAGATTTACAGTCTGTTGCGTTTGACCGCTTCGCTACCTACCCAACTTGAGCTGGCAATCGGATTTGAACCGATGACCTGCTGATTACAAATCAGCTGCTCTACCAACTGAGCTACGCCAGCATTTATTTTGAAATAGATTAAAAAAAATTATCTGAAATTTGCTGGTAAAATAGGAAGAAATATATCTATTCCAATCGATACCAGCATATATTTAATAAAATATTTGTGTGTTTTTTGTTATTTAGCCAATTTGCTGAAAAATTAGCATAATAAGATAACATTTTTTTAATTAAAGTCAATACTGTGGCACAGTATTATATGATTCAACACCTATCTAAGTAAATTATTCCGATAAAGAATTAGTTCCCTCGACGATGGATTTATCTTTAGCCCTTGATCAAAGAAATTTAAGGCTGATTTGATATCGCCTCTCTGTGCTTTAAATAATCCATTAGAGATAGATGCTTTAGTGTACAAACTTATTAAAAATTCCGTTTGATGAGAAATTTTTTCAGTACTCCGGAATTTGAATTCGATTTCGTTATCCCTTTTGTGATCGCTGGTTTTTAGAAGTTGAAAACACAAACCCGATGGAACTCTTTGGAATCCTTCTGTGTATTGTGGTTCAATTTCTGGAGTTACATATATTGCCCGTTCATCATAATTTTTTTCAATGAAACTTTTTATCGCATCATTAAATCTTCCTTCAATCAATTCATAAGCATAAGGAAGATTATGTTCGAATTTAGAAAGTTCTACTAAAAAGGCATCAATTTCATTTTTCGATTTTTCGATAAGCCAAGGATACTTTCCTTGAAGTTGTTTAAAATACCACGAACGTCTTAACAACTCCTTATCTATTACAACTACATCCGAACGGTATTTTTCGACAAATTGATAGTAATAAGATGCTGATACGAAATAGTCCCACTGATAAGAAATAATAATTCCATTTGGTTCAATCGAGTTGAACATATTTTTTGTGTAGTCCTCTACTAAATAATTTTTACTTTCATCACATTTATTGTAGTTCAACACCAGAGGAATGAAGGCTAACAACAACACTACTATAGCTGCATATTTATAGAATGATTTTTCAGCAACTTTAATTAATAAAGTATTCAATCCGACAGCAATCCATATAGCGAGAGTGAAATATGCCAACAAAAAATACGAATCTATATCATGGATATCATAATTTATCGAATACCCGACAGAAGCCACAAATAATAAGATAGAAAAAATGAAAACCTTCCTGTGCTGCCGGAAGAGGCTCCATAATCCAACTAATGCTAAGAGTAAAAACAAGAAATTAAACTCGTTCAATAAATTTCCAACGAAATAATTAAATTGTTTTACAGCTGATTCTGTTGATGAAAAAATCCAAACCCTGTACTGCTTACCGCTAAGATGCCAAAATATTTTTTCCAAATCTACAGGATTCCCCCAATTGAGAAGCGGTGAACTTGAAGCCCGAACGGGTAAATAGAAATAAAATGACAACCCAACAATAAACGGCACTACTAAAATTAATATAAACCGCCACGAATATTTTGTAAAACCATTAATAAAAAAGAACATATATAGCAGCGCAGGTGCTAATAAAATTGTTGTCATATGATTTGTAAAACTCATCCCTACTAACAGAGCAAAAACAAACCATTCCTTTGATGCAGCAAAATAATTTCGGATTGCTTTGTAAAAATAATAGAGGATGGTGGACAGAAACAAAATGTGCAACGAATAAACCTCAATAGAAACTGCTTGCGACCAAAATGTTTGTGAGAATGCAAGAACCAACGAGGCGCTAACCGCCGGCACATATACCAACTTAAATTTTTGAGAGTCCAACTGTAGTTGTGAAATGTTTTTTAATTTACGTTCGACTAAATCCTCTAATAGTAAAACTAAAAATCTGAAGAAGAAAAATATTCCGACCGAACAAAGAACAGCCGACATCAAATTCAATTTATAAATCACAGATGCCCCGATTGGCAAATGGCTAAACAGCCACCCAACGAGTGTAAATAACGGATAACCAGTAGGGTGAGCAATGCCAAGTGTTGCCGCAACAGTAGCTAATTCACCACTATCGATAAAATTAACTGATGGAGCCAGTGTGTTTACATAAACCACAAACACAAAAACTGAGACCACAAATCCTAAAATTATTGCAAAAGGGATATTTATTTTTGATAGTTTCATTAAACGCTAAATAATTTTTTACAAATTAAGCAATTTGAAAGAAAAAAGCCACAAACTATTTGCCCATTTACCCTTTTTTAATTATCTTGGAAACAAAAATCATTGAACCTCTTTATGTTTAAAAAATATTTCACAACTACAGTTGGA
>JAUXOG010000096.1 GCA_030682385.1 Bacteroidota bacterium
ACACTAATTTTGATAAGTTACAGAAGTTACGCAGAATCGACTTTTTGTCATGTTGAGCGAAGCGAAACATCTAAAAACAGCTCAAAATTGAGGTTTAAGATTCTTCACTTCGTTCAGAATGACTGTTCTGCGTAACTTCAGTAAGTTACAGAGAATTCAAAAACAGGAATAAATAGAATAAAATGATCATGCTTTGGCATAAAAAAGAAATATCACATGTATTGGAAGACCTTGGCACTGCTCTTAACGGCGTATCTTCAGAGGAGGCGAAAAGACGCCTCGTTGAGTACGGTTACAATGAATTAATAGAAAAAAAGAAAAAACATCCAATTATGATGTTCTTTGAACAGTTCAAGGACTTTATGATAATGGTGTTAATCGCAGCAGCTATAATAGCCGGGATAGTTGGTAAACCTACCGATGCCGCTGCAATTTTAGCGATTGTGATATTAAATGCTATAATTGGATTTGTTCAGGAGTACCGAGCTGAAAAAGCTATGGCAGCACTTAGAAAAATGGCTGCTCCTTTTTGCACCGTCGTCCGCGATGGGCTTCACAGCAACATACCCGCTGCCGAGGTTGTTCCGGGAGATATAGTTATACTCAAAACAGGACAAATTATTCCTGCTGACGTCCGACTTTTTGATGCTGCCAATTTAAAAATAGAAGAAGCCGCACTTACGGGTGAATCGGTTCCTGTAGAAAAAAATATTGCACGCCTTCACGATGAACATCTGTCAATCGGAGACAGATTAAATATGGGATACCAAGGGACTGTGGTAACTTATGGCAGAGGCGCCGGCGTAGTAACTGCAACCGGTATGAATACAGAAATAGGAAAAATTGCAACACTTCTTCAGGATGATAAAGATATTAAAACCCCACTCCAACAACGTCTTGCACTTTTCGGTAAAAAACTTGCTCTTGTAATCCTAGTTATCTGTGCCATTGTATTTGTTGCGGGTTTATTACGAGGCGAAGATGTGATGCTGATGTTTTTAACTTCAATAAGTCTTGCAGTTGCCGCTATTCCGGAAGCACTACCGGCAGTTATTACAATAGCATTAGCAATTGGCGCCAAAAAAATGGTGAAACTGAACGCACTGATCAGAAAACTCCCAGCGGTCGAAACACTTGGCTCGGTAACTTACATCTGCTCGGATAAAACCGGTACGCTAACACTTAATAAGATGACCGTGGAAGAGGTTTTTGTAGATAATAATTTATTCAGATTTGTAGGCGACGATCATAAAAATACTACAATCAATTACTTTATGTCTGCCCTTGCACTTAGTAACGACGCAAGAATGGACGCTGAAGAAAAATTGTTGGGCGACCCCACCGAAACCGCTCTCTATACATTTGCGAAGCAGCATCGTTTTGATAAGATAGAGTTGGAAAAAAAATATCCACGCATTTCCGAAATTCCTTTCGATTCAGATAGAAAGTGCATGACCACCATTCATAAAAATCTGATAGATGAAAATAATCAAGTAGGAATCGGAGAGTTCTTTTTTTCTTTCACAAAAGGTGCTGTGGATGTTCTGATTGAAAAGGCTGATAACATACTAACATCCGAAGGATTATCGCCAGTCGATAAATTAGCTCTTACTAATATTAATGATAAGATGGCTGCCGACGGACTTAGGGTTCTTTGCATCGCTATGAAAAAATGGAATTCACTTCCTGAAAATATAACTCCTGAAAATTTTGAATTGAATCTCACAATCGTAGGATTCGTGGGAATGATGGACCCACCGCGGGAAGAAGCCAAAGAAGCAGTCGCACTTTGTAAAACCGCAGGCATTAAACCTGTGATGATTACCGGCGATCATCCTTTAACAGCATTTGCAATTGCCAAGCGATTAAAAATTATCGAGGATGGAGCTAAATCGGTTATGACCGGCAGAACACTCGAAAAATTGTCTCTTGAAGAATTTGAAAAGAGCGTGGAAAATATCAGTGTGTATGCTCGTGTAGCCCCCGATCAGAAACTCAAAATTGTCAGAGCGCTGCAAGATAAAGGACAATTTGTAGCTATGACCGGCGACGGTGTTAACGATGCTCCGGCTTTAAAATACGCAAATATTGGAATCGCAATGGGTATTACAGGAACGGCTGTGTCGAAAGAAGCTTCAGCTATGATTTTATTAGACGATAATTTCGCTACCATTGTTAAAGCTGTTAAAGAAGGAAGAAAGATATACGACAACATACTCAGGTTTATCAAATATACGATGACTTCAAATGCCGGAACGCTCTGGGCAATTTTCCTCGCTCCATTTTTCGGACTTCCGTTGCCTATGCTTCCAATCCAAATATTATGGATGAACTTACTTACAGACAGCCTTCCGGGACTCGCTCTTACTGCAGAGCCGGCTGAACGGAATATAATGAAAAGACCTCCAAGGAATCCGAACGAAAGCGTTTTTGCACGTGGCACTGGAGCTTTTATAATTATATATGGTTTAATTATTGGTGTTTCTGCTCTCCTCTTCCAAGCCCTCGCAATAAGTGAAGGGATGGCTTGGCAAACTATGGTCTTCACCGCTCTCGTAATTGGTAGAATGTCCGTTGCAATGAGTGTGCGCTCCGATGCAGATTCGATATTCAAAATTGGTTTCTTCAGTAACAAACCACTTTTGGCTGCGATAGTTTTAAATATCTTCTTACAAATGATTGTCGTATATACTCCGTTTTTAAATCCTATTTTCCATACCGAACCGCTTTCTCTTGTTGAGTTGATATTAACTCTTGCTCTATCATTAGTAGTTTTGTTTGGAGTAGAAATCGAAAAACTTTGGAAAAAAAGAAATCTTTAATAATAACAGAAAGGTAAAAAATGAAATCGAAAACTGAAACCGGCTTTTCAACAAAAGCAATTCACGCAGGACAAGAACCCGACCCAACGACGGGAGCCGTTATGACACCTGTTTATTTAACATCAACTTATGTGCAGGAAGAATTAGGTAAACATAAAGGTTACGAATACACGCGCGTCTCAAATCCGACGCGGACTGCCCTGGAGCAAAACATCGCGGCACTCGAGAATGGTACCGAGGGAATGGCGTTCGGCTCTGGTATGGCTGCTATAGATTCTCTTTTCAGAATGCTGAACATCGGCGATCATGTTATCATCTCGCACAATGTTTATGGTGGAACATACCGCATTGCAAAAACGATTTGGGAAGATTTCAGATTGGAATTCGATTTTGTTGATACTACCGACATCGCGAATGTAAAAAAGGCGCTTAAGCAAAACACAAAAATGATCTTCATCGAAACACCTACTAATCCGACGATGGAAATTACCGACATTGCCGCGATAGCAAAATTAGCAAAAGCCGAAGGTGTTCTATCGGTAGTTGATAATACTTTTGCCACACCATACTTACAGCAGCCGCTTAATTACGGAATCGATATCGTGATGCACAGTTTAACTAAATATCTGAACGGACACAGCGATATGGTCGGCGGGATTGTAGTAACAAGCAACAAAAAAATTGCAGAGCGTTTACGATTTTTCCAAAAAGCTATCGGTAGTATTCTAAGCCCGTTCGATTCGTGGTTATGCTTGCGCGGAACGAAAACACTTGCAGTCAGAATGGAACATCACGGTAAAGCCGCTATGCAAGTCGCCCAATGGTTGGCAAAACAGAAACAGGTAAAACAAGTTTATTATCCCGGACTCCCCTCGCATCCTCAATACAAATTAGCAAAGAAGCAGATGAAAAATTTTGGAGGAATGATTGCATTCGATTTAGGAAGTTTAGATGCAGCGAAAAAATTTTTGAAGAAAGTCCGTTTGTGTGCACTCGCCGAAAGTTTAGGCGGAGTCGAATCGCTTATCTCTCATCCTGCTACAATGACGCACGCATCCATCCCACCCGAACAGCGTAAGAAGATTGGTGTAACTGATGGCTTGGTTAGAATTTCAGTAGGACTTGAAGACGTGAATGATATTATTGAAGATTTGAAAAATGCGATGAAGTAGATTCCTGCCGAAATGTCATTCAATTATTTTAAATCTTTGTTTATAAAAGATTTCGATTTGTCTTTTTGTCAGTCAATGTGTATATTTACTGTGAAATTTTTATAACCCCCCTAATGACAGGAAAAAAAGTCTATATCGAAACCTACGGCTGCCAAATGAATGTAGCCGATTCGGAAGTCGTTCTTAGCATCTTAAAAAAAGATGGTTACGAGATAATAGAAGATATTTCATCGGCGGATGTAATATTAGTGAACACATGCAGCGTCCGGGAAAATGCTGAGGAGCGTATTATCGGACGGCTCGGTGAATTCAAACGCCACAAAATGAATAACCCCGACGTAGTAGTTGGTGTTTTAGGATGCATGGCTGAAAAGTTCCGCACAAAATTATTCACAGACGAAAAATTTAATTTCAAGAATTATAGCATCACCGATATTGTAGTCGGACCTGATGAATACCGCAAGTTACCCGACTTAGTCAGCAATGCATGGCACGGCGAAAAAGGAATTGCTGTTAAACTCTCGCGAGTTGAAAACTACGACGACATTACTCCGCTGCGAAAGAGCGGAATCAGTGCGTGGATTTCCGTGATGCGCGGCTGCGATAAATTTTGTTCATTCTGCGTCGTCCCTTTCACACGAGGCAGAGAGCGAAGCCGACCGCTGCAAAATATAATCGACGAAGTAGAAACCCTCGCCCGCACCGGCTACAAAGAAATTACACTGTTAGGACAAAATGTTAACTCATACTCCGACGGCAATTTCGATTTTGCAGACTTAATACAAAAGACTGCTCGAGTAGATAGAAATATCCGGATTCTTTTCACCACATCTCATCCACAGGATATGTCGGATAAGCTAATCGACATCATCGCAACTGAGCCGAACATTGCCAAATACATTCATTTACCTGTTCAATCGGGTTCGGATAGAATTTTAAATTTAATGAATCGCAATCACGACTCCGACTACTATTTTAAGTTGATCGCCAAAATAAAAAATTTCATCCCACAAGTATCTCTCTCAACAGACATTATTACAGGATATCCGAGTGAGACAGAAACCGATCATCAACTTACAATTGAACTATTAAAGGAAGTAAAATTTGATGGAGCGTTTATGTTCGCGTATTCACCCCGCGAGAATACGAAAGCTTTTTCGGTACCCGACGATGTTTCTTACGAAGAAAAAATTCGCCGCTTGAACGAAATCATCGAACTGCAAAATAAAATTTCATTGGCTAACAACACCGAGTTAATCGGTCAGAAGGTTAAAGTACTTATCGAAGGATACAGCAAAAAAACAAAAGACGAATTAAAAGGCAGAACCGACAGAAATAAAAAAGTTGTGTTCCCTAAAAACGGACACGACATCGGCGAATATACTGAAGTACTAATTGCACGTGCCAATTCAGCCACCCTGTTTGGAAGCCCGCCCGACGAACACCTGCGGAACGGGCACGAACGGGCAGGCCCGCCTGCGTAACGGAAAATATATCAGAAATCACTACGGCGGGCAGGCAAAATTAAATAAATATTTTTGGAGACCTATATGAAAAATTTAATAACAATAATTATAAGTCTGGTTTTTGTGTTACAGACCGGCTTCTCACAATCAGTTGACGAACGGGTAATAAAATTTATTCAACTTATTGAAGAGGGCGAAGCCGAACGAGTGCTGACAGAATCGGCATCGTTAATGTCGTCATCTCCGAATCATCCCGGCGTTTTGTATCTTCAAGGACGGCTGGCTGAAGACGGCACTGAAGCAGTCAAATTGTACCAAACGATTTTAGATAATTTTCCGAAGAGCGATTGGGCTGATGATGCACTTTACAGCACCTATCAATATTACTATGCTGTCGGATTGTATCGCACAGCCGAGTTAAGACTTGCCCAGTTAAAAAAAAATTATCCTGATTCACCTTATTTAAGTGGGAAATCGCCGGAGAAGATTTCGCAACCTGCGAAAGTTACCACGCCAACGCCTGCTGTTGAACTACCTCCAACTCCGCCAACAGCAGAAATTAGAAAACCGGCACTCGAACCAATTGCAACCGCATCTTACACTATCCAGGTTGGCGCTTTTTCAACTTTGGTGAACGCTGAAAAACAGAAATCCTTTTTCGATAATTTAGGTTATGACGTTGAAGTCGCGAACAGAGTTAGAGCCGGGAAGAAACTTTTCTTAGTGTGGGTCGGAAGTTTTCAAACTGCCGAAGATGCAGTAAAACTTGCCTTCGACATCAAACAAAAATATAAAATAGAAGCAATCACTGTACAAAGATATTGAACGAAGAATTCAAAAATACATTAGGCATCATCGGCAATTCGTTCGCTATACAAGAAATTAAACAGATAATTAAGCAGGTTGCTCCGACTGATATTACAGTATTGATTACCGGCGAAAGCGGCGTCGGTAAAGAAGTAATTGCAAAAGCGCTGCATACTTCAAGTTTGCGTTCGCAGAAACCGATGATCACTGTAAATTGCGGCGCAATTCCGGAAGGAATTATCGAGAGCGAATTATTCGGACACGAAAAAGGATCATTTACAGGAGCCGGAGATACGAGAAAAGGTTATTTCGAAATTGCTGATGGTGGAACAATTTTTTTAGACGAGATCGGTGAACTTCCATTAAGCACTCAGGCAAAATTTCTGAGAGTTCTTGAGAACGGCGAATTCATGCGGGTCGGCTCGAATATTACACGCAAAGTAGATGTTCGGATTATTGCTGCTACAAACCGGAATTTGGAAAATGGCGTTAGAGAAAACAGTTTCCGTAAAGACCTGTATTTCCGTTTGCGTTCGATAAATATTAACATCCCTCCGTTAAGAGATCGTAAGGAAGATATTCCTCTTTTTATAGAATATTTTGCTAAGAATTTCGCTGAACGAAATAACACACATGTCGAAGGTTTTTCGATGGATGCGATGGAAGTTTTAATTAACTACCGCTGGGATGGAAACGTCCGTCAGTTAAAAAATACAATCGAGAGTCTTTTCGTTATCAATAAAGGAAATCTCATTGAAGCAAATGATGTCCGGAAACAGCTTAACACTTATCAAGATTATCAAATCGAATTTGTACAACCACAACGGAACTTGCCGGTACACACTCATAAAACTTCCGAGCAAGTCGAACGCGAGCTGATTTACCGTGCCTTACTCGAAATTAAAAACGACGTTGTAGATATTAAACAGTTTATCAATAATTATGCTGAATCCAAACCGGCTCTCAATGAATCATATTTAGAAACTAACAATTCATCGTATGACGAAGACCTCACATTGGATGAAATGGACAAACGATATATCATTAAAATATTGCAAAAATATCATGGCAACCGTCGTTTGGCTGCTAAGAAACTTAACATAAGTGAACGAACATTATACCGAAAAATTCATGAATTTGGGCTTAATGGTAAATAGTTCAAGAAATATTGTAATGGCGCTAACTCTGGTTATTATTTTTAACTTTCTATCCGGGTGTTATTCGTTCAAAGGTGGGTCGGTGCCGCCGCATTTAAAATCAATAGCTATCCCGCTTTTCGACGACCAAAGCGGTTTCGGCGAGGCAGGTTTACGTGAAGATTTTACAAACAAAACGATAGAAAAATTTATCAAAGATAACAGTTTCGAATTAACCGATGCCCGTGTGTCTGATTCAAAATTAGAATGCACTATTGTTTCAGTTCAAAACAATCCTTCGGTAATTGCGGCGGGCGAAGCTGTAACAAAATGGAAAATTACTGTAACTGTTAAAGTGATTTTCACTGATATGAAATTGAAACGGAATATATTTGATAAGCAAATTTCAAACTGGACCGAATACGACGCAGCAACAGGACCAGAGGCCCGACAGTCGGCTATACAATCGACTATCGATAAATTAACAGAAGATATTTTACTTGAAACAGTAGCAAACTGGTAAACAACACTAACATTTAAAGGATTCCCTACGGGTCAATCGACCCGATGGGTCGTAGACAGAAAGTACAAATGGCTGATTTTATAATGGTTTCATATTTCTTATCACTCACTTTATTATTTATGTTTGGTTCGAGTGGTTTTGTAATGATATATCAATATTTAAAACATAAAAACAAACAGGAAGAAAAACTTCCCGAATTAAACGAGTTCCCTTTTGTTACAATTCAATTACCCCTTTACAACGAGCGATACGTTGCAGAACGGGTTATCGAAGCAACTTGTAACATGGCTTACCTCCCCGAAAATTTTGAAATCCAAGTCCTCGACGATTCAACCGACGACACTGTTGATGTTGTTGCTGAAGTTGTTAAAAAATTCCAAGCGAAGGGTTTTAACATCAAACATATTCACAGAAAAAACAGGCAGGGATACAAAGCAGGCGCTTTGAAAGAAGGATTAGAAGTTGCCCGCGGCGAATACGTTGCGATATTCGATGCCGACTTTATTCCGAAACCTGATTTTCTTTTGAAAACTCTTCCCTACTTCTTGAACGATCCTAAAATCGGGATGGTACAAACGCGGTGGGAACATCTGAACAGCGACTACTCGATGCTCACGCGCGTACAAGCGATGGCGTTGGACGGACATTTTGTGATCGAGCAGAACGTTCGAAACAAAGCCGGTTATTTCATCAACTTTAACGGAACCGGCGGTATTTGGCGGACAGAATGTATCATCGACGCAGGCAACTGGGAAGCAGATACTCTAACTGAAGATTTAGATTTAAGCTACCGAGCACAGCTCAAAGGTTGGAAATTCAAGTTTTTAAACAACGTAACTTCACCGGCTGAGTTACCGTCAGAAATCAATGCTTTAAAATCGCAGCAATTCAGATGGACAAAGGGCGCTATCGAGACCGGCAAGAAAATTCTTCCAAAGGTCTGGAAGTCCGATTTGCCGCTTCAGAAAAAAATATATTCTACTTTTCACCTTAGCAGCAATATTGTTTATCCGTTCATTATGCTGGCGGGGATTTTAAACGTTCCTCTTATTTTCATCAAACATCAGGGAGGTTACGAAAATTATTTCGCCATTATGGCTCTTTTTATTTTTGCATTTGTAAGCTCATTTTTGTTTTATCTCTATTCACAAAAAGATATATATCCTGATTGGCAGCGTCGGATATTTTTATTCCCCCTCTTCATGGCTGGCAGCATGGGCTTTGCCGTGAATAATACAAGAGCCGTTTTCGAAGGTTTGTTAAATAAAAAATCAGAGTTTGTTAGAACTCCTAAATACAACATCACCGGCAAAAAAGAATCGTGGGCAGGCAAAAAATATACACCGGTAAAAATCGGCTATACGGTGTTTATCGAGGCTGCCCTTGCACTCTATTGTTTTGGCGGCGTAATGATGTCGATTTATTTTTTAGAAATTGCAGCAGTTCCGTTTCAATTGTTATTTTCGATGGGTTATGGGTTAGTCGCATTTTTGTCGTTAAAGCATGCCTGGCTTGCCCGTAAAACTAATTTGCAAGTTCGAAAAATTGATAATGAGATTATCGAAATAAATCAGTATATTAATGCGTAATGAATATTTTCCAATTAGAAGACCGGCTGAAACAATTTCCATCTTCCGCTCTGGCGGTACGCCTTGCAAGTTTATATGTTGCACGATTTCGTATCGACGAAGTATTTAAGCTTTGTATCGAATCTATCAAGCGATACCCTAAACATTCTACTTCATATTTGATTTTAGGAAGAGGCTATGCTGCTTTACGCCAATATGAAGCAGCAATACTATGTAGCGAGAAAGCACTTTCGCTGCAACCCGATTCTCTGCTAGCTCAAAATTTGATTTCCAACTGGCGACAAATCATTTTAACGAATGGAGAAAAAAAACGATTAGAAGCTCTCGAGATTTTATCGGCGCCGACTATTGATGAATTACAAAAGTTATTGAAAGATGAACCGAATGATATCATCGAACCCCAAAAAGAAAACGCACAAGCCACACCTGAAAACAATAGAGCGTTACCGGAAATAGTGAGTGTTACGCTTGCTGATATTTACACAAAACAGGGAGAATACGCAGAAGCAATTAAAATGTATCGTGCATTAATTATTCAGCGACCAAAGCAAAAAGAATTTTTCGAGAAAAATATTTTAGCATTAGAAGAAAAACTTAAATAAACATATTATTTTAGGAAAACGGATATGAAGGCTTTTCAGAAATTTAAAAGCTCCACTTGGTATTTGGGGGTTCCTGTAATATTGGTATTAACCTATTTATTGAGTCCTTTTGATTCTTTCCTCCATATCACTCATCTCGCGGCGGCATTCTTTTCAAGCATAATAGTTTTTATATGTGTTTTTTTGGTCATAAAATATTATAAAAACATTAGAGAGGCAAGCAACAAATACAAAACTCTTTTTGAATCGGCTAACGATGCAATCTTTTTAATGAAGGGCGAAACTTTTGTTGACTGTAATCAGAGGACTTTGGAGATGTTTGGCTGCAAACGGGAAGAAATAATAGGACAACCGCCATATAAATTTTCGCCGCTCTGGCAGCCCGACGGAAGGGATTCTAAAGAGTCGGCAATGGAAAAAATTAATGCAGCATTGGCGGGTAACCCGAAACAATTTGAATGGCAGCATATTAAATTAAACGGCACTCCCTTCGATGTTGAGGTTTCTTTAAATAAGGTAGAGGTCAACAACCAAAGCATGATTCAAGCGATTGTTCGTGATGTAACAGAAAGAAAAAATTCTGAAAAATTCATTCATGAATTCGTTACCCATCTATCGGTATTAACCGAACAATTACCTGCAATAGTTTGGACTGTTGATAAGAACTTAGAATTTACATCTTCAACAGGTTTAGCTTTAAAACAATTAGGGTTAGAAAAAAACCAAGTTGTAGGTTCTACTCTTTTCGATTATTATAAAACCGACAGCACTGATTTTCCTGCAATAAAATATCATCTTATGGCATTAGAAGGAATAAAGTCGGATTTTGATTTCGAATGGAATGGCAGATATTTTCAATCATCAGTTGAACCTCTAAAAAATATTCAGGGCGAAAGTATTGGTGTTATCGGTGTGGCATTGGATATTACAGAAAGAAAACAAACTGAAATTGAACTTCAAAAGAAGGAAGAAATTTATAAGACATTAGTTACCAACGCCAATGACGCTATATATCTAATAACAAACAACTCGTTCATATATGTAAATCCTAAGTTTGAAGAAATCACCGGATACAAACAGGATGAAATTTGCAATGAGAATTTTCACTTTACAAAATTGCTTACCCCTGAAAGTAAATTGATTGTTGAAGA
>JAUXOG010000066.1 GCA_030682385.1 Bacteroidota bacterium
AAGTGTAACGTAGGCGGATAGCTAACGCATCTCACTATTCCAGAAACCCTTTACCTCGCAAGGTTCCCGTTTAAAAAAACAAACGGGATTCTCAATTCGATAATGTAGTTAGCTTCACTATGTTCGCTAACTCCAGTCGAATTGGAACATGCGGGTTCAAGTCCCGCCTCCGGCACAGAGTTTAATCAGAAGAACCTTCGGCGGGCAAGCCCGCCTCCGGCACAACAAGGAAATTCTAAACAAATCCTAAATCTAAAATCCAAAATCATCAATGGACGTACTTCCAACTCTGTTTTATTTCTGTCCTCTTTATAAAATTCGTCTTCTCCCTTTCAAATTCCATCGGATATAATAAATCAGAGTAGGTAATTTTTATCTCTTCATAAATAGTATCGTTTCCGACGATGTAAAACTTGAACGGAATCTTTAAAGGCACATCAGGAAATGAGTAAAATTTTATTCGTGCAGTTTCCCTTCCTTCAAGAGAGAAAAATTTTATGGGTACTGATCCACCGCCTGTAACAAATTTATAATCTGTTTGTAAACTACTTATAAGATTTTGCCCACCATACAAATCCAATTCAACCTTATAGGGTTGCATTTTGGAAATCACTGTTAAATTGTTATCGAAGAATGTAGTATCACCCGACTTTGTTTGTTTAGATTTTCGGAGAATTCTGTATTTAGTTGTATCGAGTGGAAATAAATTTGTCGTATCAAAATCTATCGAAGTATTTTTCCCTAACAAAAGGGTGTCTTTATTTGAATATTTTATTTTTATACTGTCTAAATATTCAAAACTTTTTAAGTCTGTCGTGAACAGGCGCTCATCCAAATCAAATGTCTGTTTAACTTCTACAGTTTTATTCCATTCCTCATTGTACGATGGTTGTGTGTACAAATAAATCGACACTATTCCAAACGTAATAATTGTGAAAACAAGAACTTTCACAGTTCTGAATTTATCTATTACAATCTTAAGGAAAGGAGTTTCGCGATACACTGCTCCGAATGCGAAGAAGAAGGGGATAGTTAGAAGGGAAAAGAAAATTATCATAACGACACTGAATATTAAGGCTGCACCGGGAATTTCAATTTCGACATTCGTGGCAAACAATCTTGCTATAAACGGATACCACTCGTTAAATATGAAACGGAATAGAGGCAATGGTGATAATACAAAAAAGATAATCTTTAAAAATTGAATACGAAATGCCGAAGCTAAAGCAATTAGCAACAACGATGCTGCCGGATATATTGCTATTCGCGGGCTGACAAAACTTAAAGCAATTATAAAAATCAATAGAAGAACCGATGAACGCTTGTAGAATACATACGGACATTTTGATAGACGTAGTTTCTTTTCGATCTGTAAAGATATCCAAAAACCAACACCACCGAATAATAATGAATAAAAAAGATATGGAATGATATTGGAAAACCAAGGATATCTTACCGATTTTATCCATCCGATAATGTCGATTGCAAACCAGGCAAAACCAACTGGGATAATTACAAACAAGAGCATTTTGATTCCCGACCATTTGCGAGGGGTAGGAAGTGGTTTGTCAGTGATGCTGTCGAGGATTGGAGACTGAGTAATAATAAGTCGCCGGTTGCGAACGATTATAAAACTAATGATTCCCACCAGAACAGAAAACCCGATAAAAATATATAAAGCCCAAACCGGCAGAAAAATTGGAACCGTTCCTAAAAGATAAAACCAATATCTTTCTGTTTGAACTTGAGGAACTCCACTGTCGAATCGTTCAACAAGTTTTAGGACCAAATCGCCCGAACGTTTTAATCCTCGTGGGTCGAAATTATTGATGTTATCCTGTGGTGTGTGAATGGGGGTATTAATATCAGTGGTGAATCCTATTGCAGGAATTCCCCTGTCAAGAAATGATTTGTGGTCAGAGTTAAGCGGCAAGTTCAAAGCTTGTGCATGTGTAGAATAAGTCAGATTATCGTAGCCTAATTTTTTAAATTCTTCTACAGCAGCTTCAACTAACCATCGCGGTGCATTGTAACGGGTTGTGTGCGGGTCGATTTCAATCAATCCCAATCCATTTGCCATATCAACATTGAGCATTACAACGACACTGTCGATTTCGTGGAAGAAATCCACGAAATATTTTGAACCTTCAAGTCCTTGTTCTTCGCCGCCGAATAGTGCAAATACAATTGTTGATTGCAAATCGTGTTTTGCTAAAACTCTCGCGACTTCCAGAACCACGGCAGAACCTGAACCGTTATCGTTAGCGCCCGGAGTTTCAGGTTTATCGGAATCGATGTGCCCGCCAATTACTATGATTCTTTTTGTAGATCCTTTTTTAATACCGACAGCGACTCCGCTATTAGTATTTACTGTGGCTGTGTACGTCATTGGCATTATGTAGGCAGTATCGCAACCGAATGATTTGAATTTATCGACTGCAAATTTCAGTGCTTTTTGTTCAGCGGGTGAGCCCATCGTGCGAGGACCGATATCCACAGCCAAAACTTTTAAAAATTTTTCTGCACTCTCTTGTGAAAATTCGGTTTGCGCATTTAAACTCAGAGATGAAACTAACCAACATAAAAGAAGAAATATTTTCATTATAATGTTCTCCCAAAAAATTCTAACAACTTGTTGTGATATTTTTCTCCGCCGAGTTCCCACGTATCGTTGTGGCTGGAGTCATCTAGTGGAAATAATTCTTTCGGTTCGTCGGTGTTTTCGTATAATTGTATCGAATACTTGTAATTGATGTGCTTATCTAATTTTGCATAGACGAATAAAATCGGGATATGAACATCGGCGATTGATTGAAGTGGTGAAACTTCGCGAGCTTTGAAATTTGCCATAAATTCGGATCGCTTTATTACAAAGTTACGGAGGTAATGAAATGGTATTTTTACAATTCGTTTTTGGTAGTCGTCGAAAATTTTTCGGAGTGTAGAGAATGAGTTTTCCGCGACAACAGCTTTTATTCTTTTATCAATCGCTGCCGTTTGAATTGCAACTGCCGCCCCCATCGAAGAACCGAATAATCCAATCTTGCCGGTATTCAAATCTTTTCTCGATTCAAGATAATCTATTACCTTGATCAAATCGTGCTTTTCGTAAAACCCGTAAGTGCAGTAGTCGCCACCACTTTCGCCGTGTCGCCGTGAATCATAAAGAAATACATTGAATCCGTTATCTCGAAAAAATTTTGCAAATGGAATACCGGCAATCTTGCAATCCCCGACACCGTGCAGGTAAATTATTGTCCCGAGTGATTGTTGCGAAGATTTGATTAGCCAACTGTTAAGTTTAATACCATCATTTGTTATTACATTTATTTCTTCGTAATTCAAATGGAGTTCTTCAGGAGAAATTGGATGTTTAAATTTTTTATAAAAGTCTCCTCTTCGCCGTGCGGGTTGAAGTAAAATAGTCGGACCGATTAGCAACAAAGTAAGTGTTACGGTCAATGAGAAAGCGAATAAAATTATTAGTAAACCAACAAGTAAAGTCATTATAATAATATACACACGGTTTTTGATAAACTCAAGAGCTTTGAAACTCGTGCGAAACTTTGTATATTTTTTGTGAAATATGAAGAGTAAATTAAAAATAGCGCTCGTTCACGACTGGCTCACAGGAATGCGGGGCGGTGAAAAAGTTTTGGAAGTTTTGTGCGAACTGTTCCCGGATGCAACTCTTTTTACTCTCGTGCATAACAAAGGGAGTGTTTCGCCGGCAATCGAGAATATGAAAATCCGAACATCTATCATTCAGCATTTACCAAAAAGTGTGAGCCGCTATCAGTATTATCTTCCGCTTATGCCGTTTGCGATAGAAAGATTCGACATGAGAGAATATGATGTTATTATTTCAAGCAGTCATGCTGTTGCAAAAGGAGTGAAGGTTAGAAAAAACGCGATACACATTTGTTACTGCCATACTCCGATGCGTTATATATGGGATCAATACGAGAATTATTTTGGTAGGACACAATCGGGTTTAGCAACGCGAACGGCGATGAGTTTGTTTAGAAGATATTTACAAAAATGGGATGTGAAATCGAGCAGTCGTGTGAATTACTTCATCGCGAATTCAAAGAATGTGCAGGAACGCATTTTACGGATATACAATCGCGAATCGGAAGTAATATATCCGCCGGTCGAAACTTCGCGTTTCAAAATTTCGCAAAACGAAGGAGAATATTTTTTGATTGTATCGGCACTTGTTCCTTATAAGAGAATTGATATCGCAGTTGCAGCGTTTAATGATATGGGCGAAAGGTTGGTAATTGTGGGAGTGGGAAGTGAGTTAGAGAAGCTGAAAAAATCGGCAAAACCCAATATCGAATTTCACGGATGGGCAAGCGATGATGTAATTTCTGGTTACTATTCTAAATGTAAGTCGCTTGTTTTTCCGGGCGAAGAAGATTTTGGAATCGTTCCACTTGAAGCGATGGCTTCGGGCAAACCCGTTATTGCTTTTGCAAAAGGGGGGACGCTTGAGACGGTGGTTGAAAATCGGACGGGAATGTTTTTCAAAGATCAAAGTAAGGAAAGTTTAATCGGTGCTGTGAGAAGAATTAATATGAAGCAGTTCGACCCGAACACTATTCAGCAACACGCACTTGAGTTTGACAGGAAAATATTCAAAGAAAAACTGAAATCATATATAGAATCGCTGGTCGATAAGTTGTAGGTCGACGAGACTCGTCAACCTACATTTTTGATGTGAGCGGAAAAGTTTTTATATTCATTTAGAACAAATTGAGGTTTATATGTTTAGTAGATGTGTAAACTTGGTTGTTTTTCTATTATTTATTTTGTCCTCATCGCTTTTTGCCCAGTGGTCGGATGTAAACAAAAACCGACTTACTACAAATTATTTTTGATGTGAATGGAAAAATTTTTATATTCATTTAGAACAAAAGGAGGTTTATATGTTTAGTAAATATGTAAACGCAGTTGTTTTTCTATTAAGTATTTTGTCGTCACCACTTTTGGCACAGTGGTCGGATATTATCAAAATTACATCGGGAGATTTTGACCATGAGATGCCAGTGTTTGCATCTTACTTACCAATCTACGGACCATCACCTTATGTTGATTATTTGGTATTTACAAGAAATGATAGTGTCGGCAGCAATATTTGTTTGAAAAAGACAATTGAGTATGGAAGGATGTGGGATGAAAAAGTAACTTACATAACTTCCGATAGCTTTGTTAACAAATCACCCTCGATCGCTCGTCGTTTGGGATATCCAAATTATGAAATAAATATGATAGTTTGGCAATCAAACCGCGATGGAAATAATGATATATATTACAGTGTAGGCGACGGAGTAAATTGGTCAACACCAAGTCCGATTACGAGAAGTCGGGCGGATGATATTAATCCAAGCGTAGGTGTATTTGATACGACATTCATGGTTAGCTGGGAATCGAATGGATGCATAAAATCAAGTCTCTTTTTAAATAACCGATGGAGTGAAGCAATGAATGTTTCCAATTCCATTTTTAATTCGAGTCCAATAATTTCCTCGAACTCTTGGGGACAGTCGGTTGTGTTTTGGGATAAGAAGTTGGGCGATAGTGTTCAAATTCTTTATTCAATTTTTACAAACAATAGTTGGGGTGTTCCTAAGTTATTTAAAACTGTTGGTAATAAAAGTAATCTTTCAATAACAAAGATATTTGATGATTGTGGTCAAATACAAGTTACGTGGAACCAA
>JAUXOG010000070.1 GCA_030682385.1 Bacteroidota bacterium
TCCCCTTCTCTTTTTAAGAGAAGGGGTCGGGGGATGAGTTCCTACAGTTATCACACGACCTGTTAAGCGTGGGGTTATTGAAAAGCCGCGTGCATCAAGGGCTTTAGCCCAATTAATAAATAATAGTTTTTAGAGGTGCCCTTAACTGATATTGCTTCCGCATCTGGTGGATGTAAATTATGAGTAAGTATGTTCTCTGCAAAAGTTGAATAAAATAAAAAAGCTCCAACATTAATAGATGGAGCTTTGGAATAATGCCCGCCCGCTTTCAGCGTTCGCCAGCCCGACAAAATCGTTCTGGCGGGGGCGGGGAGAATTAAATCGCTATTTCCTTTTTACTTACCACGAAGGACTATAGTTTTATATCCACCTGCATCATACCCGACAATAAATGCTTCCTTCTCACTATTCCAAACCCCAGTGAACCACCAACCGTCATCCACTATATTCATAAGTTGTTGCCATGTCTGTCCATCATAATGATAGATGAGCGAGTTTTGACCTACGACAAAAGCATTTGTGCTGCTGGATGCATACAGACATTGCAGCGGTGAGTTAGTGGTTAATTCTTGCTTCCAGACACCACCGCGTAAGGAATAGACTCCATCCGCAAGAGAATACATCGTACCACTTATACTTCCTAATCGAGCGACTCCAAATGGATACGAGTATGACATTACAGACACAGAGTCGATAACACTCCACGAAAAGCCGTTATATCTTAGTAGTACATGATACTCTTGCCATGGATTTAATGAATCTAAGGTCCTTATTCCAAGAAGATAAATTTCATTACTCGATAATCCATGAATATGGTAGAAACCGTCTCGTGGATCCATTTGCTGTTTTGTCCATTTTAATCCATCATAATGAAAAAGCGTACCTCCCCCTGCTGCCCAAATGTCGTTGGGGCTACTTCCCCATACAGTTTGAAGCATACTGCCACTATTAGCACTATGTTCATTCCATCTCACACCGTCAAATTGGATGATTTTACTGCTAAATAAAAAATTCGGCGGCGGATTTGGATTGTAAGATGACGTGTGACCTACTGCCCAAATATTATTTTGCCCAAATCCATATATTGAACTTAAACTAGACAAACCAAATGCTAAGTCAACAGGTTGCCATTTCTTTCCATCATACCGGTACATCTTTCCAAATGCACCATCGTTATGTCCGACTATGTAAACATTGTTTGGTGCGGTTGCATAGATACTACGCATAGCCGTTTGATAGCTGCCGGGATATGCGATTGTATCCATAGTCCACGTATATTCACGCGGGTTTTTTATCGGGGGGGCAACTATCTTATCTTTGCAGCTAAACTGCAGCGTCAGCACGGCAACCATTCCTATAAAATAATACCTACACAATCGATTCATAAATTATTCCATCCTTTTATTAGATCCTTATTTCATCAGCAGCATCCTTTTAACCTGTACAAATTTCTTACCCGGATTCTGTATGTCAGCCGCTTCAATTCTGTAGAAGTATAATCCGCTGGCTATATCAGTACCCAAACTATTTTCACCGTTCCACTCAACCGAACGATAACCGTTTTCCTGCGTTTCATCCACAAGAGTTTTAATTTCTTGTCCGAGTAGATCATAAATTTTAATTGTAACATGAGAAGCACTTGGCAATCCGTATCGGATAACAGTAGTTGGATTAAACGGGTTGGGGAAATTTTGCGATAGCTCGAATTTGGAGGGTATCGCCCCAATTTCTGTGAGTTTATTCTGGATATAAGTCTGACTTCCAACCAATAAATTCATTTTTCTTGGATTAGATTTGGATAGATTCGTGAAAGAGTATTTATCCGATTGTCTCAAATATTGAGTTGATTTTATCAAGTTATCTATTAGGACAACTTCGGTTTCAAGCGGTATGTTTTCCAATCCATCAAATTTTAAATCAATTTTATCTTCGATGTTACTTAAAACTTCGAATTCCCAATCCGCACCATCTAAAGGATTAGGTCGGGCATCAACGCAGAACTTATCTAATATCTTTCCCCAGTTCGAGCGAGGGAAATAGACAGAAACAAATTCGCCGATTACAGGCGGTTCAGGTTTATCTAATTCATCATAATCAACCTTTGCCGATTGAGAGATAACTATTTCATTATCGTCGTCTTTGGCATCCTTGCATTCTGCTGAAATTTTTATTTTCCAGATAACATCTTCTGATTTATTAGCAGACTGTTTTAATGGTACGACTCCTATCTTGGGGTTGACAAATAGAGTATCTATCGAACCTGACAAATTTGAAATAGCATATCCATCAAATGGAATTAAAGCACCGGTATAATTTGACCAGCTTCCGGCGTAATAATGGAGGTACACGCTGCCGCTCTTCCGAACTAAATTACCAAGCGGAATATCGAAGTCAAATGGATTACCGATAAAAGTCCAGCCAGTATCTAACGGAATGGGATAAGTTTTGTGTGTGAAATTCGAGACACCCGCACCAGTATTTATAACTTTTCCTGCGTCCTTTACAATCAACCAAAACGATTTACCCGGAAGCATTTGCGATGTGTTTCCATACTCAACATAGGGTAATTTTCCGCCCTTCAATTCAAAAAACCGCCATTTTGTATTATTGTATGCACCTAAATCGTCTTCCAAGACTGCAGCGGGGGTTTTATTTGTTGCGCTGATAGGAAGAGAAATCAGCCGATACGCGTTTTGTTCGCTGCCTGCGGGTTGGGCGGTTGGTTTTGCGACTCCGCCTAATACTGCAACTTGTGCAGAATAAATATCTGCCGCCGGAAAACGTGCAATGTTATTATACACATCTGCAGCGGTCATATAGAATTCCACCCCGCGCGAAGTAACTGAGCTTGCAGGTATAACACCGTCAAAGTTATTAACAGTTTTAGTTAATGCGAGTGGTGTGAATGTCTGATCGCCGCCCCGCCGATAGAACAACGTTGCACTTGCCACGCCGGAAATATCAGTTACAGAAAACGAAACTGTAACTTGCTGAGCAGCTATTGGCGGAGAAATGGAAGCTAATGAGATAGTCGGTGCTGTAGCATCAAATGCAGCTTGATAAATGTAACCGCTGGAAGAATTTATTTGTCCGCTTACGCCGATACCAATAGGTGATGGTTGACCAAAAGTTGAGGTTAGTGTAAAAGCTCCACTTGAAGAAACACCGCCAGCGTTACTTTGGGTTGAGGTTGATAGTTGCGTTTGTGAAAACGACTTATAACTCAAACAGATTAATATAAGTCCGAGTATTATTTTAAATTTACATTTCATATTTTCACCTTTTTGTTTGGCTTATTTATTAATGTCGCCAGACGGATCAAGATACTGATATGTACCTACACCCTGATGAACCTCTGAATCTTTAGATAATGTACCGTACAAGGTTGGATAATAGACTGCTCTTATGTAGCTATACACGATGTTTGTTTGAGCACTAGTACCGCCACTCGATGTTGCATTCAGGTAATAACGTATCGTCCCTCCGGTTTCAGAATACATTTTCGACGTAGTACAAGGATATCGCCAAACACTTGTTGCTATTACTGAAGGAACTGATCCAGCAGTATAACTAACGGTTGAAATATCGCCCCTTATTCTAGAAATGCTAGCCGCAATCCGAGTTTCAGTTCCATTAATATGAGTAATAAGCAGGTAACCACCAGTAGTAACAACCACATAGCCACTCGCAGGAATAGTGATATCCACTGAATCTACTGCTATAACTTGACTAAGAGGTATATTAACTGATGATGTCCCGTAAGTATTTGATACACCCGGTTCATCAGCAATTTTTGCTGCGGTTACGTTATTATCTGCTATTTTTGCAGTGGTAACGGAATTCGAAGCTAAGTCGGCAGCCGCAACCGTACCATCTAATATTTTTGCCGAGGTAACCGCATTATCAGCGATTTGCGTTGTGCCTACTGCTCCTGCCGCTATCTTAGCCGACGTGATGTTGTTATCAGTTATTTTCACGGTTGTAACTGAATTAGTAGCTAAATCAGCAGCCGTAACCGCACCGTCTAAAATTTTTGTTGAGGTGACTACGTTATCAGCTACATCATCTGCTTGGTTAGCACGCAACGAATAGGCAACACTGGTTATTTTAAGTCTCGGCTTCATCTCTGTGGCCGTTCCTACTTTAACTCCGATAAACCTTTCTCCCGGATTTGTAAACAAAGTTCCCGGAAAAGGTGTAACACTTCCTAATAGAACATTAAAAATACCATTTGTAATTGTTACGTTATTTTGAGTTTCAGTCCACAACGCTACAGTCAAAGACGCAGTATCGCTGGATATTGCAAACGTTAGATTTCTTGTACCGCTTATAGGCACACCAGATGAATCTAATTTGCCCTGATAGTTTATTAACTGCGGGGCCTGTCCATACACCATAGTAATGGATAGTAAAAGACTAATAATAATTAAATACTTTTTCATGGCTAATTTCTCCTAAATAATTGTTATATATTTTAATTTAATTTAATTAACAAAAACTATGGCAAACCCGGTGGTGCAGGAAGTGGATTTACTGTCTCTGCTTCTTTTTTACCGGAAAGAAGTAACAGAGCAACTCCACCGGCAACTGCTACACCGGTACCAACTAACACCCATGTGTTTGTGTACCAAGCGCCTTTATCTTCTTTTTTCTCAACGGGTTTAGGTTCTTGGGGTTGTTCAGCTTTAACTTTATCGACCAAGGCAACAAATGTTGGCGTATCCCTTTCTGGATTAGCTGTATAAGTGGGAACTAACTCAAGTAATTTTTTAAGTGCATTCTCCGCCTGGTCAAGATAATCTTTACCCAAATAAACTTTAGCTAATAGCTCGTGGGTCTTTGCCCTCTCCTGCTGAGCGATGTTTGGTTCTTTAAGACATTGATTCAGCAGCGTTATTGCTTCATCAAAAAAGCCGTCGTAAAATTTTTTCTCTGCTTCTTTCAACCTCTCCTCACATACTCCCTTTACCTGAGCAAAAGCTCCGGTAATAGGTTGAAACAACAGAGCGATAATTATTGTCCAAATAATAATTACTAATGGACCGCCACGATAAAAAATACATTTCTTAAACATGATTCGTCCTCTAAATATTTTTATGGTTTAGTTGTGAAATTAAAAGTTTCGGAATATGTATAACCCAAATCGGAAGTCATTTCTCGCAACCACTTTACGAACGTATTTGATGCTGCATAATCAGTAGAAGGAATTGGTAAGTACCGATAAACTGCCCAAGAATAAGACGTATTTGCGGGTAACCCTAATCCGTGTACCGAAAAATCCGGTATTTTTAAATTCGACGCCCTTGTGAAGATATAATATCTGGGGCTGTTAGTAGCTGAAGAATAAATTTGAACAAGATTTACACCGTCGCCCGTACCTTGGCTCCAGGTAAACTCTGAATTATAATCTATATTTGCAGCATTATGAGGAGGTAGTGCCAACCGTGGCGAGGACTCCAACGTAACATTTACGTTCGTTGATCCGGCGTTTATTCCTAATTTAGTGAAAGAAGTACCTACCGTGTTGGGTGTGCTGCTCATCGACGCATCTGCCCGGATTCCGAATTGAACGCCCGATATATTTGGAACTGCAAAATTAAAATTATTTGAAGCTATTGGAGTAAACTCACTCCTTAAATTAATTTTGGCATTATCGAATATAATGTAAAGACGCCGATTTGAAAGCGAATAACCTGCTGGAGTATTTACAACGCCAGTGATCGTTACATCGGGTGGGTCAACAACGTCAGCAGTTGAGAAATTTTGATTGCTATAACTCGCACCGTTTTGAACTGTAAGCGATTTTGATGCATATCCATCGAAGACGGTTGGTGTGCCCGCGATGTCAGTAGAATACCTTAATAAGTATAATTTTCCATTTGCGGTATTGGAAGTATCGTACCAATAAGCATTAAAAGTATAGGCACCTGTTGCCGGGTCGGCTGTAGCGGAAGAATAATTAGCGCCACTTACAAAATAAATCCTAGTCGTTTTGCCCGCAGCAGCAGGGGCTGCGCCAGTGATAGTTGCACTTTTCGATATAGACGGGAAAGAGAGATAGAGGAGTTTGGGGTCGGGACGATTCAAGCCCTGATATATCATTGCAACCTTTCCCGCACTTATTACCACAGATATATCGTACGGAACAGTAACGTTTGGTATTGAGAAAGTTCCGGCGGCGCTAGTAGTTACAGCAGACTTACCTGGAATGATGACGGCAGCCCCGCTCACCGGTAATCCAAAATAATCTTTGACAAAACCACTTACCGTGATCGGTCCGAGAGCTCCTTCATCTTTTTTGCATCCCAAAAACATAAAGCCGAGCAACAAAGTTGCAATTAAAATCATAAATATATTTTTCATAAGTATTCTCCACATATAATGTTTTCATATTGATAATTAATTTCCATACTAACTTTTTTTTCTTTCAAATAAAATCAGAATATTTTAATCCGGATATACAGTTGGTGGCTGTTTCTTCTCCTCTTTTTTGGACAGAAGAAGAACTGCGACAACAACCCCGACCACCGCAACGCCGGCACCTACAATAACCCACGTATTCTCGTACCACGCTTTATCATTTTTTTGTTCATCAGTAGCTTGTGGTTCTTCTTTTTCGTGTGGTTGTTGGGCACGAACTTTTTCAACCAAGGCTACATAAGTTGGCGTGTCTTTGTCTGGATTAGGTGCATAAGATGGTACCAAATCTAATAGCTTTCTTATAGCATTTTCAGCTTGTTCCTGATAGTCTTTTCCAAGATAAACTTTTGCCAGCAGTTCGTGGGCGCGTGCTCTATCTTGCTTAGTTACACCGCCCTCTTTCAAACAACTGTTTAATAACGCTATCGCATCGTCGAACAGTCCATCGTAGAACTTCTGTTCGGCTTGTTTTATTTTTTCATCGCAGACATTCTGCGTTTGTGCCATAATAGGAGCGAGAGTGGGCAGGACAAACGCAAATATAATAACTCCAATTATTACGGCAGTAACATTTCGATACTTGTACAACAACTTACCAATCATACATCCTCCAATTAATTTTTAGTGCATTAGCTTCATTTATTAACATTAGAGACATCTGAAAAATTATTACACAACAGATTCTGAAGAACGTTTTACGTTCTGAAACTGTTGAAAACAGTTTATACTCTTATCTTTTTGTCAGTAACCCACGACTTAACAGGTCGTGTGATAACTGTAGGAACTCATCCCCCGACCCCTTCTCTTAAAAAGAGAAGGGGAGAATTGAACTCAGATTCAGCAAGTCCCTCTCTTCGTAAGAGAGGGATTTAGGGTGAGTTCGGTATTATCACACA
>JAUXOG010000071.1 GCA_030682385.1 Bacteroidota bacterium
TCCCCTTCTCTTTTTAAGAGAAGGGGTCGGGGGATGAGTTCCTACAGTTATCACACGACCTGTTAAGCGTGGGGTTATTGAAAAGCCGCGTGCATCAAGGGCTTTAGCCCAATTAATAAATAATAGTTTTTAGAGGTGCCCAATAAAAAAAATATCGAATCCGTTAGCTAACGGATGAATACTGAATTATGAATATTGAAGGATAATAATTTGTGGATGATTCTAAAGAGCGAAAATATGATCTAGAAGACAGACTTGTTGATTTTTCGATTTTGATAATTGATGTTGTAGAAATTCTTCCAAACACAAAAGCCAGTAATCATTTAGCGAATCAATTAATCCGCTCGGGAACATCACCGGCTTTGAATTATGGTGAAGCTCAAAGTGCAGAATCTAAAAGTGATTTTATCCATAAGTTAAAAATAATATTAAAGGAATTAAGAGAGACACGTATCTGTTTAAGAATAATTAAACGACTAAAACTTAAAAAGCCAATAGGAAATATCGACTTTGTGTATGATGAATGTAATCAACTTATATCAATTTTTGTTAAAAGTATTAAAACAGTTCAAAGTCGAAATGGTAAGCAAAACATACAAAAGAAATGAACTTCGACATTTGATATTCGATATTCGGTGTTCATTATTTATTTTTTAATATATTATGAAACAGTATTTTAAAGACATATTTACATCTATCTGGACGGTGCTGATTGGCATGCGCATCACCTTCTCGCATCTGTTTGTGCCCGCAGTAACGATTCAGTATCCGACAGTAAAAATGACACTCCCCGAACGTGCACGAAATCGTTTGTATGTTAATATGGACGATTGTATTGGGTGTTTACAGTGCTCGAATGCCTGTCCTGTTAATTGCATAGATATTGAAACCGTGAAATCGTTGCCTACCGAAGATTTGGGTTTGACTTCAAAAGGAACGAAGAAACGCTTATATGTAACCGAGTTCAAAATTGATATCGGAAAATGCTGTTACTGCGGACTTTGTGTTCCGCCTTGTCCTACTGAATGTATATTTATGACCGATACATACGAATTCTCGGAATATAAACGGCACGATTTGATATATAATTTTTGTACGATGACCGAAGAAGAGATTGCCCGTGTAAAAATACAAGCCGCAGAAGCCGAGAAGGAAGCAGCAGCTAAAAAAGCAGCAGCGGCAAAGCCCGCCGCGCCGGCTAAACCCGAACAAACTAAAACCGAAAATCCAACATAAAAAATTATGAGTTTGATTGATATTTTATTTTACTTCTTTGCTACAATCGCAGTAGTCTCTGCATCGATTGTTGTATTTTCAAGAAATATAATTTACTCGGCTTTTTCGTTGTTGTTCACTTTTTTTGCAGTAGCCGGACTTTACGTTTTGCTGAACGCCGATTTTCTTGCTATTACTCAATTGCTTATTTATGTCGGCGGCATTTTAGTGCTGATGTTATTTGGTGTTATGTTAACGCACAAAGTTGTAAGTGTTGATATGAAAACAGGCACGTTAAAAATTTTACCGGCTGCACTTATTACTTCGATGATTGCTGGAACTCTCATTGGCATCTTCACTGTAACCGATTGGAGGGTTGCACCGCTACAAACCGGCGACCCAATTCCAACAGCCAAAGGGATTGGCGAAATGTTTATGACCACATGGCTCCTGCCTTTTGAAGTTGCATCGGTTATTTTGTTGATTGCTCTAATCGGTGCTGCAATCATAGCAAGAAGAGAGAAAGAAGCGAAATAGTGTTTAAAAACAGAAAACAAAAAAGAAATTTAACAGGCAATTAATGTTACAAATAGGATTAACGCATTATTTAGTTTTGAGCGCCATTTTATTTTCACTTGGAATTTTGGGCGTTGTAACTCGCCGCAATGCTATTTTGGTATTGATGGGCATCGAATTAATTCTTAATGCCGCAAATATAAATTTTATCGCTTTCTCTCGTTACGGCACTTTAAATTTAGACGGTCACATGGCCGCCATTTTTGTAATAGTTCTCGCAGCAGCCGAAGCTGCAATTGCTTTAGCAATCGTTTTAAACATCTATAAAACTTTCCACACCGTGAATGTTGATGAAATTAATAAGTTGAAAGAATAGTTTGAAGATATGAACCAGGAATTAATTTTAATATTAACAATTTCGAACCTGCTAATACCTTTAGTATCGTTTTTGATATTAATATTTTTCGGTAAACGGCTTCCACGCGGCGGCGATGTTATCGGAACGTCTCTTTTATTTGCGATGCTTGCATCAGCTTTGACTGTGATGCTTTCCAAACTCATCATCTTCCCCGATGAAGTTATACAAGTTTCTTTCAAATGGCTTACTTTCGGAAATGTTCCTTTTATCGGTCAGCTTGATTTACATTTAGGAATGGTCGTCGATAATCTATCTGCAATTATGGTTGTGGTGGTTGCGATAGTAAGCGCACTTGTTCACCTCTTCTCAATCGGATATATGAAGGACGATATCCGCTACTCACGCTACTTCGCTTATCTTGGCTTCTTCACATTTTCGATGATGATAATTGTTATCACCAATAACTTTTTTACAATGTATGTTGGTTGGGAATTAGTCGGTATAAGCTCGTATCTGTTAATCGGTCATTGGTTTGAGAAGAAGTCGGCATCCGATGCTGCAATCAAGGCATTCATTGTAAACCGGATTGGCGACCTTGGAATGTTTGCCGGTGTGATGATAATATTTTTTACGTTCAGAACATTCTCGTTCGATGCAATTTTTTCGGCAATAGCATCCGGTCAAATTCCGATGGGAAGCGAAACTTGGCTGACTGCAGCAGGCATTTTAATTTTCTGCGGTGCAATAGGAAAATCGGCACAATTTCCACTTCACGTATGGCTGCCCGATGCTATGGAGGGTCCAACACCTGTTAGCGCTTTGATTCACGCTGCAACTATGGTTGCCGCCGGTGTTTATCTTGTCGCTCGCGTATTTGTTATGTTCACAGCCGATACATTAATGTTTATTTCTTACATCGGTGCGATAACTGCTTTCGTTGCCGCAACAATTGCGATAACCCAAAATGATATCAAAAAAGTTTTAGCTTACTCAACAATTTCTCAACTCGGTTATATGATTATGGGACTTGGAGTGGGAGCTTACACAGCCGGATTCTTTCACCTCTTAACACACGCAATGTTTAAAGCCGGTTTGTTTCTCGGTTCGGGTTCGGTTATATACGGAATGCACCACGCTCTTCATCATCAACACGATCATCATACCGACCCGCAGGATATTCGAAATATGGGCGGCTTGAAGAAAAAGATGCCTGTTACATTCTGGACTTTCCTGATTTATACTCTTGCAATTTCCGGCGTTCCACTTACTTCCGGGTTCTTGAGTAAAGATTCGATCTTGGCTGGAACACTCGCTTATGGAAATTTAACGGGACATTTTTTGATTCCGGTTATCGGATTCTTAGTTGCCGGGCTTACAGCTTTCTATATGTTCAGGGTTGTGATAATTACATTTTTCGGTGAGCACAAAGATAAACACCGGTTTGAACTCATTCACGAATCACCGGCAGTTATGACGATTCCATTGATAGTGTTTGCAGTTTTATCTTTCTTTGCATTTTACTCGTTCAATCCGTTCGATGCAACCGCAGGATGGATTTATCAGTTGTTACCAAGACCTGAGTCGGTTGTTCCGATGGCAATGCAAGCAGCGAGCATTGAAATATTTGGCGAAGCATTTCATCACGCTCATTATCCGGCAATGTTTTTATCACTCGCTGTTGCAGGTTTAGGTATTCTTTTAGCTTTCGCTACTTACTATTGGAAAAAAATTAACGCCGATGCAATCGCAAATCGATTCAGCGGTGTTCACAAATTTTTACTCAACAAATGGTACTTCGATGAGTTGTACGGATTTGTTTTTGTTGCAGGCACTCACGCTGTAACACGAATTATGCGATGGTTCGATAACAATATCATTGATGGACTCGTGAACAACACGGGCAGTTGGACAGTTGCTTTTACACTTGGCTATAAAGAACAATGGAAAGAACGCACTTTAAGCAGTTCAGTTTACATGACAGTCGCTATTCTTACATCAGTTTTAGTCGGAATATTTTCATCGTCAGCTCTTTGGCCCGAAGCATCCGGATTTTTTAATTACATCGGTGCAATTGCAGGCGGAGTGATTGCCGGACTGCTAACTTTGTTTGGTTTTTGGGTGGGTGCCGGCGGCTTCGATAAGTATGTTGTCGATGGTATGGTAAACGGTGTTGCGTATCTTTCAGGTTTCTTCGGTTTAGTTTTTAGAAAATTTCAAACAGGTCGGGTTCAAACATATTTGATTTTTGCGATGTTTGGATTTATGATATTGTATTTTGTTTTTAGAACGTTTTAATCAATTAACATTACGGAGTATATAAGCTTCAATGGAACTAAAATTTCTTAACATTGGAATATTAACTTGGATAACATTCTTACCAATCATAGGAATGATATTCATTCTCTTAATTCCTAAACAAAACGGGAATGCCATACGGTGGACTTCAGTGGTTTTTACCGGCTTACAGGTAATTCTTGCTGTGCTAATTTATTTAGGGTTCAATAGAAGTCTCCCCGGAATCAACAATGCTGAAACATTTCAATTTGTAGAAAAATTTAACTGGATTAATGTTCAAAGTGTGCCTTGGGTCGGTAGGATTGATATCGACTACTTTGTGGGTATCGACGGCTTAAGTGTTACGATGGTTTTGTTAACAGCCCTTATTTCTTTCATCGCAGTTTTTGCATCATGGAACATCAAGAAATCGCTGAATGGTTATTTCGCACTGCTGCTCCTATTAGATACAGGTATGATGGGTGTGTTCGTATCGCTCGACTTTTTCCTGTTCTACGTTTTTTGGGAAGTTATGCTGCTGCCGATGTATTTTTTAATCGGAATTTGGGGCGGACCACGCCGCGAGTATGCTGCAATTAAATTTTTCCTCTATACATTATTCGGAAGTGTGTTGATGCTTCTCGTAATGTTAGCTCTTTACTTTAGTGTCTCCTATGTCGATCCTGCAACAGGCGAAAAAGTTCACACATTCAATATGTTGATGATGATGAATCCCGCTAACTACGATCCGAACTCTTTGCTTGGCGGACTTCATACATTTTGGCGATACATAGCTTACGTAGGATTGTTCATAGGTTTTGCAATCAAAGTTCCGATATTTCCGTTCCACACATGGTTGCCCGATGCACACGTGGAAGCTCCAACTGCAATCAGCGTTATATTAGCGGGTGTTTTGTTAAAGATGGGAACTTACGGCTTGCTCAGAGTTTCATTCCCGATGTTCCCCGATGGAATGGTTTACTTTGCAATTCCGCTTGCAATGCTTGGCTTTATAAATATCGTATATGGAGCGCTGGTCGCGATGGCGCAAACCGATTTCAAAAAGTTAATTGCATACTCAAGCATCAGTCACATGGGTGTAGTAATTTTAGGAATGGCTGCCCTCAATACGCAAGGTGTAACCGGTGCAGTAATGCAGATGTTCAATCACGGAACAATCACCGCAATGCTCTTCTTGATCGTAGGTGTTATTTACGACCGTGCACACACACGCGGACTTAACGATTTTGGTGGACTCGCTCAGCAGATGCCGCGCTATACAGGTATTGTAACGGTAGCTTTTTTTGCAGCTCTCGGGTTACCCGGCTTAAGCGGATTTATCAGCGAAGCGTTTGCATTTTTAGGTGCCTTCCAGGTTTTCAGGTGGATTACAATTGCATCAACTTTAGGTATAGTGCTGACAGCCGCTTATATGTTATGGACTTTGCAAAGAGTTTTTCTTGGAACACTTCCCGAAAAATGGAAAAATCTACCAGACATTAATGGACGAGAGCTTTTTACATTGATTCCATTAGCCATTATCGTGATCTTTTTAGGAATTTATCCAAGTCCGTTGATTGATTTGATGAATTCATCAGTCAATCATTTAGTTGAATTTGTAAGTGCCGGCGCCGGTATGCCGATGCCTACGCCATAGGATGAATCACAAATAACAAAATGAATATCGAATATCGAACTTAGAATTATGAATTTTGCCCCGATTCTATCGAGGCGACTTCGCCATTCGACATTCATTATTCATTATTAGAACTACCCTAATGAAAGTATTGGTGCTTAATTGAGAATTGTAATTTGTTTTCTGAGATTTAAATACTTGAATATCAACACGATAAATATTAATAAAAACACCTCAAATTAAAATATAATGTTACAACAAATATTAGACAGCGTAAAAATATTTCAGCCGGAAATTACTCTCGTTATTGTTTTATGTGCGGCTATACTGATCGATTTGATCGTTAAAAACAAACCGCAGTTTATTGCATCGATTGTGATGGCTGGTTTGTTTGTAGCCGGGTATTTTGTAATCCAACAAAGTGGAGTAGCTGTTTCGATTTTCAGTAATATGTTTGTTGTCGACTCGTTTTCAGTTTTCTTCAAAGTAATTATTTTACTTACTGCAATTTTTGTAGTTATGTTTTCGATGCAATCGAAAGAACTTAACAACGGAAAACGGAAGTTAGGCGAGTATTATGCTTTCGTTATTTCTATGACTTTAGGAATGTTGTTGATGACAGGCGCCAGCAATTTACTAATGATGTATCTTTCCATCGAACTCACCTCTTTAAGCTCATACATACTTGCCGGATATAAAAAAGAAACTCCCGATTCCAGTGAAGCATCTCTTAAATATATTATTTACGGTGCAGTATCATCGGGTATGCTGCTTTACGGAATTTCAATTTTATACGGGCTAACAGGTTCGCTGAATATATACGACGTAAATCAGGTAATACAACAAGGCGGAGTAAGCTTGCTTGCTTTGATAGCCGCAAACCTGTTAATGATTGTCGGCTTTGGTTTTAAAATATCAGCGGTTCCGTTCCACTTCTGGACGCCCGATGTTTACGAAGGCGCGCCTATCACAATTACGGCATTCTTATCAGTCGCATCGAAAGCTGCCGGCTTTGCTCTGATGATTCGTTACTTCTTTGTAGGTTATTACGACCCGCTGGCAAGTGCAATCAACGGTTATTTCACGACTATTGGCGGTTTCGATTGGCATATCATTATCGCAATTCTTTCAGTTGCTACTATGACAATCGGAAACTTCACAGCGGTTTGGCAGAACAACCTTAAGCGTCTGCTCGCTTATTCGAGTATTGCCCACGCCGGTTATATGATGATGGGTGTTGTAGTATTAAACAACGAAGGAATTTCTGCTATAATGATTTACTTCGCAACTTACTTGTTTATGAACTTGGGTGCTTTTTATATCGTAATGTTGATTGCAGACAAAATAGGGAGTGAAGATATCGATTCGTATAAAGGTTTAGGATATAAAGCACCGTTTATGGCTGTGGTGTTTGCGATATTTTTGATTTCTTTAACCGGACTTCCGCCAACTGCCGGATTTATCGGGAAGTTATATCTCTTCGCAGCGCTAATAAACAGCGGATGGATTTGGCTTGCCATCGTCGGTGTGTTAAACAGCGTTGTATCGCTTTACTATTATGTCCGCATTTTCAGAAATATGTTTTTACGCGACATCGATATCGAACACGAACCCATCAAGTTCAGCCCGTCTCATTTTATTGTTGCACTATTATTAGTTATCCCAACTTTGGTTTTAGGATTGTATTTCGGACCGCTTGTCGATTTTGCACAAGCATCGGTTGGAATTTTAGGAATTAAGTAGTTATACGTACCAATTGCCTTCTCAGTATAAATCCTAAAAAGGTTTTCAAAATCTACTCTGTTGTGAGTTGCTATGGAGAGTGAATGCGAAATAGAATAGTCAAACTGTTGTGGATCGCTTTTACCTAAATTATCAGCTTCTGCCGTTGTTATGACATAAATATTTCTTGCGCGAAGAAGTATAGCTAAAAGAACATCGATGTTCTCATCGAGATAAAGCTTTATTTACTTCAATGAATTTTTCGATCTCTATTTTGTTATCGTGGTAGTAAGCAAGAGCTTCAAAGACTTGAGACAAGGTTATATGTGGGTAATGAATCGGAATTTCTTCAGGAGAGGCTCCAATTTTCCATTGTTCAACTACATCTCTGACTGTGATACGGGTGCCTTGGATGGTCGGTTCATTCGTATCATGCTTTTTAACGATGTATCTATATGCGGTTTGAGTTTCCATCTTTGATTGATGATATGAAAATAATAATTTAAAAGCAAAAATGTTGGGGACTGTTTTTCCGGTCCGACATGAATATGTAATTCAGCCCAACATTAGTTTTAGTGTTATATTTCGGACCGCTTGTCGATTTTGCACAGGCATCGGTGGGAATACTCGGTATTAAGTAAATAGTATAAGCATTCATCAAGCCGTAACTGAAAGTAAATACGTTAGTTACGGCTTTTTTATTTATTTCATTATAAAACCGTATTTGCTCCTTTCCAATTTTATTCTTTTATTTGTGCCATGAAATTATTATTTCTCTACGTAATAAGTGTTAATATTGTATTCTCGCTCAATGATAATTACTCTGTAAAGAAGGTCGAGGAGGATTCGGTAATTTATCAATATCGAATAATGGGTTATGATAGTACGTGGAAGAATACATCTGCTATTAATCACCAATTATGGTCGCAACTTCCCGCCGGTGCATATCAATTTGAAATCCGCGAATACTATCCGCAACAAAATCGTTATGGCGAAGGAACCTCATTAAGTATTGAAACTGAATTTCCCTTTTGGAAGCAATTTAATTTTTGGTGGCTCCACATCCTTGTTGTGTTAATATTTTTTTGGCTGCTGCGTAGATACGAAATAAAAAATAAATACATCTCGAAACAAACGATTCAAGAGAAACAGCGAGCTGTTGAAACGGAACGAAGCCGTATTGCCCGCGATTTTCACGACGGCATTGGTAGTTCACTTTCACAAATATCAATTACATTGGATGTCGCAAATAAAAAAATATCTTCGGGAGATATTGCAGCAGCTCAACAAGATATTAATCTTACAGCATCAACAATATATACCTTAATGAATGGCTTACGGGATATTATATGGGCATTAGACCCATCAACAAATAGTTATCAGGATTTGACTGCATTTATCAGGCACTACGCTGCACGATTTCTGCAAACGAAAGGTATAAAATTATTTTTTGAATCGGATTCCAATAACGAAAATCTCTTCTTCACTTCCGAATTCCGCAGAAATATTTTCTTCATAACTAAAGAAGCTCTAACGAATGTATGTAAATATTCAAAAGCCACAAAAGTTGATTTCGAAATTACAATCAAGGGTAACGAGTTCAATTTGAAAATTGCAGATAACGGATGTGGATTCGAACCTTGCATTGAAAACACCGACCCGCGAAACGGGAAAGGGCTGAATAATATGACTTCACGCGCTGAAGCTTTAGATGGAATTTTGAACATCCAAACTATTAAGGATAAAGGAACTTTAATTTCACTGAGGATTCCAACATTAGATTCGCACATCATTTAACCACATTAAAATGTGTTTTAAATTAGTAATTATATGATATATTGTATCTAAAATGAAAACTATTAAAGTAGCAATTGTAGAAGACGATAATGTAATCCGAAACGGTATCGAGTATGTATTGAATAATACGCCGGGCTTCGAATGTGTGGGCTCGTTTAATTCGGGTGATGCAGCTTTAAAAAAAATGATTATCGATGATGTAGATGTCGTGCTGATGGATATCAATATGCCCGGTATTTCGGGAATTGATTGCGTCAGAGAACTTCGAAAACGCAGATCCGATTTAAACATTTTAATGCTCACAGTTTACGAAACCTCGGAAAATATTTTTAAGTCGTTAACTGCCGGAGCCAGCGGATATGTTTTGAAAAACACACCGATGGATGAATTGCTGAAAGCAATAAAAGAGCTTAACGAAGGGGGCGCCCCGATGTCCAACGAAATAGCCCGCAAAGTTATTAAAGCTTTTCAAATCAAACCTGCTGAAGAAACTGAAGAACTATCGAAAAGAGAATATGAAATCGTCTCCGAGTTAGCCAAAGGATTGACTTACGAAGAAATTGCAGATAAACTATTTATCAGCATCGAGACTGTCCGTTTTCATATCAAAAACATGTATAGCAAGCTACACGTCCACTCCCGCACCCAAGCAGTAATGAAGGTATTTCAACAAGGGCATGTAAATCATAATGATGTGTAAAGTTTTAATAGTTAATAAGGACCAATAGTATGAATATTTCAGAAAATAAAATTTACCGGAAAACGATTGCGAGTTATTTTGTTTTAGCAGTTATTATCCTCGTTTTCACATCGTTAAATTTTTATTACAACCATTCAATTTTGAAATTCATATTTTTTGAGGCAATATTATTGATAGGTATCGTCCTTTGGATAATAAGGAAAACCCGAAAATATTTAGTTGGCAACATGCTCGCGATATCAAAAACAAAAGATAGTGCCGAGGATAAATTAATCGAACAGACTATGCAATTGCTATTTACAGCCCTTGAATCTGCTGCGAATTCAATTATGATAACAGATAAATCTGGAAATATTCAATGGGTGAACAACGCATTCACATTGTTAAGTGGGTATTCGAAAGAAGAGGTTGTCGGAAAAAATCCTCGTTTTCTGAAGTCAAATAAACTTGATCCGAAATTTTATCAAGACCTGTGGGAAACAATTCTTTCAGGAAAAATTTGGAGCGGGAGATTAGAAAATCTGCGTAAAAATGGAACATCATATATCGATGAGTCGATGATCACACCTGTAACTGATAACAACGGAGAGATCACACATTTTATTGCGATAAAGCAGGATGTAACAGACAGAATTAAATCGGAAAATCAACTCAAAGAATTAGAACAAAAGTACCGAAGTTTTTTTGAAGATGATGTTACGGGTGATTACATAACAACAACGGATGGTCAAATATTAATGTGCAACCCGGCATTCGCTGAAATGTTTAGATTCTCATCTGTCAAGGAGGCGCTGCATACAAAGACTGCAAATCTATACCGTGATGTTAATACCCTTCAAGTATTACTCTCAAAATTGGTAAAATATAAAAAGCTTAATAATTACGAAGTAGAGATGGTCAGAAAAGATGGCTCTTCGGCTTATATGATTGCAAATTACATAGGTGTTTTCGATAAGTCGGGAATGCTTCAAGAGATTAAAGCGTATCTGATAGATGATACCCGAAGAAGAATGCTCGAAAATCAACTTATCCAAACTCAAAAGATGGATGGAATCGGAACGTTTGCGAGCGGGATTGCACATGATTTCAATAATATATTAGGGATAATACTCGGACATGCTTCGTTAATAGAAGCACAAAATTATGATATAAAGGTGGAGGAAAAAAGTAATCAAGCTATTACTGAAGCTGCGTTACGGGGTGCGGAAGTCGTAAAACAATTGTTGACTTTTACACGGAAAACTGAAATATTTCATGAATCTGTCCAAATAAATGATGTTGTCTCCGATGTAATGAAACTTATCGGCGAAACATTCCCAAAAACTATTAATACCATCTTACATCTTGAAGAAAACTTACCCGCACTTGTTGCCGATAGAACTCAATTACATCAGGTGCTCTTTAACCTATGTGTCAATGCGCGCGACGCAATGCCGCAAGGAGGCGAACTACATATATCGACACAACTGAAAAAAAATACCCAAGACTATATTACACTCAAAGTAAGAGATACCGGAACCGGAATGGAAGAGAAAGTAATTAACCGGATTTATGAACCCTTCTTTACCACGAAAGATTTTAATCAGGGAACCGGTTTGGGTCTTTCCGTCGTATTCGGAATTATTCAGAACCATAAAGGTTTTATTGAAGTAAAAAGCAACTTGGGTGAAGGCAGCGAATTTATTATTTCCTTACCGTTAATAAACAATGAAATTATTATTGAGAATAATAAAAATACTGACTACACTATTATCGGTGGAAATGAAACCATCTTAGTTATTGAAGATGAACAATCATTAAGAGATTTGATGAAAGAATTTTTGATTTCAAATGGATATAATGTAATAACTGCAACCAATGGCGAGGAGGGGCTTATTATCTATAAACAGAATATCAGTGAAATAAAATTGGTTTTCTCGGATGTTGGATTGCCGAAAATTGATGGTTTGACTTTGTTTGAAAATATGAAAGCGATACATCCGGAAGTAAAAACAATACTTACAAGTGGTTTTTTAGAGTCTAACAAAAGGTCTGAAATCATAAACGCCGGGGTGAAAGATTTTATACAAAAACCATATCACCCGGAGGAAGTTTTAAGGAAAATCAGGAAGATACTTGATTCACATTCATCTCGTAAATCAACCTTGCACCCTCAAGCACCAACCAAGGTTCACAATGAATTTTAAAAGTGCTTTTTTGGCAAACAAATTTTGAGTAGCCTCCTGTCGCAAGGATGTGGGCTTTTTTTCCCAATTTGTTTTCGATGCGTTTAATCATCCCCTCCATTGCGTCTAATGCGCCGTACATAATGCCCGATTGCATACTTTCGACTGTGTTTTTGCCGATTACATTTTCGGGGAAGTGGAGTTCAATTTTAGGTAAACGTGCAGCACGCTTGTGCAATTCGCTGCCGGCTGTTTCTATACCCGGCGATATTACACCTCCAAGATAATCACCGCGTGGCGAGATAACATCGAATGTCGTGGCTGTTCCAAAATCTACAATAATCGCCGGACCCCCATATTTTTTGTAAGCAGCAACAGCGTTGCACAAACGGTCGGCACCCACAGCCATCGGGTCATCGTATTTTACTTTTATTCCAAGTTTTAATGCAGCCGATACGATTACCGGTTTTACTTGAAAATACTTTTCAGCCATACGCTTAAAAATATCTGTTAAATTAGGAACAACTGATGAAATTATTACTCCACCAATATTGGTTAGCGACAAATTAATTTGCTCGCATAATAATTTCACAATTAAAAAACATTCGTCTTCGGTTCTTGTAATTGTGCTTGAGAGCCGCCAGTGTGATATTAATTTTTCTTTATTAAATACTCCAACTACTGTATGAGTATTACCGATATCAATAGATAGTAACATAGTTTATTCTCACAATTGTTTGTTGATAGTTACATCACCGGAAAATAATTTTATCTCGTTATCCTCAGATTTTAGTATTAAGCTGCCGTCTGAGTCGATCCGTAGAACTTTGCCGTGTATTTGCTTCTCAAAATAAGAAACTGATATTTCTTTTCCAAACATCTTGCATCTACTTATCCAATCTGATAAATACTCTTTGGTATCATTTTGCGTGAATCGGAAATACATATCTTCAAACCGGTTCAGTATGTCGGCTAACAAAATTATCCTGTCGATTGTTTTTCCGAACTCATTCTTTAAGGAGGTAGCAGTTAATCTTATTCCATCCGGAAATAATTCCTGATTAACATTCAAGCCGATACCTACAATGATACGATTTATTTTAAGAGTGGAAGTTGATTCAATCAGAATCCCGCAAGTTTTTTTCCCGTTAATCAAAATATCGTTGGGCCACTTACACTCAACCTCTAAATTTGTAACAGCTTCGATTGCTTTTGCAACAGCAGAGGCAGTTAGCAGCGGCAGTAACCCGATTTTATTCAGCGCTGATTCAGGTTTTAAAAGAATTGAAAAAGTAAGATTTCTTTCTTTCTGGCTTTCCCACTTACGGTTGAATCTACCACGTCCACAGGTCTGCCCTTCAGCAATTATAATCATTCCGTTTTTTGCATCAGCATCCGAAAGTGTTTTAGCATAAGTATTACTGGAGTCGATGGTCTCGAATGAAATAATATCTCTACCTATTACTTTGGTTGTTAAATTATTTAATATTTTATCTTTGTCAATCATAAATCACATTGATTATACCAAAATAGGATTTGAAAAACAACGATAATTTTTTATGCGTCAAAACAATATTTCATACATATCTGCCATTTTATGTTTCGATATTCATGTTACGGCACTACGTATGACAGTATGTCTGTTCGAGCAGTTTTATTATTTCATTGAATGAAAGTGCACATCAAACTATAACACATTGATAAATAGTAAGTTATATCAATTATATCGTAATTAGTAAATACTGGCACGATGCTTGAATGTAATAATGGCAGAACTATAAATTATCAATCACAAAATAAAAAAGGAATATAAAAATGACACTTATAAAATTCTCACCATTCAGAGAAATTGAAACTCTCGAAAATCAAATTCAAAAAATATTTAACGACCTTCCACTTACACGCAGAATGAGTGGTTCTTTCAATCCCGCAATTGATTTGCGCGAAGATGAAAAGAATCTGTATCTTACTGCCGAATTGCCGGGCATCGAAAAAGAAGAGGTAAAAATTTCTCTTCATAATGATGTGCTTACAATCAGCGGCGAGCGGAAACGCGAAGAGAAGAAAGAAAAAGCCCACCTGAACGCCGCAGTCGGGCAGGAAAATTATTATCATCTCGAAATGTGTTACGGAACATTCAACCGTTCGGTAACTCTTCCTGTCGAAGTGGATAACGAAAAAATTGAAGCTAATTTCAAAAACGGTATCTTGAAAATTCAATTGCCTAAAATAAATCCGAAAGATATTTCGAAGACGATTGAGATTAAGTAACGGTTTGCAAATTATAGTACGAACTGAGTAGGGCGGCGTATCTTTACATCTCCTTACTCTTTTCTTAATTTAAAAAAAAATAAATCCGCCAAAGGCGGAAAAGGAGAAACAAAATGGCTGGTAAAATAATTGGAATCGATTTAGGAACTACTAACTCGGTTGTTGCTGTAATGGAAGGTAACGATCCGGTTGTAATTGCGAATCCGGAAGGTTCGCGCACAACTCCATCGGTTGTGGCATTTACAAAATCCGGTGAACGACTTGTTGGACAAGCGGCAAAGCGGCAAGCAGTAACAAACTCGCAAAACACGGTGTTTTCTATCAAACGATTTATGGGACGGTTCCATAACGAGGTAAATGAGGAAATGAAACTTGTTCCATACAAAGTAATACAAGGAGATAACAATACCGCACGCGTCCAGATAGACGATCGTGTGTATTCGCCGCCGGAAATCAGCGCTATGGTTCTGCAAAAAATGAAACAGACTGCCGAAGATTATTTAGGACAAAAAATTACAGAAGCAGTTATTACAGTTCCCGCTTACTTCAACGATGCACAGCGACAGGCAACAAAAGAAGCGGGAGAAATTGCAGGGCTAAACGTCAGACGCATTATCAACGAGCCAACGGCTGCTGCTTTGGCTTATGGGCTTGATAAAAAGGCGAAGGATATGAAAGTTGCAGTCTTTGATTTGGGCGGCGGAACTTTCGATATTTCGATACTTGAACTTGGCGATGGCGTGTTCGAAGTTAAATCGACAAACGGCGATACTCACCTTGGTGGCGATAACTTCGATCATCGCATCGTAGATTATCTTGCAGAAGAATTCAAGAAAAACGAAAGTGTCGATTTACGCAAAGACCCGATGGCTTTGCAACGGTTACGCGAAGCAGCCGAAAAAGCAAAAATCGAATTATCACAATTGATGCAAACCGACGTTAATCTGCCGTTCATCACCGCAACTGCCGATGGTCCAAAACACTTAAATATCAATATCACGAGAGCTAAATTTGAAACACTTGTTTCCGATCTCGTTGATCGATGTTTTCATCCGGTTGAAAGGGCGTTAAAAGATTCCGGATTATTGCCAAACCAAATCGACGAGATTATTTTGGTAGGTGGGATGAGCCGTATGCCGCGTATTCAACAACTTGTAAAAGATATTTTCGGTAAGGAGGGACACAAAGGAGTTAACCCGGATGAGGTCGTTGCTGTAGGAGCGGCTATCCAAGGCGGAGTTTTAAGCGGCGATGTTACCGACGTGCTTCTGCTTGATGTTACACCGCTATCATTAGGAATTGAGACGCTTGGAAATGTAATGACTGTTTTAATTCCGTCGAATACCACAATTCCGACAAAGCGAAGCGAAATATTCTCGACTGCAGCCGACAGTCAAACATCTGTAGAAATTCATATCTTACAAGGTGAACGACCGATGGCAATCGACAATCGCACATTAGGACGCTTCCATCTCGATGGTATTCCACCGGCGTCACGCGGCGTTCCACAGATAGAAGTTATATTTGATATAGATGCTAATGGAATGTTGCACGTTGCTGCCAAAGATAAAGCAACGAGTAAAGAGCAAAGTATTAGAATTACTTCTTCGAGCGGACTGACAAAAGAAGAAATCGAGAAAATGAAAACCGATGCCCAGTCGCACGCTGCTGAAGATAAAAAACGCAAAGAAGAAATTGAAACAAAGAACCAAGCCGACAATCTTGTTTTCCAAACACGCAAGCAGATTACAGATTTGGGAGATAAAATTCCCGCTGATGTTAAATCCAAATTAGAATCGGCTACCGATGCACTCGATGCCGCCGTTAAAGCCGGCGTTCATGCCGATATTAAATCGAAAATGGAAACTTTGAACAATGTTTGGAACGAAGCATCTTCAAAGATGTATGAAAATGTAAAATCGCAGCCGGGTGCTGAAGGTTTCCAAGCCGGTCAGCAACAAGCACAACCCGAAGCCGAAGAGAAAAAAGAAAAAGGTAAAGCCAGCCCGAACGACACTGGCGGGCGGGCAGTTGAAGATGCCGACTTCGAAGTAGTTGAGGATAAAGATAAGTAAACTGTAAGTAAAAAATAGTATGTAGTAAGTAGTAGGATTCGTTGGAAAGGCGGAAGTTCGATTGCTTCGATTACCGCCTTCCACGACTTTCAACCAAAAGATAAACAGGAAGCAATTGAATACGTGATAGAAGAAAAAGCAGGTAAGAATTGGGAAGAACAAAAAAGTGGTAAAAATATAGGTGAAGAAAAAAATCTCAAATCCCAAATCTCAAATCTCAAATCAAACAAAGGTTAAACCGAGGTATCATGCAATTTCAAAAATTTACAATAAAATCACAGGAAGCTGTACAAACTGCGCAAGAAATCGCTGCAAGTTACAGCAATCAGGCAATCGAACCCGAACACTTGATAGCGGCGCTCGTTCAAGATTCTGAAGGCGTTGTTGTTTCCATTCTTCATAAAATTGGTACCAACTTAAACTACATCAAAATAAAAATTAATGAATCGATTGAGAAACTTCCAAAAATTACTGGCGCGGGAGCCGGCAACCAATATATAAGTTCCACTCTTTCACAACTTTTTGAATTTGCTTTAAAAGAAGCTCAGCAATTAAAAGACGACTATGTAAGTACGGAACATTTACTTTTAGGTATTTTGGAAGCGAAGCAATCAACCGCAGCCAAGATTTTACAAAGTCAAGGTGTTACAAAAGAAGAAATTTACAAAGCGCTAAAAGATATACGCGGGACACAGCGCGTAACCGACCAAACTCCTGAAGAAAAATACCAGCCATTGCAACGCTTTGGTCGCGATTTAAACGAACTTGCACAAAAAGGAAAACTCGATCCTGTAATTGGAAGGGACGAAGAAATCCGACGTGTGCTGCAAGTGCTATCGCGCCGAACCAAAAATAATCCTGTGTTAATTGGTGAACCCGGTGTAGGAAAAACTGCAATCGCTGAAGGAATTGCAACACGCATTGTGCAAGGCGATGTTCCCGAAAGTTTAAAGTCGAAAAGAATTGTGGCGTTGGACTTAGGGGCGCTTGTAGCGGGAACAAGTTTTCGCGGGCAGTTTGAAGAACGCCTGAAAGCTGTTTTAAAAGAAGTAACCGATTCGGACGGCGAAATTATTTTATTTATTGATGAACTTCATACGCTTGTAGGTGCGGGGGCGGCGCAGGGCGCTGTTGATGCGGCTAATATGTTGAAGCCGGCATTAGCAAAAGGCGATTTGCACGCAATCGGCGCTACAACTATTGATGAGTATCGCAAGCATATCGAAAAAGATGCGGCTCTTGAACGGCGCTTCCAGCCTGTGCTGATTAACGAACCAAGCATCGAAGAAACAATTTCGATTTTGCGCGGACTTAAAGAGCGGTATGAAGTTCATCACGGCGTCCGGATTACTGACGGCGCCTTGATAAGTGCTGCTGAGTTGAGCCACCGGTATATCAGCGACCGCTTTTTACCCGACAAAGCCATTGATTTGATTGATGAGGCAGCTTCCAAACTTCGTATCGAAATAGATTCGTTGCCCGAAGAACTCGACGAAGTTGAACGTAAAATCAAACATTTAGAAATCGAACACGAAGCTATTAAACGGGAGTTAATTGATTATTCAAATGAATTGAAAAAAGAAAGCATCGAAGAACGACTCAATCAAATAGAAAAAGAAATTGCTGAAATAAACGTAAAGAGTTTAGAATTAAAAGCCCATTGGCAGAACGAGAAAAACCTGATTCATTCGATTCGAAAGATGAAGGAAGATATAAAAAATGCCAAGCAGGAAATCGAGATACGCGAACGCGATGGCGACTTGGCACGAGTTGCCGAGTTAAAATACGGTGTGATAAATTCGTTTGAAAAAGATTTGAAAGCTACTTCGGGAAAATTACAGGAAATTCAAAAAGGAAGAAAAATGCTTCGTGAAGAAGTTGATTCGGAAGATATTGCACAGGTGGTTGCGAAGTGGACAGGAATTCCTGTTACTCGCCTGGTTGAAGGCGAGCGGCAAAAGTTATTGCATTTAGAAAATAGTTTGCACCAAAGAGTTGTCGGGCAGGAAGAAGCGGTGCGGGCAGTGAGTGAAGCAATCCGAAGAAGTAGAGCAGGTTTGCAGGACGAGAAGAAGCCAATCGGTTCGTTTATTTTTTTAGGAACAACAGGTGTTGGAAAAACGGAACTTGCACGCGCATTGGCAGAAGTATTATTCAACGACGAGAACGCACTTGTCCGTATTGATATGAGTGAATATATGGAAAAATTTTCCGTATCCCGTTTAATCGGTGCACCGCCGGGATATGTTGGTTACGAGGAAGGTGGTCAGCTCACTGAGGCAGTTCGTCGCAAACCTTACTCGGTTGTTCTACTCGATGAAATTGAAAAAGCACATCCCGAAGTTTTTGATGTATTGCTGCAACTGCTCGATGACGGACGGCTTACTGACAGCAAAGGGAAGACTGTTAATTTCAAGAATACGATAATAATAATGACTTCAAATATCGGAACGCCGTTGATTCAGGATAATATGCACTTATTAAACAGCGAAAGGCGTGACGAGATATTCAGTGAGTTGAAAGCCCAATTATTCGATTTGCTGCGGCAAACAATACGACCTGAATTTATGAACCGTATCGATGATATTATACTTTTTAAGCCACTTTCGATTGAAGACATCCGGCGTATTGTCGATATACAACTAAAGCGACTCGAAACGATGATGCAAAAAAATGGAATTAAACTGATTATCGGAAATGAAGCAAAAGATTGGCTCGCAAAGCTGGGTTATGAACCAAGTTATGGTGCACGACCATTAAAACGAACAATACAGAAATATATCGTCAATCATCTTTCCGAAAAAATCTTATCCAACGAAGTTGTTGCCGGCGATACAGTTGAAGTTCGGTTGGATAAACGCGGATTGATTGAGTTTGTGAAATTGTGAGATTGAAAAGAATCAACCTCGAAACATTTTTTTATACTTAATCCGGTGCGGTCGGTCAGTTTCGATTCCTAAAATTTTCTTTCTGTGTTCTTCATACTCGGTGTAATTACCATCAAACCAAATAGCTTTGCTATCCCCCTCGAAGGCAAGTATGTGTGTTGCTACTCGGTCGAGGAACCAACGATCGTGAGATATAATTACTGCACAACCGGCGAAGTTCATTAGTGCTTCTTCAAGCGCCCGAAGCGTGTTAACATCGAGATCGTTAGTTGGTTCGTCGAGTAATAAAACGTTTGCACCTTCTCGTAAAACTTTTGCAAGATGCACACGGTTTCGCTCGCCGCCTGAAAGTGCGCCTGTCGGTTTTTGCTGATCTGTTCCGCTGAAGTTGAACCTTGCAACATAAGCCCGCGAGTTCACCTCGCGGTTACCTAACATTATCAAATCTTCACCGCCGGAAATTTCCTGCCAAATTGTTTTTTGCGGATCGAGCGGACGATTTTGATCGACATACGCAAGTTTAACTGTATCACCAAGTATAATTGTGCCGGCATCAGGTTTTTCTGGTCCGGTAATCATGCGAAATAGTGTAGTTTTACCTGCCCCGTTCGGACCTATAATTCCGATAATACCGCCTGCGGGTAAACTAAAGTTCAGGTCTTCATAAAGAATAATATCGCCAAACGCTTTGACGACATTTTCAGCACGAATGACGATGTCGCCCAAACGTGGTCCGGGTGGTATGTAAATTTCGATATCTTCATTACGTTTGTCGCTATCTTCGGTAAGCATTTTTTCGTAAGCTGCAATCCGTGCTTTGCTTTTTGCGTGACGACCTTTGGGATTTAACCTTATCCAATCCAATTCCCGTTGCAATACTTTTTGTCTTTTTGATTCTTGTTTTTCTTCAACAGATAACCGTGCCTTCTTTTGTTCAAGCCACGATGTGTAATTTCCTTGGAAGGGAATCCCTTCGCCGCGGTCAAGTTCAAGAATCCATCCGGCAACATTATCAAGAAAATAACGATCGTGAGTAACGGCTATAACAGTTCCTTTATACTGCGAGAGATGCTGCTCAAGCCATCCAACCGATTCTGCGTCAAGGTGATTTGTCGGTTCGTCAAGCAACAAAACATCAGGTTCTTGAAGCAGGAGCCGGCATAATGCAGCACGTCGCCTCTCGCCGCCTGATATAACAGAAACTAAAGTTTCACCCGGCGGGCATCGCAGTGCATCCATTGCTTGCTCAAGTTTGCTGTCGATGTCCCAAGCGCTGATATGATCGATTTTTTCCTGAAGCATCGCTTGTTTTTCAAGTAACGCATCGAAATCAACATCCGGTTCTGAAAACATTGCATTGACAGCTTCGAATTCCTTCAATAAATTGACTGATTCCTGTGCCCCTTCTTCAACAATTTCTTTCACGGTTTTATTCGGGTCCAACTCAGGTTCCTGTGAAAGGTACCCGAATGTTATTCCTTTTTGAGCGGTAATCTCTCCGAGATAATCTTTATCGACACCGGCGATGATTCGAAGAAGCGTACTTTTCCCGGAACCGTTCAAGCCTAACACACCGATCTTCGCACCATAAAAGAAAGATAGATATATATCCTTTAAAACCTGCTTGTTGGGTTTGTGAACCTTCCCAACACCAATCATCGAAAAAATTATTTTATTATCAGTCATAGAAAAATTTAATATTGTAAATGGATTAAATAAAAAAGGTCGAAAAAAATTTCGACCTAATTATTGTCGGGGTGAGAGGATTCGAACCTCCGACTTCTTGGTCCCAAACCAAGCGCTCTAACCGGGCTAAGCCACACCCCGATAATTAATTAATTTTTTTAATGATATGAATATACGAAAGTATCTATTAACTTGCAATTTGCCGAAAATACAATTAATTTCAGTAGAAATATTTCCCACATAATTATATAATATGAAACATACTACAATACTTTTTGTTGATGACGACGCAGATATTCGCCGGGCTGTATCCGATGGTTTAACCGAAAAAGGTTACAAAGTTATTACTGCCGATGGCGGTTTAACAGCTCTGAATTTGCTTGAAACTATTATACCAAATTTAATTATCACCGATCTAAGAATGGAACCGATGAACGGTTTCGATTTTTACCAAACGGTGAAAAACAATAAGAAATTTCAAGATATTCCTTGCTTCTTCCTGACAGCGATTAGCGACCCGCTCGCCGAAAAATACAGCCATGATTTAGGAGTTGACTCGTATCTGATTAAACCAATTGACCTTGATGAGTTGGACTTAGTAATCCGTACAAAGTTAAAAATTTGAAGATAGAAATTGAGAGAGAATGAAATGCAAATTTTCAAAAATAAATTGTTTGAAAAGATAAAAACTTTTGTAAATAAGTACCCGTTAATTATCGCAGCAGTCATAATTTATGCTTATTATCTACTTACTTCTGTAAATTTTTTTGAGAACCATAATACAAAAAAAGGGTTCCTTGATTATGTTTTACAGTTCGATTCATTGTTTTTTATGTGGTTAGCCACAGCGGCGTATGTGCAAATTCAAAAACTACGCACCGATAAACATAGTAACACTATGCGGAACTTTCAATTGGAGAAGCAGTTGGAATTTCAACAAATCCATACAAAAGTAGTAAACGAAATTTCTGCTCTGTTGCAGGACAATGTGAATAATCCGCTTGCCGTTATTTCGATTACTACAAAAGAAATTCGCAGGAAGTTCGAATCGGATACAGAAATAATCCGCTGGCTCGATCGAATTGATTCTTCGATGCAAAGAATTCATAATACTATACGCGATATTCAACTCTACGAAACTCAAAAATTACTTGAAGAATCAAACCCGAACTTATCAAAGACGGAAAAGTAAATTGTTTCCATTTTTAAAAAATGTAAACATGCTAATTTTCTTTTTTGGATGTTGCTTTTTCACTCAAACAATTTTCCCACAACAAAAACATATTTTACTTTCTGAATATCGTAAAACCGATCTGCAAAACAATGGTAAATTGAAAGTCGGGCTCGTATTGAGCGGTGGCGGTGCACGAAGTTTGGCACAAATCGGAGTTCTCAAAGTTTTTGAAAAGTACAATATTCCTATCAACCTGATTGTTGGCAACAGTATGGGAGCGATCGTTGGCGGGTTATACTCTGCCGGCTATTCTGCTGCTGATTTGGAAAGTATCGTCCTCTCTACCAATTGGTCAGAAATCCTTTCGCTTACCGACGAAACGAAAAGAACCGAACTTTTTATCGATCAAAAACAGTCAAAAGACAGGGGCTTCTTAATTATCCGGTTCAACGGACTCGAACCTATTATTCCATCTGCAGTTTCCGGTGGTCAAAGGGTTACAAATTTTTTGAACAAACTTGCTCTTCAAGCTCTTTATCATCCGCAACCGAGTTTTGATGATTTAAAAATTCCGTTTCGAGCAGTTGCCGCCGATATAATATCGGGCAAGCGATTCATCTTTAATAAGGGATCCCTCTCTGAAGCGATGCGTGCAAGTGTAGGTGTACCGCTGATGTTTTATCCGTTGGAAAAAGATTCTCTAGCGTTGATAGACGGAGGTGTTGTTACTAATATTCCTGTTGATGTTGCAAAAGATGAAAACTGCAACGTTGTTCTCGTGGTGAATTCAACCAGCGAATTAATAAATTTAGAGAAACACGCTGCACCCTGGGAAGTTGCCGATCAAATAATTACGATTATGATGCAAAACTCCAATCAGGAACAAATGGCGTTGGCTGATATAATACTCAAACCGGAAATCGGAAATCAATTATCATCCGATTTTAGCGACGTAAAATATCTGATAAAAGCGGGAGAGGAAATTGCTGAAAAAAATATCCAATCAATTCTATCTTTAATCGAAGGAAAAAATACAAACAATATTACTGATGAAGGATTTATATTTACAAATGTTGCGTTCGATTTCGTGGGCGATTCCATACCGGTAGAAACTAAAAACAAAATCATAGCGAGTAAAAACAACGAGAGAGTTACGCAAAAGGAATTATTGGAAGATATTAACATTATCTCTTCCTTAAAAATATTTCAAGAGGTTCATGTCGAAATCGTTGATGATTCTATGTTTCACCGTATTACTTACAAAACCAAATATTATCCGTTTGTAAAAAAAATAATATATTCCGGTAATGTAAATTTTGAAAACACGGAAATTGATTTCACCTTTTCCGGATTATTGGGCAAGCGTTTTAATACAGGAAAATTTAATTTAGCTCGTGATCAACTACTTCATAAATATCGATCAAAAGGGTTTAGTCTCGCCCGAATTGAGTCGATGGAAGTAGATAGTGAAAATGAATTATTATCATTCATAATTAATGAAGGGGTCGTTAACCAAATTCAATTTATAGGTAACACTCATATCGCAGAATATGTTTTAAGAAGGGAATTCCCTCTAAAAAACGGAGATGTATTCCAGATAACTGCAGCAGAAAAGGGAATTTCAAATTTGAGCAGCCTTGGTTTGTTTGAGTATGTTTTGCTGGAAATTCAAAACGATGATAAACTAAATCCAATCATTGTTATAAAAGTGAAGGAAAGAGCAACCGATATTATAAAGTTAGGTGTGAATGCGAACGATGAACGCTGGTTAATTTTTAACATCGATTTACGTGATGCTAATTTTCGAGGACACGGCGAAGAACTTGGAATCAATTTTTTAGTAAGTAACCGGAACAGGGTTGCCGAATTCGATTATAAAGTCCGGAGAATTTTCCACAGTTATTTGACTTTTAATTTTAAATTTTATCATAACTTACAAAATATTTTTACTTATCAAGACGAACTTATTCCTGCATCGACAGATTGGAAACGAGTACAATTTGGTGAATATCGGTTTATTAAATACGGAGGTTCGCTGAGCTTCGGCACTCAACTCGAACGGCTCGGAAATATGATGTTGGAGTATAGGCGAGAGGAACACGAAATAACGGAAATCCAAACTGGAGGTGTTTTTCCCGAAAAATATCCTATCGCGATATTCAAAGTTGCAACTACCATAGATTCAAAAAACCGGATGCCATTTCCGACAGAAGGAATGTTTCTTTCAATTGCTTATGAGTCGGCAATCAAAGAATTCGGAAGCAAATTCTCGTTTACGAAGTTAACATTGACGTTTGAAAATTACTATACTCTTTTTTCGAATCACACATTTCGGCCAAAATTATTTTTTGGAGTAGCCGATGCAACTCTTCCGCTTGCCGAACAGTATTCGTTGGGAGGAATGAATTCATTTTTTGGTTTGAGGGAGTACGACAGTCGAGGCAGACAAATTTTACTTTTTAGCGGCGAATATCGCCTTCGTTTTCCTTTTAAAATTATTTACGATACATTCTTTTCGTTCAGGTATGATATGGGAATGATATCAAGTTTACCACAAGAAATTAAGCTTGTCAACATGCGGCACGCAACCGGTTTTCAATTGGGTTTCGATTCACCCGTCGGTCCCGTATCAGCCGCAATTGGCAGAAGTTTTTATCTCCCCCAAAAAATTAAAGCTCCGCTTGCAAAAGGTCCTTGGCTTGTTTACTTTTCAATAGGTATTGATATATAATATGACATTTTTAAATCCATTAGTTTTGTTCGGTTTAATCGGGGCTGCAATTCCTCTCATCATTCATTTACTAAATTTACGAAAACTTCGAACGATCGAATTCAGCACGCTGACTTTCTTAAAAGAACTTCAGCAAACCAAAATCCGCCGGCTTAAACTAAAGCAAATTTTACTTTTAATTATTCGTACTTTGATGGTGATTTTAATCGTATTAGCTTTTTCGCGTCCGGCGCTGCGAGGTACTATCTTAGGAGGTATCGGTGCACACTCGTTATCCACCGTGCTGATAATTTTAGACGACTCGTTCAGCATGATGCCGCAAGATGAGGAGGGGGAACTCTTCAAACAGTCGAAGGAATCAGCTTTAAAAATTTTGGATTTGATGAAAGAAGGCGATGAAGCTTACATAATTAAACTATCAAATCCGGAATCGGGTGAGTTAGTCCCTTCGAACGATATTGCTATGGTAAAAACAGCGATTCGAGAGAGCCAAATTTCACAAATTCGAAATCCTATTGAACCGGCTCTCCGCCTTTCGTCAAAAATTTTGAGTAAATCGAAAAATGCAAACAAAGAAATTTACTTCATCAGCGATTTTCAGAAAACACTTTTTGAGCATCAAGAAAAATCGTTCAATCAGACCCCTTCGCTATTCGGTGAAGATACGAAATTCTTTTTAATCGAAGTTGGGAAGAAAGAAATTCAAAATGTTGGAATCGATTCAGTGATTGTGCAAACTAAAATATTTGAAAAAAATAAACCGGTTAATCTTACAGCTATTATTAAAAATTATGGCAGCATCGAATTAAAAAATGTTGTTGCAAGTTTGTATTTCGACGGAGTGAGAGTTGCACAAAGCAGTCTCGACCTCAATACGATGGGGACGGCATCGGCGAATTTTTCTGCAATTCCAAAACGAACAGGTTTTTTAAAGGGGTATGTTGAACTTGAAACCGATGCTTTAGAATTTGATAACAGAAGATTTTTTACAATCAATGTTCCTGAGAAAATCAGCGTAACATTTATCTCGAATCCCGACGAATCTCGATTTGTGAAGTTAGCTTTAACTGCAACTGCCGCCGAAAATTCTAATTTACTTTTCGAGATTAACGAATTTCTGCCATCACGCTTTCCGGTAGTAGATTTGAAAAAAGCGGATGTTTTAATTGTTTCGAATTTCACAAATATTTCACAATCGGATGTTCAACGTATCAAATTATTTGTTGAACAGGGGAAAGGGTTAATTTTATTTGCACCTGAAAATGCCCAAATACAGAATTTTAACGGACTTTTAACTGTCTTGAGTATTCCATTCGTCGAAAGTATTGGAACTGCTAATTTTACATTCAAGGAATTAGATTTCGATCACCCTGTTTTCGAAGGAATATTTATGAAAGATAAAAAAGAGAAAGAACAACGAATTGATTCACCCGAAATTAATACATTTGCTAAACGTCAAACAGGCAGGGAGGGGCATTCGATTATCTCGATGAGTAATGGAAATCCATTTCTTACGGAACACAAGTTCGGTAACGGAACTGTCTTGTTATACTCAATTTCTCCAAAACTATCCTGGTCGAATTTTCCACTTAAAGGAATTTTTGCGCCAATCATTTATCGTTCTGTGCATTATACTGCTGCCAATGAAAAGCTTGGTGAGTCCGTAATCGTCGGAAAGGAGATCAGTATAAAATTAAGCGGTAATAGAACTGCGTCCGTAAAATGGAAATTAATTTCCCCGGATGCGAGCGAAGAAATTATCAGCACGTTACAAGAAAAAGGTAGCGGCAGCGATGTTTTGCACTTAGGTAAACTTACAAAATCGGGTATATACGAGTTAACATCCGGCGCCAGCACCGAAGCTTTGGTTGCTGTAAATGTTGATAAAGCAGAATCGGATTTAAGGAAGATTCCCAAAGAGGAGATGTCGGAATATTTTCAACGGTACAATATTCAGGAATCAAATATTGTTTCCATAACTACTAATGAGAAAATTCAAGAGACAGTGTTGGCATCCCGATTTGGTGTGGAGCTTTGGAAGTATGCTGTCATTCTCGTGTTATTCCTCGCACTTCTCGAAATGTTTATTGCATACGATCGTAGAAAAGAAAAATAATGATGAACATAAATTTTACCAGCGAAAAAGAAAAATCGATAGTGGTGGGTATTAAACTTCCAAATTTAACGCGTCAGCATGTTAATGATTACTTGGATGAACTTGTTCTACTCGCCGATACAGCGGGCAGCGAGGTTGTGCATCGTATAGTGCAGGAGCGGGTTAGAATTGAAGCATCGACTTTTATCGGGGCAGGAAAGGCAGAGGAGATTGCAGAATTAGTTAAAGAGGAAAATATTAATTTAGTGATATTCGACGACGACCTTTCGCGAACGCAAGTTCGGAATCTTGAAAAAATTATTAACTGCAAAATTGTCGATAGAAGCGGTTTGATACTCGATATCTTTGCTGCGAGGGCGAAGTCGAAAGAAGCTATGACACAGGTTGAGTTAGCCCAGTTGCAGTACACACTCACACGGTTAACACGTATGTGGACTCACCTCTCGAAACAATACGGAGGCATCGGCACTAAAGGTCCCGGTGAAACCCAGATCGAAACCGACCGTCGTGCAATACGTAAGAGGTTACAATTATTAAAAGAAAAACTTACTCAAATTGATAAAGAGCGTGAAGTACAACGCAAAGGCAGAAAAGATTTTACACGTATCGCACTTGTCGGCTACACGAATGCAGGAAAATCGACTTTGATGAATGCGCTTGCCGATGCAGATGTGTTTGTTGAAGACCGGTTGTTTGCGACACTCGATACTACTGTTCGCCTAATGCAGCTTCCTCATTCTCAAAAAGTTTTGCTCTCCGACACCGTAGGTTTTATACGAAAGCTTCCCCCAAACCTGATTGCTTCGTTTAAAAGTACACTTGCAGAGGTCGTTGAAGCCGATATTCTGCTACACGTTGTGGATGTGAGCCACCCTCTTTTTGAAGAGCATATACAAACAGTAATATCTACTATCGAAGAGTTAGGAGCGGAAACAAAAATAACAATATTGGTTTTTAATAAAATTGATGCACTTACAGACCGAACAATTTTGAATGAGTTAACCAAAAAGTTCGTCGGTTCAATTGCTGTATCAGCTTTAAGAGGAATAAATATCCCGGCGCTGAAAGAAAAATTGTTTAGTTATGTATCGGAAGAATTTATTGAAAGGGTTGTTGAAACCGATCATTTAAATTATAAAGTCATCTCTAAACTTCACGATATCGGTGAAATATTAGAAAAAAAGTTTGGTAATAAAAAAGTATCAATCAAAATACGGTTCAATAAAAAGCGTTTAGGCGACTTTGAAAAACTACTTGCAAAAATTAAATAATATTAAAATTCATCTTTATACATATGCTAATACGCATCATCATCACAGCAATTTTAATCGCCTCGTTTGCGGGTTGTTCTTTTAACATTTTCAGAAGCTCATTGCCGGGCGAAAAAGCAATCACTCCACAATTAATTGCAAAGCATATAAATTTTCTTGCATCCGATTCATTAAAGGGGCGGAATACACCAAGTCCGGAGCTCGATTCTGCGGCTGAATATATCGCTAAAGAATTTCACTCGATTGGCTTATCGCCGGTAAACGACAGTTATTTTCAGAAATTAAATTTGTGTGTTGTAAAGTTAGATAAAGATAACCATTTAAAAATCAGTAAAGATAGATCTGAAAAATTGTTTCAGATAAAAGAAGAATTTACACCTTTCGAAATGACAGGTAACAAGGAAACGAATGCGTCCGTTATTTTTGCCGGCTACGGAATTGATGCCCCCGAGTACAATTACAGCGATTACTCGAACATTGATGTTGCCGGAAAAATTGTTTTCGTTCTGCGGCACGAACCGGGCGAAGAGGATACAAATTCGGTTTTCGATGGAGTTAAGTCAACAGCGTATTCGAATGTTCCACGCAAAGTAAAAACCGCAATTGAAAAGGGGGCGGTTGGCGTGTTAGTGGCAACCGATCCGCTGAACCATACATCATTAACTCCACGCGGATTTCCATGGCCCTCGCTCTCGAAAACAATTCCCGAAGATGCCCTTCCGATGAATTTGAGTATGGATGAATCGAAGAAAATACCTGTCGTCCACGTCGGCGAAGAAGTAATTAATTTACTATTCGGCAATGTTGACTCATTGAAGAATCTTCAATCCGAAATCGATGCTTCGTTCACTTCCCAATCGTTTCAATTCGAAAATGTTTCTGTTAATCTTAAAACGACTACGATTGTTACAGAGAAACCCGCAAGAAATGTGGTGGGCTTTTTAGAAGGTTCTGATCCGGTTCTGAAAAACGAAGGAGTGGTGATTGGGGCGCATTGTGACCATGTTGGTTACAAAAAAAAACACGAACCGGATACTGATTACATCTTTAACGGTGCCGACGATAATGCTTCTGGAACGAGTGGAGTACTGGCAATCGCTGCAGCTTTTACTGCGATGAAGACAAAACCGAAACGTAGCGTAATGTTTTTAACGTTTGCCGGTGAGGAAAAAGGATTATTGGGTTCGGAAGCGTACGTTGAAAATCCGTTGTTCTCTTTGGAAAAAACAGTTGTTATGCTTAATTTAGATATGATTGGAAGAAACCACGAAGATACACTCTTTATTATCGGCAGTTCACGCAGTCCTGATGTTGCTGCAATTAATGCTGAAGAAAATTCTTTTATCGGATTTACTTTAGCCGGTAATGAAGAGAGATATGTCGGTGGCAGCGATCATGCGAGTTTTATGAAAAAGAAAGTACCGGCTTTGTTCTATCACACAGGCACTCACGCCGATTACCACAAAGTAACCGACCATGCCGATTTAATTGATATGACGAAGGCGGCGAAAGTTTCGCAGCTTGCATTTCGAACCGCATGGCGTCTTGCTAACGAAAATAAATAATCAAAAACAAAATTTAAAAGGAAAAGTTATGAAAAAACAATTGTCTCAATTAGTTTCGATGGTTCTAATTATCTTATTAATTGCCTCAGTCGCAGTGGCGCAGGAGAGTTTTAAATTAGAATACAAATTCGAAAAAGGGAAAACCTTTCGTTACAAGGATATTTCATCGGGAAAGATGACGCAGGAAATGATGGGGAAAGAAATGAAGATGAGCAGCGAGGGGGAAAAGGTGATAAAAATTATTGTAGATGATGTTTCTAAAACCGGAGATATTACAATTACGACTTCTACTGATTCGATGAAGGTTTTCAGCAGCACCCCGATGGGCGATACAACGATTTATCCGACAGAATTATTGAATAAACGAACTGTTGTAACTTTCTCAAATAAAGGGAAAATACTTTTAGAACAGGTAATTGATTCTATTAAGCAGACCGGCAGAATGGCAAGTATGGCTCCGACTGAACCGGTTAAATTTCATATTCTACCGGAAGATGCGAAAGCTATAGGAACGATTTGGAATTCATTAACCGTTGATACAGTCGATCGTATGGGCGGAAAAGTTTTAACTACTTCCGACATCGAATATACACTCGTTGGAAAAGAGAAAAAACTTGGTTACGATTGCTTAAAAATTTCTTTTAAGGGAAAAACAGAAATCGAAGGGAAGGCAAGTGTTCAAGGTATGGAATTGATGATTGAAGGTTCGGGAAAAATTAACGGCAGTTTCTATTTTGATCCGAAATTGGGATTAGTCGTTTTTGAAGATACGGAAGTCGATTCTGAAATGACAATGGCAACCACAGGTGAACAAGCTATGATAATCCCGATTACACAATTTGTTAAGAATACACGCACATTGGTGAAGTAATAAAAAGATATTTGTTTGTTATCGCGATCCATCGAAGGCGAAGTCGGAAATGGCTTTGCCTTCGACTGCGATCATAAGGGATTTCAGGGGGAAAAACTGTCCCCCAGCACAAAAGTTTGTTGGAAGCACAACCGTTCAAATAATAACGGTTCGTTGTTTGTTTCGTCTGTGCTGTATCTATCAATTATACTGCTGTCTTGGTGCGTTTGCTTGGTAGCTCTTTTGAATTTTTTAGCGTTGGTCTGTGCGTTGTAAAAAATGCAAATGCCTGCCTGTAGCAGACAGGTGCTACCAAATGCGGTGTAATTCGGTCATGTAGTTTGAGTAATATTTTATTGTCTGAATACTAACAAACAAAAAGTGTTTCTGACTATAAAGTCAGAAACACTTAAATTTTTTTGTCGTTTTAGTTCTATGCTTGTTCTTTCACAAACATTGCAACTGTAATTCCGAAAATCACATGCCCCATAATGCTGCCCATCATCATTAACAACATGCTGCCTTCCATTGGTGGCATTGGCATCATCATTCCCATTATTGCCATCATTATTTGAGCAAAGATAAATACTGCCATTCCGAAGATTGCTCCTTTCAAAATATTGTTACTGATTTTTTTCAACACATTAAGAAAGAAGAAAGCATAAGCCATAGCGAAAATTATTCCTATCATAAAGTGCATCATCCAACCTACTACGATTGGAAAACCCATCATCATTGAGAGCATTGCTGGTGGGTTCATTTTTGGCATTCCCAGCATGGGTGCAATCATCATTACCATTGTCATTACGGCTGTGCCGATGATGCCACCAATTAGTGCTGTTTGAATTTTATTTGTCATGATATTTTTTGTTTAATGGTTTTAAAAATTCAGGAGTTGGCGAAAGCCAACTCCTGATTAATTACATTTTCTTTTTGCATGCTTCCCCGCAAGTGTGTCCTTTCTCACCGTGTGCATACATGTGATTTCCGTTTTTACAAGCATCGGTGCATACATGGTCTTTCATTTCCATTTTCTCCGAATTGGTGTTTGCAGTTTTACATGCTTCGGTGCAGGTGTGTCCTTTTTCACCATGTGCATACACGCAATGCCCTGAAGTGTGGCATGCATCTGTGCATGTGTGGGTTTTCATTTCCATATTTTGTTTTTCTTTCTTCTCTTTTTTAGAAGATATTTGAGCATTTGCACTGATTGAAATGCCCAAAATGATTACGAATGCAAGAATTAATTGTTTCATTGTTTTTGATTTTTAAATTGTTTATAAAATTTTAATTACAAACAAACAGTCGTTGCAAATTTTGAAACCTGACAAGCGGATAAAAAAATATTTTTGTGAAATAGAGAAAGACGTGTATGGCTTAATGCTGAACTAATAGTTTGCCTTGCGTTATGGGCAAATTTCCATTTGTGGAAATTGTGAAAAGATAAATTCCTGATTCAAGCAAAGTGGAATTGAGTTGAAAGAAATCTTCTTTGGTGGTAGTAGTGAAAACCGAAATTCCACTCATGTTATAAAGTGTGAGTTGATGTTCCTGCTTTATGCTGTTGTCAAAATAAATTTTGGCTTCGGTGCTTACAGTGTTTGGTCGTATTTGGTAGCCGCTGTTTTCTATATCAATAATTTCAACTGAAACAATTTGAGAGTAACCTTGATTGCCCAATTCAAGACGGTAATAATTGATTTGGTTTTTGATTGGATGTTGGTCGGTGAAATCATAATTTATCGGTTCAGATGAACTTCCGCAAACTCCAGATATATTTCCAATTTGTGAAAACTGGATGCTGTCGGTTGAACGGTAAATTTGTATTCCGTTGCAAGTGCAATAATTAACGGGAAAATATTTTTGTGTTGGCGGTAAGAAATATAAGTTCCTATCAGAGAAATCAAAACAAGTGCCTGAAAAACATATTCTGTCCATCCACCGAAAAGCTCTGCTGAACCCAAACCAAATGAAGCCAATAAGAACCCAAGCAATGGGAAACAACACGGAGTTGCCAATGCAGCAAGGAACAAACCTATTGTTCCAATTTTATCAAGATTTGCTGAGAGTTTCATTTACAATTTTGAAATTATTTGTTGTTTCAATTCGTTATTGGTGATTAGAGGAACTTGCGTTTCGTCTATTTTATGAATGTGTCTGTTAAGCAATTCATCCAAAATTTTACTTTGCTTCTGATATGCTTTGCAGCCATCGCACATCGCGGTGTGCATGTGCAACATCACATTTTCTTTCATGGAAAGATTTACTACCGATTTCTTGTCTATCAACTCGCTTGCCTTTTTGCAAGAGAGCATCAATATGTTCATTAACTTTTTCATTGTTCTATTTTTTGAACCAATTTAATTCCAAACATTTTCTCAACTGCAACTTAGCCCTGTGAAGTATCTGCCAAAAATTAGTATTGGTAATCCCCAATTCCTGACAAATGTGTTCACCATTTTTTTCTTCCATAAATTTTAACCGGATTGCAGAAAACCAATTGACGGGAAGTTTTTTCATGCAGTGGTGCAGGGTTTTCTGAAATTCGTCATTGTCCAAAAGGTGTTCAGTGTCGTCTGCCCACTGTTGCGGTCTTTGGTCGGGTTTCCACTGGTCGTTACTGTCAAAGAGGGTTTCAAAAATGGAGTTGTCGTCAACCATTGGTCTGCGGTAACTTCTGCGGTAATGGTCGTTTATTTTGTTGTTGAGAATGGCGAACAACCATGTCTTTGGGCTACTGTCACCTTTGAACTTGTCAAAGGACTGAACTGCTGCCAAAAATGCTTCCTGAACTAAATCTTCTGCTGTTTCCTTACTTGATGTCTTATGTATAGCCCATGAATACAGGCTGTCGGAATACAACTCCACCCAACACTTGATTGTGGCAGTCGGATTTTTGGTATCCATTACATTTTCCATTTGGCAAAGGTAGATTTTAGAGTTGTCAATTTGTTACGAAACAGTTTTTAGTGCGTTTGGCAAAATTAAATGTGGTGTTTTTGTGTCGGCTTGCGTGTCGGCTGTCTTTCACCTTGTCTGTCGATATTTTGGTGGTCTCTCGGTCTTTTTACAATGACCGGTATCGTCCTGCAAAAATACGCAATACTTTTGTGAACCTATAATTCTCATTCGCCGTGAACAAAAGTATTGAGCGAGGCTTTTTGTCATTGGTTTATACCAGCGTCGTATTTTTGCTTGAAACGTTACACGTTTCGAGTTAGACCTGCCTGCAGCAGGCAGGCATCTGTTCATCGCTCAATCCAAAATATTCTTGCAATATCAGAATCTTAAACATCAATACATATTCGTATGGTGGACGACCCCCTGGACCTTTGGCTTCTTTGCGCATAGCCTCGTTCAGAATTGGAACGAAAAGATTCCAATCAATTGCTTCGTTTATTTTCTCTAATGGATCACCTAATCTGCTGATCCGCTCTAATTTGTTTTGTTCATCAAAGAACCCAGGGTTATTCTTTCTCATCGCTCTTCCTCATAGTGTTTTCTGTTATCTTTTTTCTTACTTGTAATGTAATCAAATATTCTCACACTTTAAAAGTTAGTTTTTGGAAGTGCCCTAAAGTTAAAAAATCGAACTCTTCAATAACTTCATACTCGGTCATCGCATACTTGCCGACGTTGGCTACGGCAACTTTTTTTCTGTCGGTTTTACTTCGTGCAAGACTCGCTTCGATAAATCCTTTTTTCTTCTTTCCAA
>JAUXOG010000077.1 GCA_030682385.1 Bacteroidota bacterium
GGATCGCCAACGATGGAGTGAATACAAAACAAAAACAATATCCAACGGGGTAAATATTGAAGTAATTTTCCACTGTTATCAGCACACATAGAAATTAAATGGTGAATAATGAAAAAAATATAAGAGTGCTGCATTGCGGAAAACAGGAGAAAGATCGCTATAAACTAAGAAGCCCTTTCGGTGAAAGGGCTTCTTAAATTTACGATTGTATTAGCGTATCCGTGAACTCGGAACACCTAATCTTTTTAGTTTATACCGGAGAGTTTGTTCGGTCATACCTAAAAAATGAGCCGCTTTCGATTGGTTGAAACCGAATTTTCCGAGTGCCCGTTCGATAATACCTTTTTCGATAACATCCAAAGAATTATCGAGTATAAATTCTTGATCGCTTTCGATATTGTTGAGCATTTTAACGACTTCAGTTTTCTCATCTAAGAGTTCCTGAGGTAGTGTAAATCTTCCACCGCTTGAGAAGAGAACCGATTTATCAATTACTGCCTTCAGCTCTCGTATATTTTCTTTCCACGGTTGTCTTACTAAAACTTCGATGGCGTTAACATCGATAGCCAAATCGCCGATACCAAGTTCCTGGCAAATTTCATTCGTATAATACTTCACTAAAACTGGAATATCTTCAGGACGTTCACGCAAAGGAGCAACCTCGATTTTTTCAAATTCAGAAAATTTATTGAGCAATCCTTCTAATATTTTATGTCTCTCAAATAACTCTTTCGGCGAAGCTTTCATGGTAATAATCAGGCGGATATCCACCGGTTCAGCATGATCGCTGCCATAGCGCCTTGTAACCCTTTCGTTCATAAAAGACAAAATTTTCATCTGGTTACGGAAGCTTGCCTCTTCAATTTCTTCGATTAACACTGTTCCGTGATTTGCAATCTCAAAAAGCCCACGCTTGCTTGACGTACTAACAGCACCCTTAGTTCCTGAATCGAAACCAAAGAGCACCGCTTCTAATTCTCTGTCATCAAGGACAGACAAATTCAAAGAAGCAAAAGGCAATTGCTCATCGTCCTGTTTACACAGTGCATAAATATTCTTGGCTATAGCCCCTTTACCCACACCCGGTTCACCAATAATAATAATATCGCGTCTCGTTTTGGAAAGCCGTGAAATTTGTTTGAGAAGTTGTTCGACTGCCCTGCTCTTACCAATGATTGGATATTCCATCTTCTCAGTTGATTTTTCTTCAGCTGTTTTTGTTGTTTTCTCTTTTTCCATAGTCTCCACTCTTTATTTAATTGTTTATATAAATTTTTGTTTTCATCTTTGCTCAAACAACCTGCCTTTCAAATCTTTTGAGCTTGTAAAATTCTTCAATATATATTTGTCTATACCATCCATCCATCTTGTAATTTTTTCAGGATTTGTTTGTATCTCAACTTCGTAAAACTCGCCTACTACCGATTTGATAAATTTCAAGCGAGCATAAAAGAAAATTACAAGCGCAGCAAAAAACCCTGCTGAAAAATACTGACCTATGCCAAATAATTCCATATAACCTGCAAATTCTACGCTTTTTATAACAGCCCACTGGTGAAAAATATCTAAACTAAATATTACCAAAAAAACATACATCATTTTATCTATATAAGCACCTTGCGGTGGATCTTTCGCATATTGGTATCCGCAATATAACAAAATAAATAGAATAACAAAAACATCCATATAAATTATTTTAAAATAAAATGGCTGGTACAACAGAACCAACGAGCCATCATTTTTCGTATATGGGAGTAGTTTTTCAATTTGTTTTATATTGGCTTCAGCATAAAGCTGACCTACAACCTCGCCATCACTTATTGCAGGGAGTGTTACAAGTGCTGCGATTTCGGTTGCATTTGGTTCCCGATTATATTGGTTTATAAACTCTTCCCTTGTATCTCTTATAATTCTATATTTTTGTATATTCTCTGTTGTGTAGATATATGGCTTCCCTACTGATTGGGGATTTTCTAAAAAAGGGTGATAATAGAAAAACGCAACCCCTAATACCACAGCAGCAGTAGCAAGATATTTTTGATAAATTTTAAAATTGTGGAATAACAAATCAAAGACTAAATAAGCAATTGCAAATGCCAATGTTGTACTTAAAAATATATAAAGGTATTGGAATATGTAAACTGCACTAAATGCAGAATCAAAGAATAGATTGAAAAAGCCAAAATAATTAAAGATATATAAAAAGGAATTGACGAAAAATAATGTAAAATTCAAAAATATAAATTTATGTTTCCTTGTCGGTTCATTAATAACGATAAATAAAGAAAAATAAAATAATAGAACCTGTATAGAAAGAGAAATTAGAATTGGAATTTCAGGAATACTCGCTTCTAAGAAAACAAAGCCGATAGCAAATAGAGACAGTGTTGCTATCCATAATGTTAGAACTTTTTTTACCTGTTTCATAATTATCTTTTTATTTCTTGTGTTCAATATAATGAATAAAAGAGTAGGTGTCAAGTATTTTCGCAATTATTTTTTTATAAAATCATTTAGTGTGATGCAAATCACTAAAATTAACACTGTTTTTTAAATCTTTTTTTTATCAAAAAAGTTGCGAAATTCCCTATATATTATTAAATTTTCATCAGAAAATTTGATTAGCATTTAACTTTAAAACAAAAAAATACACCAAAAGGAGATAAAACATGTTAACGAACCTTAAAAACAACCGGAATTTTAAACGTATCAGTTCTGTAATTCTTACATTAGCTATAGTATTAACTATAAATGGAGCTATTTCTTTCGCTGCGGGAGATACAAATAAAGCCACATCCCTTTATTCTATACCGAGAGACACGCCTCAGCCCAAAGCTACAGCCCTTTATTCGATACCGAAAAATACACCTCGACCCAAAGCTATAGCCCTTTATTCTATACCGAAAGATACGCCTCAACCATAACTACAAACAAACTTGTTTTATCAGGACTTTGCCCCGCCCTGCGGGGCAAAGTCCTATTTTATTTCATCCAAATATTTGTTATTTTGAAAACAAATATTTCAATACACATCTATCAAAAATTATTTACTACATAGTTTACTTTTTATAACCACTTTTTTTACAACAACGCTTGCCGGGGTAATGTGGTTAAATCAAGATCCGTTTGATTTAAGCAATTTTTATACTGGGCTTCATTACTCAATCCCTCTTTTAGTTATACTCGCTGCACACGAGTTCGGCCATTATTTCGCAGCAAAATATCATAAAATTGAAACAACGCTGCCATACTTTATTCCAATCCCTCCTTTCTTGTTCAACCCTTTCGGCACAATGGGGGCGGTCATAAAAATTAAATCTCCCATCCCAACAAAAAAAGCCCTCTTCGATATCGGAAGTGCCGGACCGATTGCCGGTTTTATTGTTACAATTATAATTTTGATTTATGGATTAGTAAATTTACCACCTATTACATATCTATTTCAAATACATCCGGAATACGCGCTGAACGGAACGATTCCAACCAAAGGACTTTCATTTGGACACTCAATCCTGACATACACGATTCAGTCCCTATCAAATGATGCCGGTAACTTTCCCCCGATGAACGAAATTTACCACTATCCGTATCTTTGCGTAGCTTGGTTTGGTCTTTTTATTACAGCACTAAACTTAATTCCGGTCGGTCAACTCGATGGTGGGCATATTTTATACGCATTAATTGGAAAACATCAAGGGATATTTTCACGCATCTTTTTCGCTGCAATAATCATTATCGGTTTAACCAGCTTTATTCCTGATATGGGCTTCCACGCAGGAACTGTCGGATGGTTAGTTTTTGCCATTATACTTTTTTTCCTTATTAAACTTGACCATCCACCAATTTATGACGACACCCCTTTAGATCATAAAAGAAAAATCATCGGTTGGTTGGCTATTCTTATTTTTATTATTGCCTTCACACCAATTCCTTTTTATGAGTTGATTCCTTCATAAATTGACTTTTACTCTGTGATTTTGTAGTTTACTTCAACATTTAATATGCAAAGATATTTATTTCTAATAATTCTAATAATTCCATTGCTTTCTGCATGTGATAATGATAAATATGGATCATTCGATATCAGTTTATCAGTCCCTTTCATTTCACAAGCAAAGTTAGCATACTATAACATAGATTCTGATACGATCAAACCGGGGAATCAATTCTCATTAGCCGATACCATAACAATACAAAACCGGGTATCAGCACATATTTCCGACAAGGATGGTTTGATTGATTTAAAGAACGTTAAATTTATCATTTACCTCCCCGAAAGTAATAAGCCGGTCAGTCAAGGGTATCTATACGATAATGGACAAGAAGCCGATTCTATAGCCGGTGATGGAATTTTTTCCGGCGTAATTTCTTTTAAAATTTCACGCGTCATAGTTGGTAATTTCATTGTTGAACTTCAAGCTGAGGATAAAAGCCAATTATTAAGTAACGTATTCTCGACATCCTTTAGAATCAGCAGAATGGGAAAACCCCCTATTATTTTCGATTTAAAAGCTCCTGAAAACACCACACTTCCTACATTGGGCGAAAAAGTTATCCTAATGAGTGTTGCCGCCTTTGATACTAACGGCTACAATGATATTAAGGAAGTTTATTTCCGAAGCCTAGATTCGTCAGACCCTACACGAAAATTCTTCCTATTAGATAACGGTAACATTTCCACGAGTGGTGATTCCATTGCGAACGACGGAATCTTTTCAATTTTAGTAAAGCTTCCTTTTAACATGACACCTAAGTCATACCGCTTTGAGTTTGAAGCCAAGGATTATACCGAATTATTAAGCAACAAAATTCTTCACACATTAACTGTTACTCAACCTTGAAAAACATCAATCTCATTTTATATATTTTCATATTTATTTTGGGAATCCATTCGCTCAACTCCCAAACAATTTATCCTAAATATTTTCAACTCGAAAATAATTCGACCGAACAAACCCAACCCCCTAGTAACAGCGTATCGCAGATTGCTGTAGCGGATTCAATTTTTTGGATCGGGACGAGCAGCGGATTAGCTAAATCTACGAACCTCGGTAACAGTTGGTCTGCATACAATCAATTTTTAGAATTCCCCCACCCCGGTATTTACTCTCTAAATGTTGAAAGAGATACTATATGGACTTCAACAGGATATACCAAGAAAAAGGATAACGAGAAAATCGCTACCGGTGGCGGCTATACATTTTCGACCAACAGCGGCTTGAGTTGGAATTACGTAAATCAAACTTTAGATTCGAGAGGCGATTCAACAATTGTTTACGGAATAAATAACATCCGAATTCTCCCTGTTATTGTTCCCGAACAAAATGTAACTTACGATATCTCCCTCGCTCCCGGCAAAGTTTGGATTGCAAGCTGGGCAAGCGGACTCAGATATACTACTAATAATGGAATCAATTGGAATCGAGTTGTTCTACCACCTGATAACATGAGCAGTATTAAGCCAACTGATACTCTAAATTTTTATTACGACCCACGTAAAAATAATAACTTCCTTGCCTTCTCAGTTTTGGCAATCGATAACGATACAATTTGGTGTGGAACTGCCGGCGGAATTAATAAATCGACCGACGGCGGAATCAGTTGGCGAAGATTCACATCGCAGAATCAAGATTCCCCGATTCTAGGTAATTGGGTTATCACTATCAAAGCTCAGCGATACCAAAACAAAGTAAGAATTTGGACTACTAATTGGTTGGCAGGCACTAATGAAACGAACGGCGTTAGTTACAGCGATGATGGCGGTAATAGTTGGATAAATATCTTAAAAGGAATAAAAGCTTATGATTTTGCTTTTAAAGATTCCATCGCTTACATCGCCACCGAGCAAGGAATTTATAGAACGGATGACGGCGGCAAAACTTTAAACCGCTCATATCTGATTACGGAACCTCAGAACCGGCAAGCCATTACATCTTCCTCCGTATTTTCAGTTGGAGTTATTGGCGATAATGTTTTAATAGGTACCGGCGATGGTATGGCGATAACATCTGATAATGAAGAAAATACTTTTGGCGCCCAATGGAAAATCTTAAGAAAATATGAACCCATCGGAACCAAATTTCTTTCATACGCTTATCCGAATCCCTTTGCAGCAAGGTCTGAATTCACGCGAATTCATTACAGCACTTATGGAAGTAATGCGGTTGTCTCTATCGAAATTTTTGATTTCGGTATGAATCGAGTGCGCACTTTGATCCAAAATGCTAACAGATCGGGTGTAACCGAATATGACGAAATTTGGGATGGAAAAAATGATGACGGTAATTATGTCGCTAATGGAGTCTATTTTTACAGAGTCCAGATAAATAACACCGAACCGATTTGGGCAAAAATAATGGTTTTACAATAATTGATTATGAAAAATTTTACAAAAATAGGGGTTAGTATCATCCTTTTGCTGAATTGGTCAATACTTGAAGCTCAAATTGGTGGTACAGCCGGTTCGTTTGCCAGAATGGGTTTTGGGGCAAGAGGTATGAGTATGGGTAATGCAGTCTCTGCAATTACTACCGGCGATATTAACTCATACTATAATCCTGCTCTGATTCCTTTTGCCGAACATAGAACTGCAAGTATTACATACTCGTTTTTGTCGTTCGATAGATATCTAAATTTTTTGAGCTACGGACAAGCAGTCCAACCGACTGCAGGAATTTCATTTGGCATTATCAATGCAGGTGTAGGTGATATTGAGGAACGAAATTCGGATGGAATAAAAATAAGAACAATTTCCACTTCCGAAAATATGTTCTTTCTATCATTCGCGAACCGTATCCATAATAATGTATCGATAGGTGTCTCGGTAAAGATGTTTTATCATAAATTGTACGAAGAAGTCAGTTCTACAACGGTCGGTTTTGATATTGGTATGTTAATACAAGCTGCTAAAAATATCTCAGTTGGTATCACACTCCAGGATATTAACTCTAAATACAAATGGGATACAAATCCAATTTATGGACGTGGGCGCCAGACCGACGATGTATTCCCAATCCTTCGCCGTATTTCGGTAGCTTACCAACTCCCGAACAGTTTAGGGATAGTCGCCGCTGAATTCGAAAATTCTTCTGTAAAAACAAATCACTTGCGTTTTGGAACTGAAATTATTTTGCATCCTTCTTTTATAATCCGAACCGGTGTCGATAGATGGAATTTGAGTAATAACTACTCAGGTCTGAAACCGACTTTCGGATATTCTATTCAAGGCGATTTCGATGGCTGGACTCCGGCTCTCGATTATAGTTACGTTATAGAACCATTCGCAACCAACAACATGCACATAATCACTTTATCAATAAAATTTTAATTTATGAAACCGATATTTATTTTTTTAATTCTCATATTTTTAATTCAAACTGCTTATCCACAACCCGGGACTACCGGTTTGTCGTTTTTGAAAACCGGAATAAGTCCAAGAGCAATTGCGATGGGAGATGTATATCCAATCGAGAAAGCCGACCCTGCAGCAGTTTATTATAATTCTGCGTTTTTGTCGCTTACGAATCAGACACAAGTAGTTTTTGTTCATAGAGAATGGATAAAAGATACACGAACTGAGTTTTTAGGATTTTCCACTATGTTGGATAACTTCCGGTTCGCATTTGGTGTCAATTCAACGAGCATAATCGACATTGAACAAAGAACTATTCCCGGCGATCCAGAGGGAACTTTCACTTCGCGCAACGCAGCATTAAGTTTTACAACCGCTTATCTTCTTAACAATCTGAACTTCGGTATAAGTGGAAAATACTTATATGAAAAAATATTAATCGACGAAGCGTCGGGTTATGCATTCGATTTGGGTTTACTTTACAAAGATTTGTATGGATTCAACTTGGGGTTTTCAGTTAGCAACTTAGGATCAATGAACAAACTCCGGAATGAATCATCTACCCTGCCTGTAATTTCTCGATTTGGTGTTAGTCGCATAATTGATTTTGAAAACTTTGATGCGTTAATAATTCCTGCTGCTGATTTCGTTACAATTACTAATGAGAAAAAAAGCCACCTCCATTTAGGAATCGAGATGACATATAAAAATACGGTTTCAATCCGCACCGGAATACGGACAGGTTATGAGGCAAGTTTTTTCACTGCGGGAGTTGGTGCACGATATAGTATATTGGCTTTCGATTACGCATTTGCCCCTTTTATGTATGAATTAGGACCGACCCATAGTTTTTCGATTTCAATCATATTATGAGCCGTTTATCAAAATATATAATTCCAATTCTGATGTTATTTGCACTTGCATTATATGCTTTTTATCCCGGAAGTACAGCTAACAAATTCGGATGGAACACATTTAGCGCTGGCATTGAAAAAGCTAAAAAAGAAAATAAGAAAATATTTATAGATGTATATGCCGATTGGTGCAAGTGGTGCAAAAAAATGGATGCCGAAGTCTATGCTAATCCTGATATTCAAAAATATCTGAAAGAGAAATTTATTCCGATTAAGTTTAATGGTGAGGCAACCACAAAAATTACGTACAATGGTGAGAAATTTACTCATGCCGAATTAACACAGGCATTCGGAATAAGCGGATTCCCTGCTACCGTGTTTATGAAGCCCGATGGCGAACCTATTTCAGTATTACCGGGTTATCATAACCCCGATGAATTTTTAAAAATCCTAAAATTTATAGGCGACGACCATTACCTCAATTCGTCATACGAAGAGTATTTGAAGAAGAAGAAGTATTGAATCATTAATCCCTGCCCGCTATATTGAAACCGTTATGGCAGGCGGGCATTTTCCCATTGAATCATTGATTCAATGATTTAATGAACCGATGAATCAATTAATGGCTATTAACTCAGCACACTTAAACCCGCTTTGAATTGCTCCCTCGATTGTTGCTGGTAAGCCGGTATTCGTCCAATCGCCGGCTAAATAAAAATTCTTTATCGGCGTTTCGGGATTCGGGCGTATGCTTTCAACTTCGTTTGTGGCTGAATAAGTAGCTCGTTTTTCTTTTATAACTATCGCATTTGTGAGCTGTGCGTTTCGGCATTCTGGAAATACTTCCTTTAATTCTCCGACAGCCATTTTCACTAACTCATCTTTTGTTAAATGAATTTCATCTCCTGCCCCACTGATGACCGCAGAGATATAGTTTTCCGGCTTTGTTGCATCTCCCGTTATCCTCCGTCTGTTAAAAACCCATTGCAGATTTCGTTTTATCAATCCAACAAATTCGATATCCATCACTTTTCTATCGAACCACAAATTTATTGAAATTATTGGCGACGATTCAAATAGATTTAGCTCATTGAACATAATATGATTCAAATAACTTTTCGGTATCAGTTGAGCTACATTGTAATACGGCACCGAACTGATAACATACTTCGACTTTATCTTTTTTCCTGCATCTACCCCAACCGCTGTCCCATCTGAAACGATGATTGATTTTACTTTCGCATTCGTTATTACTTCCGCTTTATTTTTCTTCAGCAAGTCAACAGCCTCTTCAACATATAGTTTTGTCTGCCCGACAGATGGAATTAAAACATCAGCATCACTCTTTTTAGCTAAAAAAGTATTCTTCAACGAACGTGCAAATAATAAAGCAGAAGCCCGGCCCGGTATCTCGTTCATCACTGAAATTACAATCGGATACCAAAAGCATTGTTTGGCTTCCTCGCTCTGGTTCAAACTATCAAGCCACGATTCGACAGATAACAGAGAAAGTTTTCTCTCCAGCTTTTCGTTCCATCGTTTTAATTCTAACCCAACTCTTAATAATTTATTCCTTTCGCGAAAAGAGAGTATTTTGTAATTCAACATTGCTGCTGTAATATCGAACGGCTTGGGAAGATTTGATATCTCGAAAGTATGCAAACCTTTTTGCGGATGGTGAAAATATAAGCGGGGTTTACTTTGTCGCTTCAGGAAATGCTTCGTCCCGATTAAGTCCAAATATTTTAACGTGTTGTGATAAGCTCCCACAAGTATATGTTGTCCGTTATCGACTTCATCGCCTGTTTTGGGATCAGTGAACGAGTAAGTGCGACCGCCTAATATGGATTTTTGTTCGAGTAAAACGACTTTTGCGCCGGATAAGGAAAGTTTTGTTGCGGCAGCCAAACCGCTTAATCCCCCTCCAATTACAATTACATCGGCTGTCATACAGTTTTCAGCAGGCGAAGTTTAACCCAATATTTGATTGCGATCATAAGTTGTAAATACCGGGGTAACTTTAAACTCTTTTTGTAAACATTATAACGATTTGCTTTGATTCGAAGAAGAGTATGATAATAAATCCGCTCCATAATTTTTGGTGCGAATAAAAATCGTTTGTCTTCGGGTTGCAGCGAGTTTTGTGCAGTTCGATAATACTCTTCAGCACGTTTTGTTTCAAACTCCATCAGATTGATAAAGTTCGAGTTGTATTCGTTGTTTAATATATTTTCTTCCGTGTATCCGAAACGTTTTAAGTCCTCTTGTGGAATATAAATCCGGTTTATCTTCGCATCGGCTTTAATATCGCGAAGAATGTTTGTAAGCTGTAAAGCTATTCCTAAATTTTCAGCATACTTTTCCACCCGCTCGTTAGTAGGTCCGAATATTTTTATACTCATCAAACCAACAGTCGAGGCGACTAAATAGCAGTATTTTTTTAATTGCCCAAAATTCTCAATACGTGTTTGGGTTAAATCCATCTCAACACCTTGAATAAGTTCATAAAAATGTTGAGTAGGTATATTAAACTTTTTTGTAACTTCAGCGAGTTGATTAAGGATAGCGAACCGGGATTCGCCTCTTAAAGCTTTACCGAGTTCGATTCGCCATTTGCGTAAAAATATTGTTTTTTTATCTCTATCGGCTTCGCTATCAACTATATCATCGGTAGTGCGGCAAAAAGCATAAACAGTATTGAGTGCGTTACGTTGGTCTTTAGGAAGAAACGAGAAAGAATATAAGAAACTCGATTGACTGCCTCGTGTAATTATCGCCGTTAAGTCAGATCCCATAAACTCCTCTTTCTGTATTTTGATATATCGTTGTAAAACAAGCCGCGTAAAAATATCACCACTTTATTCAATGAACTTAATTTAACATGCTTTGAAAACACGTTATATTTTCTTTTTTCTATTTTATTGAGCATCGATATTCCACCAAACCAAACTAATTTCAATTCTAATTGTAAATCTTTATCAACTAAAAGGGGGAGTGTTGCCCCTTCGTAATAGAGTGATCGTGTCCTTTCGATTTGGTGTTTCATTAATTTTTTATACGCATCGTTATAAATGTGTTTCGTCAGTTCGTTTACACTATATCCGAAACTATGAATCTCGTCTTCTGGAATATAAATCCTATTTTTTTGTAAATCAACCTTTACATCCTGATAAAAATTTGTTAGCTGCAGTGCGGTGCAAATTTTATCCGACAGCTTAAAATAATCTTCATCTTTATAACCAAAAATCATCAATACTAACCTCCCCACCGGATTAGCGGAATATTTGCAATAATCCAACAGTTCATTAAAATTCTTATAACTATTTTTTTGAACGTCCTGCTTGAAAGCTTTCAACAAATCGGATAACGGTTGAATTGGAATCGATAATTTAGAAACAGTTTCGTGCAGTGCAATAAAAATCGGATGTTCGGCTTTGCCTTGATAGCATTCTTTTAATTGAAATTCCCACTCATCTAATTTTTGCAATCGTGTTTCCGGATCTAGTGAATCTTCATCTGCAAAATCGTCGGCAGTGCGAGCAAAAGCATAGATACTTTGAATGTAGGGTCTTTTTTCGGCTGGCAGAAAAAGCGAAGCAACAGGGAAGTTCTCGTAGTGCTTTAGAGTAACGTCAGCGACATAAGCAAACGCTTCGTCGGCGGTATATCGGGTTTTGATTATATTTTTTGTCATAATGTATGCCAAACATAAGAAACTTACAGAAGAAAGGCAATTCCGAATCCTTGCATTTTTAACGGAATATTTCTATATTTTGAGCGTAAAAATGGCGGGATAGCTCAGCTGGTTAGAGCGTCGGAATCATAATCCGTAGGTCGTGGGTTCGAATCCCTCTCCCGCTACTGATTCATAAATTGCCTTTCAGTCGCTTTGAATTTCAGAAGGAGGCTGAGAGGGTTTTTTTTAACTATAATATTGAATCTTTTAAAATAATGCAATCAAATAGTCAATTCATAGAATCGATGAACCAATTCATCCTTGCAAATCAATTAATGCGGCAGGGAGAAAAGATTATCGTGGCTGTAAGCGGTGGTATCGATTCAACAGTTCTTTTAGATACTCTCTACAAACTTAAAGACAGGTGGAAATTATCATTAGCTCTTATCCATCTCAACCATCAATTGCGAGGAAGAGAATCGGATGAGGATGAAGATTTTGTTCGCCAGATAGGCAAGAATTATGGAATCGACTGTTACATCGAAAGGGTAAACACAACATTGGTTGCTGAAAGTAAGAAGCTATCGCTTCAAGAGGCTGCCCGCAATTTACGATATAATTTTTTTTCAAAGGTTCGCGCATCGAGCGGTTTTTCAAAAATCGCTGTTGGGCATAACGCCGACGACAATGCAGAAACAATGTTGATTAATATTTTCAGAGGCGCCGGTGTTCATGGATTAACCGGTATTCCGGTTTCACGCGCAGATAACGGTGTAATACGTCCGCTGCTGTTCGCATCACGGTTGGATATCGAAACTTACGCTTTAGAAAATCGAATTCCTTACCGCGTCGATTCTTCAAATTTAAAAACCGATTATTTAAGAAATTATATCCGGCTCAAGCTGCTACCAACGATACGCGAAAATATTAATCCGAACATTTCAGCTACTTTAGGAAGAACAGGAATTCTATTTTCAGAGCTTGAAGATTTTTTAGCTGAAGAAGTGCGCCGCCAACTCCCTGAGATAATTATTCAGAAGTTAGAAGATGAAGAAATCGTAATTGATTTAGATAAACTCCACAGCAAACCTGCATTTTTACAAGAACATTTCTTAAATAAGATCGCAAAAGATTTTACTCAAGCTGATATAAGTTTTACTACAATTCGTGCGATACATAAAACAACAAAATCGGAAACCGGGACAGCTTGTTCAATAAAATCGGATATTGTTTTCTACAAAGATAGAAACAGAGGCGTTTTCAAACATATAAGACAGCCTAAACCGTTCAGATATGAAATTCAGATAAACAACAGCTACGATTTAGATAAGTATTACTTTTCATCGGAGTTTGTTGATGAAGCAAAATTCGATAAAAATCCTGCTATCGAATTTATTGATGCCGATTTACTTTCCGATAAATTAATTTTAAGGAACTGGCGTGAAGGCGACTGGTTCCTCCCTTTCGGAATGAAAGGGAAGAAAAAAATAAGCGATTTTTTTATCGACGAAAAAATTCCGATATTTAAAAAGAATTCGATTCCAATTCTCGAATCTAATGGCGATATTATTTGGGTATGTGGTTTGCGATTAGATGACAGATTTAGGATAACAGATTCATCGAAGAGAATACTAAAACTTACATTCAATATTAAAAATAATCCAACATGAAAAAAGAGTTTACAATCAACAACGACCGGTTTAAGTTGTTTATTTCAGAAGCAAGACTGAAGAAGAGAATATCGCAGCTCGCAAAGAAAATAAGTAAAGATTATAAAGGCAGCATTCCAATTTTTATAGGCGTTTTAAATGGGTCCTTTATCTTCTTCTCCGACTTGGTCCGCCAACTTAGCATTGATTGTGAAGTCGATTTTCTGAAACTATCCAGCTACGGTGATGCCAAGATAAGTTCAGGGAATATAAAAATGCTAAAGGAATTGAACTGTCAGATTGAAGGCAGAGATATAATTATCGTTGAGGATATTGTAGATTCCGGTTTGTCTATCGACTTTATTAAAAATTTAATTCATAAACAAAATCCGAAGACTCTGAAAGTCGTAACGCTGTTGCTAAAAAAGGATGTCGCAAGAATAAATTTTTCAATCGATTATGTAGGTTTTAAAATTCCTTCCTACTTCGTAGTCGGTTATGGACTCGATTATGCACAACGGATCAGACATTTACGAGCAATTTATAAATTAGCAGAAAATAAATAATATGGAATACAAAAATCCAAAAAAACAAAATAAATTAAAACCCGGTAAAAATCCTAAAGGTGGGGATGATTTCAATTGGGACAAATTAGGTCGCGTGTTTTTAACTTGGTTAGGGATACTTGTTACAATCTTCCTCATCATGGCTATTGCCAAAACCACAGGAACCAAAGAATTCGAACTCGCTTATCCCGATTATTTAGAACTTTTAAGACAAAAGGAGATTAAAGAAGCATCTCTCAATAGATCGGATTACAACCATTATACGTTACATGGAGTCCTTAAAAGAGAAAGATCTCTAAAACTCGCAGATGGTAAACATTCGTTGGTACTAAATTTCTGGACTAATCTTCCTTATCTTGAAAAAGAAACAATCGATTCTTTGAATGCTGCCGGTATCGCATATAAAATAGAGCGGGACGATAGTACATGGACGAATGCTCTAATAACCATACTTCCTTGGATTTTGATATTGGGTGTTTGGTTATTTTTTATGAGGCGAATGCAAGGAGGAGGAGGACCGAAAGGCATTTTTTCGTTCGGTAAAAGTAAAGCTAAAATGCTTACGAGTGAACAGCAGCGCTTCACATTTCAAGATGTAGCCGGTGCTGACGAAGCTAAAGTTGAACTTCAGGAAGTAATAGAATTTTTGAAAGAACCTTCTAAGTTTCAAAAGTTAGGTGGAAAAATTCCGCGAGGTGTTTTACTGCTTGGACCTCCGGGCACCGGAAAAACTTTATTAGCACGCGCAGTTGCCGGCGAAGCTGGCGTTCCGTTCTTTACAATTTCAGGTGCCGATTTCGTGGAAATGTTCGTAGGTGTAGGTGCAAGCCGAGTGCGCGACTTGTTTGAAACGGGCAAAAAAAGCGCACCTTGCATAATATTTATTGATGAAATTGATGCAGTCGGTCGTCATCGCGGAGCCGGTTTAGGTGGTGGACACGACGAACGCGAACAAACATTGAATGCTCTGCTCGTCGAGATGGATGGATTCGAACAAAACAGCGGTGTTATTATTATAGCTGCTACTAACAGACCCGATGTCCTTGATCCCGCTTTGATGAGACCCGGACGTTTCGATCGATTAGTTGTTGTCGATCGACCTGACGTGAAGGGACGCGAAGGAATTTTAAAAGTCCATACACGAAAAATTCCCTTAGCCGAAGATGTTCACCTCGATGTGCTGGCGAAAGGAACGCCCGGACTTGCAGGGGCAGAGTTAGCAAATCTTGTTAATGAAGCTGCATTATTAGCTGCCCGGCAAAATTCACAATCTGTTACTATGCGTCACTTCGAAGAAGCAAAAGATAAAGTGATGATGGGAACCGAACGTAAAAGCATGATAATCAGCGATACCGAGAAAAAAATAACTGCTTACCACGAGTCAGGACATGTGTTAGTTGCTAAAATGATTCCCGAAGCCGACCCTGTGCATAAAGTAACAATAATTCCGCGTGGAAGAGCTTTAGGTTTAACTACATATCTTCCTATTGATGAAAAACATACATACTCCAAAGATTATCTTATGGCTATGATCACTTATGCACTCGGTGGTCGAGCAGCCGAAAAAATTGTATTTAATAAACTTACTACAGGAGCTGGCAATGATATCGAACGAGCGACCTCTATGAGTCGAAAAATGGTTTGCGAATGGGGTATGAGCGATGTTTTAGGACCTCTAAATTATGGACAGAAGGAAGAAGAAATATTCCTCGGACGTGAGATAACGAGGTCAAAAAATTATTCTGAAGCCACAGCAGTTGCAATTGATCAAGAGATTAAAAAAATTGTTGATGCTTGCATGTTACGTTCTGAGGAACTTATCAATAGTAATCTTGATAAGCTACACGTAATAGCAGCGGCTTTGCTTGAGCGCGAAATTTTAGACGGGAATGAAATCGATATTTTGATTCGTGGCGAAAATTTACCACCTGTCGAGAACAATCACACTGCGGAAAAACCGCAGGAAGCAACCTCGCCACAAGATGCAGAGTCCGGCGATAAAAAGTAGATGTTCGATAATATTCAAAATATTGAAAAGAATTATAAAATAGAATTTATAAGGAAAAGCATTCATTTCTGTTCTCTTTCAATCCCTGTTGTTTATTTTTTCATAGATAAAATAACAACGCTGAGCATATTGATTCCAATTACAGCATTGTTTGTGGTATTCGATTTAGCGAGATATTATTATCAGCCGGCTGCAAAACTGTTTTATAAGTATTTCGGTTGGCTCCTCCGCAATTACGAAATAGATAACAAACGAAAACGACTCAATGGCGCTTCGAATATTTTAATTTCTGCTGTAATTTGTGTAATTATTTTCCCGAAAATTATTACCGTTACTGCCTTCGCGGTTTTAATAATTTCTGATTCTTTAGCCGCCTTAATAGGAAGGCGATTCGGGAAGCGAAAGTTTTTTAAGAAAAGCCTTGAAGGAAGCCTGGCTTTTATAGGCGGCGGTTTCCTTGTAATCCTGTTAACACCAAAAGTCGATTATTTTTATGCTGAATATTTAATAGCAGCATTTGCAGTAGTAGTTGCAGCTTTTTTTGAAGCAGCTTCCACAGTTATCGACGATAATTTTACAGTACCAATAAGCATTGGTTTTGTAATGTGGCTGCTCTATTTACTATTCTTACCAACATTCAACCTTTATATAATTGGATAATCTATGAAAGTATATTTATCGGGCGGTATGGAATACGCCGACGGCGAAGGATTTCAGTGGAGGCAGGAACTCCAAACCTGGATTGAACAAAACCTCAAACATAAATGCTTTAATCCTAATCATGAAAGTAATATATTTTTCGATACGCACTATCCTTCAGTAAATTTCCGGGATTTAAAAATACATGATATCGACCTATACAAAACGATAGCTACAAAATTAGTTGAGATAGACAGCGATGAAATTGCCAAGAACACAGATTATTTAATATGCTATTGGGATAACGGAGCAGCAAAAGGGGCGGGAACAAAGGGCGAATTAACGATGGCTAAATTCTTTGGGAAACCTGTTTATTTAGTTACCTCTTTTCAATTATCAGATATCCCAGGTTGGATTTTGGGCTGCACCACAAAATTCTTTTGTAGCTTTGATGAATTAAAAACCTACCTCTCGAAACTGTATATTACTAAATAACTGATTTGCTCCTGAATATTTTTGTATAATCAAAGAAATAAATTACTACAACCGATAATATTAAAGGTACAATCGGGACCGAATATCTTGCCCATCCTATGATAAACGAATGTACTACAGAAAAATACAATATCATCCAGATAAGAGGAATAACAGTGGATAATTCCTTCCATATTCGCTTTAAACCGAAAATAAATAGAATCAATAAAGGGAATTGAATGAGAGCCAGAAAAATTGATTTAACGGGAGATTCGCTTAAATACCAAAAAGTAATTGAATTAATTAAAGTCCGCCATAACAAATAATGAGGCTTCTTTAAATTTTCATCAATAAAATTTACAACGAGTATTTTATCACCAACTGCATCTTGGGGAGAAGCGCTAGTACCCTTTAGAATATGAGTCATTTTCACATCTCCAATGTACCATGAGGACATATTTGATAAAGGGTCTTTCAACCAATTATTTGCCAGGGCATCGCCTTGAATTAAATTCAATCCTAATGATGTGTGCACAGGAACAATTTCATTAGATACAATATAATTCCTGTATGTCCATGGAAGAATTATTAAATATGCTGTTATTAATGTAACTAATCCGAAAATAATACCCCTCTTCCTCCATTTGAAATAAAATAAAAACAATAGTAAGATGGGAAAAACTATTAATATAGATTTTGTTAAAATAGTCAACCCTAAAATAATACCTAAAATAATTGTTCCAGGTAAACTTAACTTATGATATACTCTTATTAAAATATAAGCTGTAAGTGTAATAAGAAAAGTATGAGTTGTCTCAATCCATACACGCGATGTATACCAGATGAACATAGGATGTAACGTATAAAATATTTGGGCATAGACTGCCGTCCTACTACTCGAGACATACTTGACGATAAAAAATACAAGCAGACCTGTTGCCGCAAAAAGGATCGCTTGGAATATTTGAACAACTCTATAATCTGTTGTTCCGGTGACAGTAAATAGTAAAGCGATCATATATGGATAAACTGGTCCCCTATCAACAGTTGGCTTATCGACATCGGAATATATATAACCGTTACCAGCAAATATATTTTTACTCAAGTCTCCGTTTTTATCAGGGTCGATATTTAAATTCAGCGGTTGCTGAATTATCGGAAAAATTATGAGTGAAAATATTAAAGCAAGCACAACCGCAAATAAGGCGATTATTGTCGAAATATTTTTAATCTCGTAGATCTTCATTCTAAGCTTCAAAAAGAATTACTGATCAATTGCTTCAGCTACTAATTCTGCAATATCTTTTACAGCTACTTTATCTGCGGCTTCCTTGTCTTTCACGCCGTCGGTGAGCATAGTTAAGCAGAAAGGACAAGCTGTGCCAATAACATCCGGGTTGAGTGCGAGTGCTTCTTCAGTCCGTTCGAGGTTCATGCGTTTCCCGATATTTTCTTCCATGAACATTCTTGATCCTCCGGCTCCGCAGCAGAATCCTTTGTCTTTCGACCTTTTCATTTCCAAACATTTTTCCCCCGTTATATTTTCTATAACTTCTCGGGGTGAATCGTACACATCATTATACCTGCCTAAATAACACGAATCGTGGTAGGTAATTTTCTGGGAAACATTTATCGACACGCGAATTTTCTTATTTTTTATCAGATTTAAAATAAAATCGGTGTGGTGGATAACTTCGTAGTTACCGCCAAACTGAGGATACTCGTTCTTAAGTGCATTAAGACAGTGTGGACAGGAGGTTACAATTTTCCGGATGTTGTATTTATTCAGCGTAGTTACATTATCGTTGATGAGCATTTGGGCAAGATACTCGTTGCCTGCTCTGCGTGCTGAGTCGCCGGTACATTTTTCCTCGTTGCCTAAGATTGCAAATTTCACATCGGCTTTCTGCAATATTTTCACAATTGCTCGTGTAACTTTTTTAGCCCGATCATCGAATGCACCAGCACAACCCACCCAGAACAATATTTCAGCATCCTGAGTTTGCGAAATCACAGGAACATCCAAACCTTCAGCCCAGTCAGCCCTTGAGGCAGAACTGAATGCCCATGGAGTATAATATCGTTCGAGATTTTGAAAAGTAACTTGCAATTCTTTTGGAAAACGCGACTCGTTCAACACCAAATATCGCCTCATTTCAATAATCGAATCGACATGCTCGATCATCACGGGACATTCTTCCATACAAGCCATACAGGTTGTGCAAGCCCATAATTCATCTTCTGTAATATAATCATCCACTAATTTATTTTTTAGTACATGTTTCTGTGCAGGTTGTGATTCATCTGAATTTTCTGATCTAATGTTTTTAGGAAGTGCAGCACCTTTTTCATAAATACGGTGGCGCATATCTTCGAATATTTTACGTGGCGATAACGGCTTCCCTGTTATGTTAGCAGGACATACCGCAACACATCTGCCGCATTCAGTACAAGTGTAACTATCTAAAAGTTGTTTCCAGGTAAAATCTTCAACATCTGAAGCACCGAATTTTGTTAATGTTTCGTCGCTTAAATTTATTGTTTTAAGTGTTCCCTTTGGTGTCAACTTAGAAAAATAAACGTTCGGTATCGAGGTCAACACATGTAAATGCTTGGAATAAGGAAGATAATTTAGAAATAAAAGAACCAAACCGACGTGTATCCACCAAAAGATATGATAAAATATTGTCAGCGTTTCGATTCCAAATGAAGAAAAGAGAGGCACTAAGTTAGCTGAAACAATATTAGCAGATGAAACTGATTGGTGCATCAACATTTTTGTTGCACTTTGGCCGTACATCGAAAGCATAATAAACAGAATCATTGTTAAAATGAAGTAAGCCTCTGCGGATGAATGATTTTCGAAACGTTTTGGTCTCAAAACAATTCGGCGAAAGAAAGCATATAAGATGGATACAACGACCAAAAGAGCAAATAATTCCTGCAGGAAAATTAGTGGAGAATGAAGCGAACCTAAAAAAGCGAACGAAAATTCGGAATAAAGCCCCTCGCCAATAGATTCGATAATTGCGCTGAACAAAACTACAAAACCCCAGAAAATAAAAAAGTGCATTAAGCCCGCTAATGGTTCTCGGAGTAGTTTGGTTTGACCAAAAGCAACTACTAATACTCGCTTGAGTCGTTGGAACGGTTTGTCAATTCTATTCTCTGCACGCCCTAATTTTAAATACGAGATTAATCGTCTCACATTATAAATGAAAAAAGAAATCGAAATTATTAAAACAAAAATGAATACAATATTTTGTGTAGTCATATATTATTTCTATTGTTTATTTGGAATAAGTATATCGGTCTCGAAGACAGTTACCGCATAACCACCGATTTTTATCGATTGGACTTTATTATTTTCTACTGACAAAGTAACATTTATTCTCCCTTTTCTGCCGAGCACATCTCCCTGCTCAGCTATATAGGTAGCCACACCATTAACGGGTGCCAACAAATTATTTTCAAAAAGAAAAACTGCTAATGGTCCGTGTGCCGAACCGGTTACCGGGTCTTCCTGTATTCCTTCGTTTGGAGCAAAAAACCGTAAATGTACCAACGATTCCCGGTCAATCGTTTCTTGCGTAAATACACAGATTCCCTGCAAATTCCGTTGATTTAAGAAATTAGTTACGGCAAAATAATTTGGCTTAATGCTATATAATACATGCAACCTTCTTATCGGTACGATAAGATACTCGGATCGGAGAATTAATATTTTAGGATCTACATCACTAATATTAAGGTTTAAGATTCTAATAATATCTAATTTTTGGGCTTGATAGCGCTCGAATTTAGTTGGAACGATTAAACCCAAATTTATACCAATTTTTTCTTCTGATTTAATAACTTCGACGGGAAGAATTCCTGATTTTGTTTCAACCTGGAAATTATAAGTTCCGTGCTTTTCCATCCCGTACAAACCATCTTCCGCGAGCGAATGAAAAGCCGCAATTGTTGCATGTCCGCAAAGTGGTACTTCAATGAGAGGAGTAAACCAGCGCAGCTGTAAATCGGCTCCCTGAACAGTCGGAGGTAAAACGAAAGCTGTCTCCGATAGATTCATTTCGCGTGCTATACTTTGCATTTGCCTTGAATCAAGTTTACTAGCATCGTTTACTACGGCTGCCGGGTTTCCCTGAAAAGGAGTTGTTGTGAATGCGTCAATTTGTTTGATATGTATTCTATTTAACATTAATAATTTATACTCCTAATATTTTGCAAATTATTTTACGTTGGCGGGGACGATTGTCGAAGTCGATTAAAACTACTTGCTGCCATACTCCTAGCTGAGTCGCCCCATCTTCTATCGGAATTGTCAACGAAGTTCCGAGTAGAGTAGATCGTACGTGAGCGTACCCATTTCCGTCCTGCCAGGTATCGTCGTGATGGTATCGGTGTTTCGCTGAGGCTATTTTTTCGAAAGTTTCAGGTAAATCTTTTAGTAAACCGGGCTCATATTCCATTGTGCTTAAACCGGCAGTTGAACCAACAACGAATAAATTCACTATCCCATTCTTGATACCGGATTTATTAACGACTGAATTTATCTTTTCTGAAATGTTAATAATATCAGTATTCCCTTTTGTTGGTATTTCGATATGTTCAGATATTACTTTCATATAACTTTACCACTTTTAATATGGTTTTGTCTTTTATGTGATACAGAAAATTTATTTTTACAAAATATTTTGGAATAACCGGCATATTCACCGATGATACTATTTTATCTTTATAAAGAATTGTATGTTTATTACTTAAAACATAAATGAACTCATCATACATTGGTGTTGAGGCCTCAGTCAGTACTTTCCTGCTATATCCTATAACATTTACATCATTCTCAACATCTGTGAATACTTCTACCGGATCTGCGATATCATCTTTTTTATTTTGTTTTTTTATAAATCTATGAACAGTTTTGTTTTGTAACTCATTTATCGAAAATTCAAATGGTGTTTGATAATAGAGCCGCTCATTATTTTTCAATTCTTTTGATGTACTTATGAATTCATCTTCGTTTAACTCACAGAGGGTATCGCCGGTTAAGAGGTTAAGTTTTAATTTTTGTGTAGCAGCAAAACTGTTTCTTGATGCAATTAAATAATTGTTTCCGGATGATATAAAAATCAATTCGTCGTTGCTCCATAATGTTTTGCCGGTATTGATATCAACCGCTATAATTTTTTTGTGAGCTGGTAAATCGGGTCTCTCATACTCATGTAAAATTACAACATCACCGAAAATCCCCTCGATACCAATCCACCAAGTTTGGGATAGCTGAATATTATCCCATTTGGATAGTCCGGTTACAGCATTAACACAATGATAAGAAACCACCTTGTCGGTAACGTTCCTGACTTCAGTGATAATGCAATTTTGATGATTGGGAAATACACGCCAAATTGGGTGTAAAAAATTGATTTCCCACTCGACTTTCGTTTTATTTTTTTTAAATATCAAAAGTTACCATATCATAATTCGTTAAAAATATGGTATAAGATAACAATCTCGACTTACATTATCAAGTATAATTTTTGATAATTGGTTTTATTAGACTGAATGCACGCCCCCTGTGGCTTATTGAATTCTTAACCTCTTGTGTTAATTCAGCAAAAGTTTGCTGATAACCATCAGGTATAAAAAGCGGGTCATACCCAAAACCTCCACTGCCTCGTAATTCATTAATTATTCTCCCTGTGCAAAATCCTTCGACAATGTGTTCGGTTTCAAAAGTTTTAAATACAACAACACAACGGAAACGAGCTTTCTTTTCATCATCATGATAATTTTCCAAAAACTTCAAAAGTTTTTGATTATTCTTCTGATGGTCCTTCGGTTCACCGGCAAAACGTGCTGAGTAAACTCCCGGTTGCATATTTAGTGCATGAACTTCCAATCCGGAATCGTCGCTCAAAACCGGCACTTGCAAAATATTAAAAACTTCGCGTGCTTTTTTGAGTGCATTTTCTTCAAATGTCTTCCCATCTTCTATAATTTCAGGAATCTCCGGATAATCTTTTAAACTTTTCAAATCAAGATTAAGATCAGATAATATCTCTTTAATCTCCCGCAACTTTCCTTCGTTATTACTTGCAACAACTAACGATTTCATAAATTTAAAGCAATTTTTCCAATGCATCGTTGATCGTCTCTACACCGATGATCTCGAGGTTAGAATTTTTATAAAAATTTTTCATATTATTTTTGGGAATGATAATTTTGTTGAATCCTAATTTATCAGCTTCCTGGATTCTTCGTTCGGGTTGGCTGACAGTTCGTATCTCGCCACCTAATCCGACTTCTCCGACGGCTATCGTTTTTGAATCAACTGGTATATCACGTAAACTCGAAACAATCGAAGCAGCGATACCAAGATCGACCGCAGGTTCATCTGTTCGTAAACCGCCTGCGATATTCACAAAAACATCATGATTTGAAAGTTGAACACCCACCCGTTTTTCGAGCACGGCTAATAGCAATCCCAATCTCCGGTAATCAATACCTGTTGTATTGCGCTGAGGCATTCCATAATTCGTTGGCGAAACAAGAGCTTGCACTTCGATCAACAAAGGACGTGTTCCTTCAATACTTGCGACAACGGTTGAGCCGGATGCACCAAATATCCTTTCCGATAAAAATACTTCCGATGGATTTTTTACTTCGCATAATCCGGTATCGTGCATTTCAAAAATTCCTATTTCATTTGTTGAACCAAACCGGTTTTTAATACACCTTAGTATTCGATAAGCGTGATGTCGCTCCCCTTCGAATTGCAGAACAGTATCCACCATGTGTTCTATTACTTTTGGTCCGGCAATGATTCCTTCTTTCGTAACGTGCCCGATTAAAAATATTGGGATATTACTTCCCTTCGCCATACGCTGTAACATTGCCGTGCATTCACGAACTTGACCAACACTTCCGGGAGAACTTTCCAACTCGCTTCGATACATTGTTTGAATCGAATCAACAATGAGAACATCAGGTTTTTGGTGTGCTACAACATTCACAACTTTTTCGAGGTCGGTTTCAGCCATTGGGAAAATAGAATCAGCAGATTGTACTTTGAGACGTTCAGATCGAAGTTTTAACTGTTGCAACGATTCTTCACCTGTTACATAAAGAATAATTTTATCGCCGATACTATCAGCAATCTGCAGCATCAGTGTAGATTTTCCGATACCGGGATCGCCACCAATTAAAGTTACCGACCCGTGCACAATACCGCCACCCAACACCCTGTTGAACTCATTCATCGTCGTTATAATTCGGGGTTCTTCTGCAGTTTTCACACCGGAAAGGGGTATAACATCAAATTTTTCTTTCTTTGAACTTTTTATACCCCTTGAGGTCTTGAAAATCTCTTCAACAAAAGTGTTCCATTCCTCGCAATTCGGGCATTTGCCAAGCCAACGGGGCGATTCGTAACCACACGATTGGCAAACATATTTTAAATGGGTTTTCGGCATTTTTATTTACCTGTTCTAATATCTCTTCCCCAAAGTAATTTTGTACGCAGTAGTTCGAAATACGAATGCTCTTTCCTCTTTATCAACTTTACCTGATAACTGGCTCTGCGAATGATAAACTCGACGGGGGTTTTGAAAAATGCTTCCTCCTGCCCATCAGCTGAAAGATGTATTGGAACATCGGTTTTTACGATTACTTTTATAATACTATTATCCGGCACAACGACTGGTCGCGCGGTCAATGTATGTGCAGCGATGGGAGTAATTACGAAAACATCAGTGCCGGGAGTTACAACCGGACCTCCTGCTGCAAGCGAGTAAGCTGTGGAACCGGTTGGCGTTGTGATTATCAATCCATCGGCAGAGTATCGAACTAAAAATTGTCTATTCACATAAGTTTCCAGCTCGATAACCCGCTTATAATTTCCTCTATCAATCACAATATCATTCAACCCATAATATTTTTTCTTCTTTACATTTGAAGATGCTTCTAATACTATACGGTTTTCGATCAGATAATTATGATCGATAATCGATTGTATACTTTTTTTCATTTCGGTTATTGTAACATCGGCAAGGAAACCAAGTTTTCCTAAATTAATTCCGAGAATCGGAGTTTGATGTTTGCCGACAATCCGCGCCGCAGCGAGCATAGTTCCGTCACCACCAAATGCAATCAAAACATCGCAATTAGCCGGTAGCGATTTGGATGATGCAACATTACTTTCTTTAAGATTGTAACGTTTGAGCTTACCAAGTAATGCAACTACATCATCACTCACAACAAAATCGATTTTCTTTTCACGAAAATATGAAATCAAATCGATAACAACTTCGGGTAAAGTTGGTTTATGAATATTACCGATAATTCCAAATTTCATTGTTGATCCTTTATGTATCAGTTTACTTTTGGTTCTTTAGCGACTTCGTCCACGTAATTTAATTTTAATTCTTTGAGCACTTCAACAAACATCCGGTTCTCATTTTCTGAAAGATTATTTTTCATTTTTTGGAATAACATATCTAAAATATCAATCGAAGTCTGTGCCATTTCGAGATTTTTTTCTACTTTATCAGTTATCGGGTTTTTCAATTTTCCCATCTGTTGAAGGGCTGCTGTTTGAAACATTAGGATTACGTGTGTTAGCAATATTTCGTTTTTTTCAGGTTGGCTCATAATAATTCCTTTTTATTAGTTTTCGATAATTTGATTTCCCACAATTTTGCATATTTCGTAAAAACGTAAGCTGACGAGAGGACGGAGAGTATGAAACCGTGCAAGCCATCTAAGAAGCCCCGTTTTAAAATAAACATTTTGAAGAAAGTATAAATAGGTTTAATAAATAAGTGCCACACTCGAAAGTCTGTTCCTTTTTCTTCTAAATCGTCGGCAGCAAGCGAGGTATATTTATTAAACTTGTTAAAATAATGTAACAGATTATCGTCGGTAAAATGAAGCAGGTCGTGCTTTAAAGTTCCGGTTTCACCGACAAGTTCAAATCTTTCGTGAACGCGTGATTTGCTGAAAGTTCCGGAATCTTTCCGGAAAAGCCGCACTACATATCCCGGATACCAGCCACAATGTTTTATCCATTTGCCCAAAAAATAAGCTCGCCGGGCAACTTTATATCCTGTGTAACGCTTGCTCCTATCATTTATTACCGCTATGATTTCATTTTTAAGTTCCGGTGTAACCCGCTCATCCGCATCTATTGATAATATCCAATCGTACGAGGTATTCTGTACTGCATAAATTTTTGCTTCTGAGTAGCCTTTCCACTCTTGCAAAAATATTTTGGATGTGTATTGTTTTGCTATTTCAATAGTTCTATCTGTGCTAAACGAATCGACCATAATAATTTCATCAGCCCATGCAACGGATTTTAAGCATTCTTCGATATTTCTTTCCTCGTTGAACGATATTACACACACAGATATTTTTGATTTATTATCCATTCGATAACCTATACTTGCTGATCAATGCCAATATAGAAAGTAAATAAATAAACAGCAACGAGATAATAGGGTTCGATAAAAAACCGCCAGCTATAGTCGACACATAAAAACCAACCATTGCCAATAATATTCCCCATGTGATATTTTTCAGATTACTATTGATATGTTTTGTATTTAGAATTTTTATAATCGAAGAAAATATAACAACTGCAAGGTAAATAAATATTATTAAACCTACAACTCCGCACTCCATATACATTTGCAAAAAATCGTTGTGCCAGTTACTGATTCCTTTATCAATTAAGTCATTTTTAAATGGAAATATTAAAGTAAAAGTATCAAGCCCGAAACCAAAGATAATCTTCTCATCCCAAATTTTAATAGCTCCTTGCCAGAGTGTTGCTCGTTCACTTGTGTGCGATAATGGATTCAGAAGTGTGGAGGCTCGCTGCAAAACGCTTGGAAATATTATCAGCATTAATCCAGCCGCAGTAACAGCCGCTATTAATACACGTCGATTTTTGAAAATACCATACACCAAAATAAGAACCGCTGTCGCAAGCCAATGTATCCGGTTAAAAGTAAACATCAGAGCAATCATTGTTAATGTAATGGCAATGATGAAAAACCATCTCTTCGGGAATATCTCCTTCTGTTGGTTTAGAGCTAAAATTACTCCGATCAGTACCGTAACATACATCCCGAAAGTATAATAACCTGACGTTGTTGACGAAGCACGGCTCTCAAAACCAAAACCGTATTTTGCTATTCCGATAATTGAAGCTGCAATTCCAGCAACTACAAACACTTTTATCATTACGTTATTTCTAAAATCATCTTGTATATTGATGTTGTTTGTGAAGAAAAAGAATAAGAAATAAAAAATTATTTCTGTCCATATAGCCGGTGTACTCACTTCGTGATTTATCGAAAATAGAATCCCTGATAACCTCGAAGCGATGAAGAGTAAAACCGGAATATCCAGCGGGGTAGTTTCGATTTTATAATTTTTATTTTTAAAAAGTTTGATTAACCATAAAACAATCAGTAGCAAAGAAACAATTTGTACTACTGCTATTGACAGTATTAATGAAGCAAGAAATAATAATATCCCCCACCAAATTATTTTATCTATCGATATAATTGATTCTTGCTTTAGCATTTATTTTCTAAACCGTTTAAACATACAGGGGAATTTCTCTGTTTTGTATCGTTATAAATCTTCCAATTATCCGTTAATTCCATCGTTTTTTGATGATATAAGTGATATAAGATAGCATAATTCCGAACAGATTTAAATTTAACTCCAAGCAAACTCAATCTAAATTCAACATCACTATCCTCCCCTAATCCAGGTCCTTCATATCTCTCATCGAAACCATTAATTTCTTCTATCAACGATTTCTCAATTGAAAAATTAGAACCCAAAATCCTTGCCTGTTTCTTGCGATGAATATTCAGTAATAATCTATTTCGGATTCCATCTTCCAAACGCGATGCTCTGCCCTTTAATGCATCCAACAATAATCGTAAACTATATTTTTCTACTTTACCATTTTGAACATCATTTAATGATAGGATGTCTGTAAATCTTTTACTAAGCATAACGCGACTTCCGCAAAGAACTGAGTTATGCTCTTTTTCTTCGATATGCGATTCAATAAATTTTTTATGAGGGATACAATCGCCATCAATGAATATTAAATAATCGGAAGTCGATGACTTAATTGCTTCGTTTAATATTTTATTTTTGCGGAATCCTGAATCCTCCTGCCAAATATGTTTAAGCTCATAACGAAAATCTTTTCTGTAATTTTCAATAAATTGCTTCATCTCAATCCCTGATCCGTCGTCGGCAATTATTATTTCAAACCGTTTATAAGTTTGTCGGTTTATACCTGCCAAAACTAATTCGAATTCACGTATTTTATTATAAACCGATATTATTAACGAAGCATCGGGTTTCATCTATTTTACTACAATATTAAACAGTTTATTCTTTACGAAAATTGTTTTGACGATGGTTTTACCTTCAAGATGCTTTTTAACCGATTCATTCTCGAAAGCTAATTTTTTTACTTCTTCTTCGACTGAGTCGCGAGAAAGTGGCAGTTTTGCTCTTATTTTTCCGCTGACTTGAACAACCATTTCAATTGTATCCACACGAGTTTTAGAGTCATCGAATTTGGACCAAGCCTCGTACGCCAATGATTTTTTTGACCCAAGTTTTTCCCAAATTTCTTCTGCAATATGTGGAGCAAATGGCGACAGCAACAAGACGAACGGCTTCAGTGCAGCGATTGGTTTTACTTCTAAATTTAAAAATTCGTTCACAAAAATCATCATCTGCGAAATTGCTGTATTAAAATTCATCGTCTCAATATCCGAGGTTACCTTCTTAATTGTCTGATGCAAAATTCGTTCTTGGTCAACAGTCAATGGAACATCTTGAATCGATGAGTTTATTTTCCCATCTTCATCAACGAACATCCTCCAAACACGATTCAAAAAACGGAAAACACCCTCAACACCTTTTGTTGACCATGGTTTAGTATCTTCGAGTGGACCCATAAACATTTCAAATAACCGTAGAGCATCGGCACCATATTCAATTACAACATCATCAGGGTTAACAACATTTCCCATTGATTTCGACATTTTTTGACCGTCTTCGCCTAAAATCAGTCCCTGATTCACAAGTCGTTGGAATGGTTCCTTTGTTGAGACATAACCCAAATCGAAAAGTGTTTTGTGCCAGAATCGTGAGTATAGCAAATGAAGAACAGCATGCTCGGCGCCACCTACATATAAATCAACAGGCATCCAATATTTTTGTTTTTCTGAAGAACAAAGTTCATTATTATTCTGCGTATCTAAATAGCGGAGGTAGTACCAACAAGAACCAGCCCATTGAGGCATTGTGTGAGTTTCTCGGCGATATTTTTTACCGGTTTTTGGATCAGTATAGTTTAACCATTTTTCGATTGTTGCCAACGGCGATTCACCGGTACCACTCGGTTTGTACGACTCGACATCCGGTAACAAAATCGGCAACTCGGTTTCTGAAAGCGCTATCGCCGTTCCGTCATCATCATAAACTAACGGGAAGGGTTCGCCCCAATATCGCTGACGTGAAAATAACCAATCGCGCAATTTGTAATTTATTTTACGCTTCCCAATTTTCTTTTCTTCTAACCACTGAATAATTTTATCTTTCGACTGCTTGGTAGGAAGATTATCAATCGAAATTTCATCGTTCGAAGAATTTATCGCTATTCCTTCCCCCTCGTATGCTGCTTTTTTATAATCACCTCCTGAAACAACTTCCACAATTGGCAGGTGATAAGTTTTAGCAAAATCGTGGTCGCGCTGGTCGTGACCGGGCACAGCCATTATGGCACCCGTTCCGTAGGAAATCAAAACATAATCGGCAATCCAGATAGGAATTTCTTTTTTTGTAGCCGGGTTGAGGGCATAACCACCTGTAAATACTCCGGTTTTATTTTTTTCTAACGCTGTCCGTTCAATTTCACTTTTTAATGCTGCTTGATTACGGTATTCTTCAACATCCTCGAAATATTCGGCCGTTGTAACTTTTTCTACTAATTTATGTTCGGGAGCTAACACGATATATGTAGAGCCGAAGAGTGTGTCGGGACGAGTTGTAAAAACACGAATCGTTTCCTGCGTATCCGTGATTTTAAATTCGATTTCAGCCCCTTCCGATTTTCCTATCCAGTTACGCTGCATCTCTTTAATACTTTGAGGCCAATCAAGTTCATCCAAGTCGTTTTCGAGACGATCGGCGTAAGCGGTAATACGCAACATCCACTGACGCATCATTTTACGTTCGACTTTGTATCCTTTTTCGACCCACTCGTCAACTTCCTCATTAGCTAACACAGTTCCTAATTCGCCGCACCAATTCACCGGCATTTCAGCAAGGTAAGCGAGTCGGTGTTTTGAAATAAAGTCGTACTTCTCTTTTTCGTTCAGTCCGTCGGGTATCGGAAGTTCAGAAATCGGGCGTGCTTTGCAGGCTTTCTTATCAAACCACGAATTATATATTTTCAAAAATATCCATTGCGTCCACTTGTAATATTTTGGATCCGTGGTATTAACCTCACGCGACCAATCGTAGGATAAACCCAACATTTTAATCTGTCGTTTGAATGTAGAAATATTCTGTTGTGTAGTGATACTCGGATGGATACCGGTTTGCATTGCGTATCTTTCCGCCGGTAATCCGAAAGCATCCCAGCCCATCGGATGGAGTACATTAAAACCGTTCATCCGTTTGTAACGCGAAATGATATCCGTTGCAGTATAACCTTCGGGATGCCCAACGTGTAAACCGGCTCCGGATGGATACGGGAACATATCGAGAATATAATATTTTGGTTTAACGGAATCCTCTACAACTTTGAAAGTGTTATTTTCATCCCAATATTGCTGCCACTTCTTTTCTATTTTATCAAAAGGATAACTCATATACTATTTTTCCACCTATTAAAGTCATAATAATTTCCGTATTTAAAATTTTGTTCGCGGGTATAGTCATAATGTCTTGAGAGAGAATTGTTAAATCGGCATACTTACCCGCTTCGATTGTACCTTTCTCCTTTTCTTTAAACGCGGCATACGCAGCCCAAGTTGTATATGACTTCAATGCTTCTTCCCGCGACATACATTCTTCGGTATGCCATCCTCCTTCGGGTTTTCCATCTTGATCCATTCGGGTTACCGCAGCATAAAATCCCCAGAGAGGTTGCATAATGTCGTTTGGGAAATCTGAACCAGCCGGAATGATTGAGCCGGAATTTATCAGAGATTTCCAAGCATAAGCTCCTTTAACTCGATCGGTGCCTAACCTTGCCTCTGCCCAATCCATATCCGATGTTGAGTGAATTGGCTGCATACTTGGCAATACATTTAATTTTTTAAATCGAGAAATATCTTCCGGTAATAGAACCTGTGCGTGTTCAATTCTAAAACGATAATCTTTTTTATTCTCAGTTCCAAGTATTTTTTCGTACATGTTCAACACAACATGATTGGCACGGTCGCCGATAGCATGAGTGCAAACCTGAAAATTCTTTTTGATGGCTTGACGAGTTACTGCTTCCATTGTAGAATCATCGAGTAAAGTAAGTCCACGGTTTCCCGGATCGTCAGAATAATTTTCGACAAGAGCAGCGCCCCGTGAACCGAGAGCTCCATCGGCATACATCTTCACAGCGCGGATTGTTAACATACCGTTGCCATAATTCAGCAATGGACCTCGTTCACTGAATTCGTTCCAGGTTTGGCTTGGTGCATCTACTGCACCGTAAATTCGGATAGAGAGTTTCTGCTCGTCCGCTAATTTTTTGTACACTCGAATCGTTTGCGAGTTTAAACCCATATCGTGCACTTCGGTTAAACCTGCTTTTATACATTCATCAGCAGCGAGTAAAATACAATGTTCAACCTCAGCATCGGCCGGGGGAGGAACAATTTTTTCAACTAACTCGGTTGCCTTGTCTATAAACACACCTGTGGGATTGCCGGAATTATCACGAATTATTTTTCCACCGGGAGGATCAATTGTTGCCGATGTTATCCCTGCCATTTCAAGCGTTTTTGAATTCACCCAAATTGCATGTCCATCGATACGCCCTAAAATTACAGGGTTAGAGGGAGCGGCTTTATCTAATAAATTTTTAGTCGGGAATTTTTTATCGCTCCAAAGAGTTTGGTCCCACCCTCTGCCGTAAATCCACTCACCTGCAGGAATTGTTTTCGATTTTTCTTTTACCTTCTCGGCAATCTCGTTTGCCGATGTTATTCCGGCAAGCATCAACGAATTAAGCATCTGTCCAAAACCAAACATGTGTGCGTGTGCATCAATAAGTCCAGGAATAACTACACTTCCTTTTAAATCGATTATTTTTTCAGCATTATACCGGTCTTTTAATTCGCTTGAGTTGCCAACAGCAATTATGTACCCTTCTTTAATTGCCAACGCTTCGGCAATCGGTTGGGAGTTGTCGAGTGTATAAATTTTACCATTGATTAATAAGAGATCTGCTTTATTCTCCATAATAAATATCAAATATATTACAATAAAAAGAGCAACAGCGAATAAAAACAATAATGCAATTTTATATTTCATAATTCCGAAAAGGTTTCTAAATTTTGACTTAATATAAAAAGATTAGTCAAGAAATACTAACGGTTTTTTTCTTTCTTGAGACGATACCCAAACCGCTTTTGTATAAAGGGGGAATAGTAAACTTCAAACACGCATCTACATTTTTATTGCCGATAGGCTGAAGCAAACCTGTTTCATAAATCGCACGAACTGCGTTAGCTCCTGAAGGTGTTAAGCCGTTAAACATGGCGTAGAGTTCTTCCCTGCTTATGAAGGTTTTAGTAAGTCCTTTGAATTGATCGAAATGGTTTTTTAGGTGTGGAAATTCAGAGTATAAAAAAGTATCGCATCTATATTTAGAAACTTCTAAAAAAGCTTCTTTGATTGCTTCGACACTCAACATATTCTGAGAATTTTGTTCAGATACTCCATCGTCAGTGTGAGATGAAAGTGATTTATTAATTTCTCTTTGTTTTATGACCGCTTGATTGCCTAAGTGAATAAATTCTCGCGGATACAGCATGCCTAAACCATCTATCATACGTTTCATTATCCATTTATGACTTGGAATTGTATTACTTGTCTGACCATTTATATTTAAATTAAATATCAAATGAAATACTTTTTTCATTAGCTCATCACTGGCTGAAATAACTTTGGCAACGTCTAAATTTTCATTCAATATTTTTTCACAGTATGCCCTGACTACACGATCATGGACAGCGCGGGCGACTAATAATTTTATTATCAAATTATCAGCCCACTTCAATTCAACCGTAAGTGAAACGAGATGTGATTTATTAACAATTTGCAGTTCTTTGTAAATGTCAGTCCGTAAAAATACTTTAAGATTTATATTCGAAAATCTGTTGCTATATTCGATTAATAACTGAATTAGAGCAGTTATTGCCTTTTCTCTCCGTTCAAGATTATCTAAATATAACAGATCTATTTGGTCGGCTAAAATCCATGCGAGGCAATTTGTTTCTTTCAGAACTTTATCAACCAAATCGAGTAAGGAAATTATATTTAAAGCAGTTTTGCCTTTGTATGTTTTAGTGGTTGATAAATTTGATTGATGCAGAAAAAGTAATTCTTTTATTTTTCTATTCACACGACCGATGTAATCGTCGTGCCGATATAAACCGATTTCAGAGAGGAGACTTATGATTGTGTTGTAATTAGATTTGAGAGAATCGGACTTACTTGAATTAACTCGTGAACGCATTCTTGGGCAGGTAGCGATATTAGCGGCAGTTTTTAAACCAAAATATAGTTGCCAGAAATATTTAAAGTCGTCGATTGTTTGGGGATTGATTTCTTGAATTTCAGAGTAACTTATATACTCGTCGCTGTGCAAGCCGTATGCTGGTATGCTATATATTTCCGTGAAAGAATTATGGAGCAGCGGAGTCAACCGGTAAATGTCTTGCGAGAGGAGACGAAAAAAAGCGCTTTTACCCGAGCCTTTACCACCCAATAGCAATGTATGGCGTGGCTGTAAAGTCTGTTTGAATAAATCAGTCCCGATAAAGCAGTTCGATAATTTATCGTCGGACTCGGCATCTACTTTTCCGAAAGATAAATTCGATAATATCTGATGGGTGTCCATTGATTCAAATCAAATTATTTTATTGCTTTTCGCAATCTAAATAAAGTCTCCTTAATATCTTCTGAGATAAGTTTTGTATCTGCTAATACGGGCATAAAATTCGTATCACCGTTCCATCGTGGAACTATGTGAAAATGGATATGATCATCGATACCCGCCCCTGCGCTCCTGCCCACATTAGAGCCGATATTAAAACCATCAGGTTTCATGATCTCGGTTAGCGAAACCGTCATCCGTTTTAAGAGGCCGAAAATTTCCAATGATTCTTCATTCGAGAAAGAATCCAAATTACCGATGTGTCTGAAAGGTACAACCATCAAATGACCGCTGTTGTATGGATACAAATTCATAATTACATAACAATGGATGCCGCGTGTAACTATCAAATTTTTATCGTCGTCATTCTCCTGAAATGCTTTGCAGAGGATGCATTCTCCACTCGATTGCTCTGAAAACGATGCAATGTATTTTGAACGCCACGGAGAATACATCCTTTCCATAAAAAATATTATTCCTCTTCTTCAGTTTTACTCTTTTCGTAATCAGCAATTATTTTATCCATAATTTCTCGTGGCACTTCTTCATAGAACGAGAATTTTTGTTTATGGATACCACGACCTTGAGTCATCGATCGGAGAGTTGTTGAATATCTGAAAAGTTCCTTCAACGGTACGAGTGCTTTTATAACTTGATTATGTGAAAGAGCCTCCATACCAAGAATTTTTCCTCTGCGGCTCGAAATATCGCCCATTACGTCGCCCATATAATCTTCGGGAACAGTTACTTCAATTTCGTAAATTGGTTCTAACAAAATTGGTTTAGCTTCTTTAAAACCTTTTTTGAAACCCATCCGTCCTGCAATTTTAAATGAATGTTCATCAGAATCTACCGAGTGCGCCGAACCGTAGAACAGAGTAACTTTTACGTCAATAACTTTGCATCCGGCTACTACGCCTCCCACCATTGCTTCTACGACACCTTTTTCAACAGCAGGTATGAAACGGCCTGGGACTACTCCGCCGACGATTGCATCTACAAATTCGAAACCTTCGCCTCTTGGTTTAGGTTCAATTTTAAGAAATACATGCCCAAATTGTCCACGTCCACCGCTTTGCTTTTTGTGCTTGTATTCCATTTCTTTACATACACCTTTAATAGTTTCACGGTAAGGAAGTTTCGGTTCAACCAAGTCAACATCAACACCAAAACGGGCTTTTAATCTTTGTGCAATAATAGTTAAATGTAACTCTCCTTGTCCGCTTACAACTGTTTGCCGCAATTCAGGATCAACTTTAACAATAAAAGTTAAATCTTCAGCATGCAATGTATGCAATCCGTTTGCAACTTTATCTTCATCACCTTTCGCTTTCGAAACTATCGCCATGCTTATTACAGGTTCAGGAAATATAATTGCAGGAATCGTTATTAGTGCCGATTTACTGCTTAATGTGTTGTTTGTATGAGTGTCTTTAAGTTTCACCGCAGTGCCAATATCGCCGGCGAATAATTTTCCAGTTTCCTTCCGTTCTCTACCGTTTAAAATATATATCTGACTCAGCCTTTCAGATTTACCATTTGTTTGATTGATAAGATCGAGTCCGGAAAATATTGAGCCCGAATAAACCTTAAAAAAAGACATCTCCCCTAAATGCGATTCAGCCAGAGTTTTAAAAATAAACATTACTGGAGTTCCAGTCGAATCACATTTTAAATCTTGTGTATTTGATGTCCCTGATACTACAGCTACTTTAGAACCCATATCAACAGGATTGGGGCAGTAGTCAACGATAAAATCCAAGCACGATGCGATTCCAATTAAATGCGTACCCGCTGAACACAAGATCGGGAAAATTTTCCGCAGTCGAATAGCTGACTTTAAACCCGTAACGATTTCGGATTCAGTTAATGTACCGTTTTCGAAAAAATTATTTATAAGCGTTTCATCCGATTCGGCAATTTTTTCGATTAATTGAGTGCGCAACTCTTGGGCTTTGGTCAACAATTCAGAAGGGATATCCGATTCAGTATATTTTCCCTTTCCGTCGCGATTATATTTTAGAACTTTCATTCTAAGAACATCAACAATTTCTTCGAAGCCCAACCCCTGCCGAACGGGAAATTGGATAGGCATAACATCGTTACCGAATCTTTCTTTTGCTGCGCTTACAGTTTTTTCGAAATCTGCATTCTCGTTATCCAGTTTATTAATTAAAAATACAGCAGCGTTCTTGTATTCTTTTGTATATTCCCATACAATTTCAGAACCTACCTCAACACCTTCGGCTGCCTTCAAAAACATTAAAGCTGTATCAGTTACAGAAAGAGCACATTTTACTTCTCCGGTAAAATCCGAATAACCGGGTGTATCTAAAATATTTATTTTGTTATTCTTCCATTCGCAATGCAGCATGGATGTGCTGATTGAAATTTTTCGTTCGATTTCATCAGGTTGGAAATCTGAAATTGTATTTGAATCTTCAACTTTGCCAATTCGGTTAGTAGCACCTGATGTATAAAGTAATGCTTCCGAAAACGAGGTCTTACCGGAATGTCCATGCCCGATTAAGGAAATATTTCGAATGTGTTCCGAGGTAAACTCCTTCATAACGCTTTATATTCTCCTATGGATAAAATGATTTAAATTATTTTTATTGATTATCAGCTTAATTTTTTAAACGTTCGATAAAAGCCCGAACTCCTTTTACAATAGCGCCAAAGAAAGAAACAGCATCAAGAACCGGTTCTTCTATTCTTCTTTGAATTCTTTGTTCAAAGGCAACAACGTCGTCGGCAATTTTTTTAATAGAATTGATTGAATAGATTACTCCGTCAATCTGCTTCTCGATGTTTTCTGTAACTTGATCTATCCTTTGGGCTGTTTTAGATAAGTTCTCAAATACAGGAGTGGCTTTTGAGGTGATTTGGTTGATATCCTTTTCGATATTGCAAAAGGAAGAAGTGATTTTTTTTATCGCAAATATCAAATAAATAGATAATATTGATACGCATAAAAGAGCAATTATTTGAACAAAGGTTAATAAGGTTTCCACATCAATTTCTCCTTGAGTGTTCTTTATTATGAACGTTCTTTTTTATATGTTTCAACTCCTGCGTGCACTGCATCTTTAATTCGCTTTCCTTCATCGGTAGCTTTTTCACGAACTTGAGACACAATTTTTTCGGCGTCGCCTAAAATCTCTTCAGCTTTTTTCTTTGCGTCGGTGATTATAGCTTCCGATTGCTTCTTTCCCTCTCTAATCAAAAATAATGCTTTTTCTTTTGCAATTTTCAGATACTCTTCAGCATCCTGTTTTAAATCGGTAGCTTTTTGTTTAATATCTTGTCTGAGTTCTTTACCCGGTTTTGGGGCGTAAAGCAGAGCCACTATTGCTCCGATAACACTACCGGCTAAAAAGCCCATTAAAAAACCTTTTGCCATTTTGTTGTCTTCCGTTGCCATAACATCTCCTTTTAATATTGTTTTAAGGTGTTGTTAATTGTGTAGGAAATTACGAAGTTAATGCCTAAAAAGCAAGAAAAACGTAAACTGAAGTCAACAAATTATTTGTTTTTTAGCCAAATATGTAATATAATTAACAAAAATTATTAACAATACTCCTTTTTACTATTATGTGGAAAACAACTGATGGCAGTACCGGAAGATTAATTCAGCTTTGTCTGGGTTATTTCTTCTTTTATTTAATCTTTGGCACGACTGTTAAATATTTTACCGACTACCTGGTACAACAGATGACTGACCCTGCTACATTTAAGGCAATGCAAGTCAGAATGAATATGGAATTCTTAGTTTACAGTACGATGGGTGGAAATTTAATTTGCCTATTGATTGTGTTAGTATTTCGATGGTACAAACTAAAATCTAATTATTCAATTCAAGCAGCAGGTGTGAAATACCCGGTTGAATTTTTATACATAATACCATCAGGAATAATGACAGCAGTAATAATACCGACCACCACCCTAATGTTCACACTACCAATATCAATTATGGTGGCGATGGTTATAATGCGTGGCAGTATAATTGTAATTTCACGAATAATAGATGCCATACAGATTAAACAGAAAATTTTGAAAAGGAAGGTTTACATTCAGGAAGAAATTGCAGTTTTATTTGCAATATTGGCTGTGAGTGTTCATTTATTTTACGATCGTGGGAATTCAAGTTTTGATTTTATTACCTATACTCCAGCTATGATAATTTTAGGAAGCTATTTAGTGGCTTATTCAATTCGGCTTTATATAATGAATTATTATAAAAACACGAGGGGCAAAGGAGTACCTCAGGACAACAAGGGCTTTTTTGCTATCGAGCAAATTTCAGCCGGGATCACGGTGTTGATTGTCGGATTTATATTGTTTAACATCAGCGATCCTGAATCTTATCAGGTTAAACTTTTCCAAGAAGCGTTGACGCAACCAACTTATCTTTGGGGATGGGAAATTATCGCAGGCACTGTGTTCGGTGTCGTTGCATTCTTTTCGGTGTTTTTATTTATGTTCAAAGGTCGAACCGCCACTTTCGCCGGTTTAGTAAACCGCTTAACTTCGTTAATTGCAGGGACTGGTGCAACTTTAGTTTTCTACTACATTTTTGGAGGTAAATTCCCGAAAAACTCCGATTGGATATCGTTAGGCTTTATACTCGTTGCAGTGGTTTTCTTAACAATCGCCGAGAAGAGGCGGACTGCTGAATTGAAAGCTGAGCATGTGATATAATAATGAATAATGAATTTCGAATGGCGAAGTCGCCCCGATAGAATCGGGGCAAAATTCATAATTCGATATTCTTCTAGTATTTATAAAAGAAAACCGCTAAGGTGTTAATGTCTTAGCGGTTTTTATTTTTAAAATAATTCTTTTTATTTGTTCTTAATATTCCACAACTTCGAAGTAGCTCGTTCTAACTCTGCTCCAATTAATTTTGGATCGAGAGTTTTTTCGGGTTCATTCTGAAACACTGCATAAGGAACCTTGACCCCTTTTACTTCGATGTAGTCCGGGTCCTTTGCTTCTAACTTATCCCAGTCGTTCACCTTGTAATAAAATTCCATTTTCTCGTCTGGTAACGAATGGTGCAAAATCGAATGTTCAAGTCCCTTCCGTGCTCGGCGTTGGTTTTTTCGAACTGATTCCTCGTAAGAAACCTTAATATAAACTAACACAGCGTTCTTCAATATATTTTCATCTAAGTAACTTAATGCTTCATAAATTCCATTTTCGCCTCCGCGGGCAAATTCTATCAATGTAGTCATGTTGTCATGATAATTCGCATCACGGGCTAATTTTTTACGGTATTCTAAGTTAATCCGCTCAATATATAAATTCCAAATAAAGTGTTCTTTGAACCAATATTTTTCATCAGTCCACACTCTCGGCTTCCCATGCTTTGTCAGAATATCATCAACCTCAAAGGTTTCCCAAACATAAACAAAATCATCCAACTCTTCAAAGTTAGCAATATGTAAACGATCCAATCGTTCATTCGCATCGCTGTGTTTCAGATAATCTATTACTTCCGATTTACCTGCAGCGGGTCTTCCAATAATTATCACAATCGGAAAATTATTTTTTCCCATAATTATATTTTGCCTTTCATCATTGTATTTTTATTTTTACTTAATTTCTTCAATTCGATTTTCTATTTTGGAATCAATTTCTTTCGTGTTGAGCACTACTTTTCGAACTTCATCAAAAACAGTCATGTTCAACTGAATTGCGTTGTTAATTTCTAATCCGAGGTAGCGTTTTGCTTCACCTATAAAGTAATCACTGGCAGCAGCACTGTAGATTCGATCATCTTCTATTGGTTTTCCTTGAATATCTAATTTTAGAATTTCGATATCGCCCTCTTTTTTTGTCCATTGGCATTTGATGCCTGAAAATTGGATGGGCGATTTATCTTTGATGTAATATTTCACTATCGATTTTATTTGCTGTCCGCTCAATTGGAAAGTTGTTAAAATATTATAAAAGGGAAGCACCTCGAATAAATCTTTTTTGCTCATCTTCCCTGCGGGTAAATCTCTTCTAATGCCGTGATTATTCATAAATGCAATATCAGTTTTTGCTGCAATCCGCTGTGCATCTGTGATGAAATTCCCGATGCCGCTTTCGCCGCCGCCCCGTTTCCAGTCCGATTTTAATATTCCAATAATTTCGCTGTAATCTTTTTCTATCGTAATCTGCATCGAATCGACCAGACTCGAAAGCTGATTCTTGGGTCTATCTGCCCGGAACCAAAGTGGAATCAACTTGCCGTTGAAGCTTGTTACTTTATCGTTTTCGATAAATAATTCCAATTCGCCTAAGTTTTCGTTGTTACCACCGGCTTGTGCAATTATTACATCGTTAATTAATTTTGGTTTAGTTAAGCGGGTGTGCGAATGTGCGCCTATGATTACATCTAATCCACGAACATTGACTGCCAAAACTGAATCGTCGTACACACCCTGGTGAGTTAATGCAATAATCAAATCTGTTTTGGTATCAATTTCGTTTATATATTTTTGTAACGTCTCAATCGGCGAAAGAACACGAATGCCAACCAAATTGTTTTGATTGACTAATCCGTATAAGTCCTGCGACATAATTCCGATAATCCCGATTTTAATACCGGTTTTATCAACGATGATGTAAGGTAAATTATTCAGATGATTCTTTCCCTCGTTATTTACCAAGTTTGCCGATACTGTTGGGAACTTTGCAATTTTAGTTAACTTAACAAAGTTGTCCTGTGAAATATCAAAATCATGATTACCCGGGCACCAAACTTCGTATCCTATCATGTTCATCATTTCGAAAAGAGCACCGCCTAATGCACCTTTGTATTTGTACTCAGTAATAGGGTTTCCAGTCATCACATCACCGGCATCTAACAGCAAAACATTTTTTACTCTTTTGATACTGTCGGCAACGAAATATAACTCGTTGAAACCGCCGATTTGTGGTTTCGGATTGTCTCGTACCCAAGCGGCTTCATGTGGAAGAAAGTTTGAGTGAATATCGTTCGTGTGAAGAATTGTTAAAGCTTTTGGCTGCGAACAGGAAGAATAGAAAAATATAGCCATCGATAACGATAGCATAAATAAATAAATTTTGGCTTTATACATTTTATTAACCAGTATTTTTAAATATAGAAAAACCAATCTTTTTTACAGATTGGCTTTCACGAATTAGTCATTTATAGTAGATATATGTTAACGAATCTTCTTCTTATGTCGGTTCTTTCGCAAACGTTTTTTTCGTTTGTGAGTCGACATTTTATGACGTTTTCTTTTTTTACCACAAGGCATGTATTATTCCTTTAAATTATAGTGTTAATTAATTAAATGTTGTTGTAAAATTTGTTTCGCTTTTTCAGCGACCGAAGATGTAGAATCAAGTGCTATACATTTGTTGAACCAAAAAGCGGCTTTTTCAGAATTTCCATTTTGCCAATTTACGATGCCCAAATTAAAATGTCCCAAAACATGTTTGGGAGAATATTTTAGGGCTTCTTGCATTGTGCTTATCGCAGTATCGAAATATTCTTTCTGTTTTAATGTATCCTCGTAAGCCATCTGATAATAGCTAACACCGAGATCGATGCGTGCATCAGCATTTTTCGGGTTATGGAGTAAATACTCATTGTAAGTTTCGATAGATTTGAAGAGGTTACCGCTATCTTGATAAAGATGTGCCAGATTCAACAACGATTCGATGTCTGATGGATTCTCTTTGATTACTTTTTCGAGTCGGACAATTTCAGCCTTCATACTTTCCATTTGAGCGACGTCGTGCGAATGCTGTTCATCTTCGTTATGAACGGACCCTTCATGTTCTGTGGATTGTTGAGGTGCAGCAGGTTGACGTGTAAGATATACTATCAATGCAATTGATGCAATTATTGCTGCTATCGCAAATAAGTGTTTTGAATTTTTCATCAATTATTACTTTTAAGGTTCAGTACGGCCCCAATTAGGTTGTGTTCTCTTTAAATTTTCGTTTACATTGGATTTCAATTCTTTTGAAACTTTAAAAAGTGGAACAAAATGTTCGTCAACCTGAACCTGTGCACCGGTTCGAGGATTGCGTGCCATCCGTCCTTTTCGCTTTTTCACTTTAAAACTTCCGAAGCCGCGAATTTCAATATTTTTGCCTTCTTTCAAGGCGTTAATTACGGTGGATATAAATCCATCTACTACTGCTTCAGTTTCGACTTTCGTGAGTCCGGTCGCTGAAGCAATTACATCAACAATATCAGCTTTAGTCAATTGTTTCCTCCATAAGTTAATGTTCCTTAGGGGTTAATTAATTTATATTGTAAAATTGGGTGTTTAAATATTTCGTCTTTCAGATTAAAGAAATCGCCAAGTTTTGTTTCGCCCAAAAAACGATCTACAAAGGTTTTCCGTTTAACTTCTTTTACTACTGCCGGTTCGCCTTTTATACCGGCTAATTCTGCTGCAATTTTCAGTGCATCTTCATAAGTCCCGAGTGTATCGACGAGCTTCATTTCTAATGCTGCTTTACCGGTAAAAACCCGACCATCAGCATACTCGATTGCTTTTTTTCTATCCAACTTACGTTCGCTGCCGACTATATCAATAAATTGCAAATGCACATCGTCCATCAGATTTTGGAAGTATTGTTTATCTTCTTTTGTCATTTCACGGAATGGATTACCTGAATCCTTGTACTTCCCCGACTTAACCGTATTCATTTCTATTCCAAGTTTTTGAAACAACGGATCCATTCTGAGAAACTGTGAAATAACGCCGATGCTTCCTGTCAATGTTCCTGGATTTGCTACGATTAAGTTTGCACCACAAGCAACATAATATCCACCGCTTGCAGCAACCGAACCCATCGACACAACAACCGGTTTACCCGATTCACGTGTTTGTTTTACTTCGTTGTAGATTTCATGACTGGCAACAACACCACCACCAGGCGAATCAACTCTGAATAATACAGCTTTTATCGATTTGTCTTTCCGATACTTCTTAAATAGTTTTACAATTTTTTCAGACTCTACAATTACACCTTTTAATTCGATCAGTGCAATTTTTTCGCCTTTACCGGAAATATATTCGATATCTTCTTCTTGTTCAACAAAAAAAGAAGAAATCAAAAAGAAAATTCCGGCACTTATAACTAACAACACTACAATAATACCAAAAAACCATTTTGAAGATTTATTCATTCCTATAACCTATTGATTTTGCATATAATTATACGAAATCTATGAATGAAAGTCAAACAACAATAATTTTTATTTTTTGTACTCGGTTGTGTTTAACTTCTTCAACTTGAAAAACAAAACCCATATATACAAACTTATCATTACGTTTTGGGACTCTACCCGCAAGATGAAGTACTAATCCTCCCACCGTCGTATATTCAGCATTTTCATCAATAATCTTGATGTTTAATCTCTTTTCGACATCCTTCAATAGAACCGTTCCTTCAACAAGACAAGTTTTACTATCAATAATTTTAATTAGTTTAGATTCGGTAGTGAGAAGAGAATCTCCCGAAATGCAATTTAGTATTTCTTGTAATGTAACCATACCGACAGTTCCCCCATGCTCATCAACTACGATTGCCACATTAATTTTTGTGGATTGAAATTCTTTGAGTAACTCGATTACATTTTTTGTTTCCGGGATATAAAGTGGCTTTCTCAGCAGCGGAAGTATATACTCGGTATCGAATTCGGGTATAGTTCGTTCAACTTTTAATATATCTTTTGAATAGATAACTCCCACAATATCATCTATGCTGGTTTTATACACTGGAATGTATAAGCTGTTTGCAATCCGGATTACCTCTTTTAGTTTACTGAGAGTGGCGTGGATACCGATGGAAACTACATTCATTCTCGGTACTAATATATCTTTTGCATTAAGAAAAGATAGTTCACCTATTCGGTGAAATAATTGTTTTATCGGTTCATCGATTTCACCTTGTTGATTCACAATCTCAGTTAGCTGTTTCAAGTCATCTTCAGTTATAACCCGACTTTTTCTTTGATAATTTAGAAATGATTTAATATGCTGCATTAAATATTCAAAGATTTTTGAAAAGGGGGAAAGTATAAAAGTAAAAAAGGAAATTGGGATTGCCGCAAACCTAGCATATTGTAGTGTATATTTTCTGGCAATTACTTTAGGAGTTATTTCTCCGAAAATTAAGATAACGAGCGTTACAAAAACAATTTCAATCAGAAGCACAATTATTTTATCGGATTGAAAGTATTGTATTATTTGGATTGTTAAGATTGCTGCCACCACTGCAGCAGATACATTCACTAAAGTATTACAAATCAAGATTGTGATAAGCAGCTGCGAAGGGTTTTTTAGTAAATTTAGAAGACGACGATTTATAAAATTTTTGGGAGCGATATTTACGATATCTTTATTTTTTAAAGAAAATAAAGCTACCTCGCTCCCCGAAAAAAAAGAGGATGCGATAATTAGAAGAAAGAATAGAATGCCGTATGTTACAATTTCAAGAAACAAATATTATCAGAATGGCAAATCATCATCTTGTTGACCCGATGGAGGTACAATACCGGTTTCTTCTTTTGATTCAGTTGTAGAAGTCGAGGTTCCCCTTCCCCCGCCAAGCATAATCAAATTATCGGCATAAATTTCTGTAACATATTTCTTTTTTCCATCTTTATCATCATAACTGCGTGTTCGTATATTTCCTTCAATATATACCTTTTGTCCTTTTTTTAGCCATTCTCCACAAACTTCAGCTAATTTATTCCACGCTATGATATTATGCCATTCGGTTCTTTCTTGCACTGCCCCTTCAGTATTTTTCCAACTGTCTGTTGTAGCAATGGAAAATGAAGCAACGGCAGTTCCGTTTGCTGTGTATCGTAGCTCAGGATCTTTTCCAAGATTTCCGATGAGCATTACTTTATTTAAACTTTTTGATGCCATAATTTTTCTCTCTGTTTGTTAATGTTATTTGGATAAAAATAAATTTGTCGGACAGACCAATATCATTTTATTAGTTAATAAATGCAGTCTATTTTGAAATATTTTCACATCGGCAATTCGATTTGATGATAGTAATTGAAAATATTCTGCAATATTAATTTTGTTCAGCTGTTCGCCCATGTGATTTATTATAATCATTTCGTCGCCTATAACAATATAAATTTCTTTTTCGGATAAACAAAAAGCACGAACCGATTGGGGAGGTTCCAACTGAAGTGAGTGTAAAAATGTACCCCAACTATCATAAACGGATATTTTATTCGATTCTAAAACATACAATTTATCGTCGTTCGTTATAGCAATTTGAATGGGATGGGGTACTAACCGATAATCCCCGATTATCCTAACATCTTTAATCTGAAGCCCGTCGAAAGTAATTTTCATAATATTCTTATTTTCAGAATCGTAAAAATATAGATTCGAAAACCTATCGACAGCTAAAAAAGAAGGCCGCCCAAAGTGAATATTAGTGGATTGAAAAGACTCGCCGGATAATGAACTGATAAATTCTAAATTACGATTAAATCTTTGGATGCGATTATTGTAATAATCAGAGACGAATATATTCAATCCATAAGAAGCATCAACTGCCACTGGTGTATCGAAATTTAACTGTCCCCAACCAATGCCTCCTATTTCTTTTTGAAATTGATTTTGTGAATTAAATTTAAAAAGTTTATGGTTTTCTTTATCAAGAATATAAGTATTACCTTCGTAATCCAAAGAAAATACTGACGATTCAGAGACCAATGTATCTATCTGAAAATATGAATAACTAGAATCCTGGATGTACGAAAATGGATACAAGAAAGATAATAAAATAGAATAGAATATCATTTCGTCAATCTGTGTAAAATATAAAAGGGTTGTTCTCAAAAAAGAACAACCCTACTACCTTAAATTACTAAATTAAAAACCTATCATCACAGAAAACCATTGATTACCGGAAAAGAAAGTAGTAGAACGATATGCATAATCTACAGACATTTCAACTCCACTAATAGTATATCGAACACCGGCACCAAAGGTGGGTCCAAAAATATTTTCAAATTCCGAGGGAACACCTTGAGCATAGGAATAACCACCTCTTATAAAAAATAAATTATTATAAGCATATTCAACACCAAAGCGATACTCATCATTTGAATAGTTATTGTTTATAAAAGTAGTGCTCATCTCTACTAAGTGTTCTGCCATTAGTGGATATTTGTACGCAAGACCTAATTCTAAAGTTGTAGGCATACCGAATCCGGCAGTTCTAAGTCGCATTGGTTGAGTCGGAAATCCGGTGTTCTGATTTGGGTCATCAACAAATCTGTCAAAATCTGAACCATCAAAACTAATTTCTGATCCCAAGTTTTTGAGTGCCACGCCGAAGTTGAATCCTGTTTCACCAGCTTTGTATTGTAATCCTAGATCGAATGCAAACGCTGTTGCTGATACGCGGGTAATAGATTCATGAACCATCTTGATATTTGTTCCAAAATGAATTCTATCGGTCATTCTCCGAGAATAAGTTAAACCGATCGTTAGAAATGTTGGTGAGTAAGTAATACCAGTTCCTTCCGGTCTATCAATTGTAGTTTCTTCGATTTTTCCAAAAGAGAGAGTTTTTAAACTAACGCCGAGATGGCCTAAATCTTCCATATTTGCAGAAACCGCTAAATAATTAACGCCGATATCTGCAATGTATGATAAATTCGAGAACATAACCTGAGCGCTAAGATTGCTCCTTGATAAACCAGCAGGATTCCAGTGTATTGCATCTAACCCATGGGCAGTGGCTAAAATCGATCCACTCATCCCCACACCGGTTGACCCTACGGGAATTAGTAATTCGGTAGCTCCAGCAGTTCCGCGGCGATTAGGTGAACCTGCAAAACTATCGAATGTGAATGATATAATAATAGCTACAACTAATATTATGTTTAATAATTTCAATCTTTTCATGACTTTTTTCCTTATACTTTCATTTTAGAATGTGTCAAGTCGTTCTTCTTGTATGAATATAGCAAACTTCAACACCTTTTCACCGATTTTCACTTCCCTCCCATGCTCGTCAAGTCCGTATCCATCAATATGAGCAATGTACATTCCACTTGCTACAGGAATATTTGCGTGATTTTTGAGATTCCAACGTGTAGAGCTGTTATCCATTTGTCCTTGGTAGTCGTGATTTACAACTGCTACCATATCGCCCGCTAAATTAAAGATTCTAATTTTGCATTGAGTTGGTAAATTAGTAAATGTTACATAATTATCAAATGGATCAGCCTGCAATTGATGCGACGCATAGTACGGATTTGGAACAATTTTAATTTTGCGCATCTCGTCACGCTGTTTCGCGATTTCTGAAAAGCCTACTTGTGGAGCTTTAACTTCGAACTCAAAAACTTTGTCTGTATTTAAAGCATAGTTAGGCCGGATGGCGATAACATCTCCATCAGCAAAATTTGATTGTTCATTTACTTTGCGCATTACTATAATGTACATTAAAGGCAAATTTTTAAACTCGAAATCTTTGTAATCTCTATCTTTTTTAGTGTACTCTGGTTTCGCAGTATCTGAGTAAGAAGAGCGGAATACCAAAATTACTTCATCACCTTCAGAATGATTTTCACCGGTATAGGGAGAAGGAGCCCATCTCGCGTCAATTTTACCCCTGTTAACGTGAACTATGCTATCTCTACCAAAAATATCCTTTCGTATTACGCGCATTGAGTCATTTCGTTCTACTATTGCAACATCCAATTGTCGTGGTTTCCCATCTCCATATAACGAATCAACTTCCCATACTGTAAATGGTACAACATAACCACTGTCCTGAATACCCATTCTGTATTGTTGGAAATCTTGATATAAATAGCCGAATCCCGTATAATCTACTAAATATGGTATAAATTCTGAATGAATCGGGCCTCTTATCGGCCTAATCTCAAAACCAGTGACATATCTATATGCTTTTTGTGTATTTGTTTTTGAAAAACGAATTTCAACACGCCGTAAGCTATCCGGGCGTAAACCTGTAATTGCGTTTGTGTATCTACTCATTTTTGGATATGAAACAACACCAGTTACAGGTATTCGTCGAGTTGGTGTAATTTGTATTGAAGCTAATGTATCATCCATCGGGAGTCCTCTCAAACCTGTAAACCAACGTTTACCTTTGTACGAAAAGCCAGATGGTACCTGAAAACGCCGCCTGACTCCGATAGGCAGGTTTTGTACAACAGGCATAACATTAGATACTATCGGATAATCAGCATCTCCCTTAAAATTATTATAATTTGCAATTACAGTATCAACTACTTCATTATTTGAATTCAATTCAAGTAGTGACCAAGAAGTTACATTTAATGTATTTGATGGGTCATTACCTTGTAATGTAATTCGATACTTCTTATTTTCAGTTCGCCACGGATCAACAACTTTCACTTGAACTGCATCGTCATAATTTTTAAGAGATTTCCACTTATCATGAGGAATAACAGAACCATAATCGTTACCACTTGGAAACTCAGTCCCGAGAACCGGATTTTTGGGAATAATTGTAACTACATTTTTCGGTGATTCTAATATTATCAATCCGCTTAAGTCTTTAATTCTTGCTGAATCTGAAGGGTTATAATTAGAATCAACTGCAGAGGCAGTAATGATGAAGTGATAAGGTCTTCCCGGTATAAATGGTTTCGAATTGATTCGATCCTCTGTTAAAACGAGTTGATCTATTATACCTTCAAAATCACCTTCCCAAATAGTGGCGAGGACGGGATCGTCAACTCCTGGGAATATAACAAAATCTTTCACTTTCGACGAATCACCTTTTTGATAGTATGTTCCAAGTTTTTCAGTACGTGCACCAGGTCTTAGAAGTGGATCGTTAGTTTGATAAATAGTAAACGCATTAAATTTCCAGACAGTGTTAAAGAATTTTTCATCCGGGTTCCTGAAGGTTCTTGATTTTTTGTCTTTGTCCCATGATAAAATTATTTTTCCATCAATCCAACTGTGTTCAACTTTAGGGCTCGGTGGAGCAGGAGGTAACTTAAAATTATTGTTAAATAATATTTGCGACATATCGGCATAGGTGCGTAATACGCTAATACTATTTAAGTTATTAGAGCCTCTTCCAACAATTATACCTATTACTACTTGTTGTGTATCACCAGGCATAATTGTGAAAGGACCAGCCGGTAAAGTAAATCTAACATCAGAGGGTTGCAGTAAGTCTGAGTAGGTACAACCTGTGTTTGTAACTGGGTCTCCGGCGAACATAAAATAAGTTGTATCACCTTCACATACCCATCGTCTGCCAGTACGAGTTAGACCTTGCATAACATTGTATGAGTGTATAAAATTATCAGGATCGTACCAATCAGGATTCGTGCAGCCACCTTGTCCAGGGTTACAATAGAAATTAAAACCATTTAAATTCAAATTTTTATAACCTGGTATCAAATTCCCCGACCATTTAGCAGTATCAGTTAAATTATCTGTTTTAAAACGAGGTCCTTGAAAATATTTATATCCAACAGCCGGAGGAGCTGTTCCATAACCCGCATCAGTATTAGTACCATTATAAACATAACCTAAATTTCGTTTTTCTTTTGTTTTAAGATTGAAGATTGTTGTATCGACGCCTGAAGCATCATCAAAAGCATCTCCCATATCTGGATCAGACCATATTACCAAATAAGCAGAATCCCAAGGAGCGTTACTTTTGTTAATAACTTCAAACTTCATAAATTGCATTTGACCGAACGGTCCTGCACGATTATAAGCCCAAGATGTCTGCCGGATTTCAGCACCTAATGGTTTACTTCTTCCCCATCTCCATGTATGAAAGGCTTCATCGGCGTCATTGTAAACCGCAAACATCAACATATCCGGGTAAACTATTTGGTCTCCCCAGACTAATGCTGGTTTATCTACATTTGGATTATATATACCATCTTTGTCAACATCGTGAAAAGGTGCGCCGTCTTCAGCAGGCCATTCCGCATAATCGGCACTCGTGCGAGGAGAATCTTCGTTAGGACGCACCTGATAATATCGATATTTCGGGCGGGTAAAATCGTCAGCAGTACCATCTGGTAAAATTATACCAGGACGCAACTCTGAATTAAAATGACCTACTGTTGCAACTCTGATATCCTTTTTTGTTGTGTCTTCAGGGTTAACTACTCTCGCTCCAATCCACATTGATGAAGAAAAAATAGCGTGAACTTTACTGCCTTTAGGCCACTCAAAGCCAGGACCAGTAGTTTTGTGGTCGCTATAAAACTCACCATCATTTCGAAACCAAGCATTAATGGTATTAATATCCATAGCTTTTCGTTCGATAATCATTGGCTTGTGTGGTCCTAGAGCAGCTTTTCTAGAAGATTCAATATCCAATGAATATCCCAATGAGAAGGACAAAGCAAATAGAAACACCAATAAAAATTTTATTTTCATAGTAATAAACTCCTTAAAAATTTTGATTAAAATTCTAAAATAAGTCCAAATCTGACTTGCCGAGGTGCACCTACATAGCCCGGTTGCATCTCGTACATATTATATATTCCGGTGAAAACAGGTACTTCATCAGCTCTATCTTGTTCGATCATTCTCTGGATTGTTGCTTTGAAATCCGGGGTTTGAGTATATCCAGTTTGATCAGGTTGACCTGAACCAGGCCATACGCTAGCAATATTTTTTCTGTCTAATAGATTCAATATTAATATATAAGTATTCAACCTCATATTGGAAACAGGTAATTCGAAAGTTTTATCAATTCGGTAATCGAACCTAAAATTCCAATCACTGTAATTAGCGTTAATTGTTGATTGAGGTTTTATTCGCGAGTCGGTTGGTGGAATACTTGGATCATTTAGTGTATAGGGCCTACCGCTGTTACTTCTGAATAATAAATTCATACCGAGTTGATTTAAAAATACATTATCCATTTTTCCGAAACGGTAATCTAATGTCGCAGCAATTGTGTGACGCTGATCGAAATCGAGTGGGGATTCAAATTTTGGAGCTCTTGCATTCAACCAAAGAATTGTGCCTAACGTGCCGGGATCGGAACCTGTACCTGTTGCATACGACAATGTATAGTTTACAGAAGCAGCTAAATTATTCCAACGCCTTGAATCAAATGAAAGATCAAATCCGCGTACAGTCGAGTAATCACCATTTTGAAGAGTTGAGAAGGTCGTATTGTTCCAACGTGATTCAATGACACCTAATTGAATAAGTCCAGTAATTTCTTTATAGTAAGCTGTAACATTTAAGCTTGCTACTTCACCTAATTGCTGACGAATACCTAATTCGTATTGAGTAGTTTTTTGAGGTCGTAATCGCGGATTATTTATTGAAAAATAGCCGGGGGCTAAATACCATTCGCGCAACCTGTCAGAACTCATGTAAAGGTTCGAAAGTGGGGGCATCTGTGCGAATGTCCCATATTGCGCAAAAAATACCATTCTTTCAGAAACGGGGAAAGAGAAGCCTAACCTTGGGCTGAATATCAGGAATGGCTTTGATTCTTCAAAACTGTCGTCCTCAATTTTGTTTGGATTTCCCCAACCATCTGCTGGAACTGATTTATTTGGAAACAATCGCTTAAAGTTTTCTGGTGATCCATATTGTGTAGTATTTTTACTATTAGCAACATCGTATAAATCTTTTAATACATCCGTGTTAGAATCCCAATAATCAAATCTGAGTCCGGCATTTACAATAAAATCTTGGTATTCCATTTTATCTTGTAAATACAAGGCGGCAAAGACAGGTTCTTTGGGACCTTCACTCCGTTCACTCTTATTGTAGCCATCATAATCAACTTCCCGACCGAAATAATCATAACCATAAGTATTGATACCTCGTGATGCATATTCTTTAAGGACGTAAGATTTTTGTGCTTCTGTTAATTGATCATACAACCCATTCCGTAACGTATCAATTATACCCGGTCGCAATAAAGCTAAACTAAGAGGCCCTATTGCATAAGCGCGCAATTGATGGATTTTATACTCACCACCTAATTTAATTTCGTGTTCACCCAATTGATGAGTTACGTTTGCGTTAAATTGCCAAAATGTTGTTTTATTAAATCCATATCCATTATACACCCGACCTGGATAAGCAAACATCCCTAAATATATATCCATTGGAATTCTTGATGCTCTCAACTGGCTGGGATCTACCCCCGGAGGAAAGTAATTGAAGAAGAGGGGATTTTTTGCAGGGTCTCCGTAATCAAATACTCTATTTTCATGGACAGGATCCATGTAATCAGAATAAGTATAGAAATAACTTCCTTGAACTTCCGCAAATGTCTTAGGTTGCGGTGCCCAGGTAACTCGTAAAGTATATTGGTCGTTGACTGAATTTGTCATTGGATTGTGGAACGCATTCATCAAAGTATAGCTGAACACCCTTGAACGAGCCCACGTTCTCGAGGATATACCACCCAAATTAATACGGAAGTCTCCTAAATTAGCAGTTAGTTTTTCGTTCCAAGCAAGACGGAGCGAAGCACCATCGGGCATTTGACCAGGTCGTGCTAAATTCCAATTCGGTTGATCTAATAATAATTCTTTTGCTCGTTTATCAATTTCTTCACTCGGCAGTTTGGGTAGTCTTTGAAGACCTTCTTGAATATAATTTACTGTTACTTCCTTAAATTTGGGCCAAATACTGTTAGAAAGGTCACTTAGTCTTTCAGAGTTAAAACTTGGATTTGGATCCCTGTTAAATGTATATTCAAATGAACCAAAAAATTGTAAAATATTTTTATTAGAGGGAATAACCGGTCCGCCAAATGCTAAATTATACAATTGGTATCCATTGTTTCGCCACCCTTGTACTCCATCGCCCAGAAATCCGTCTGTTACATATTCGAAACTACCGAAATAATTTGGTTTTCCAGATTTAGTAGAGACGTTAACAATACCACTCATTACGTTTCCATATTCGGCACTGTAACCACCGGTCATCACTATCATTTCTTGAATTGCTCTTTGACTGACAAAAGCAGTTGAGCCACCTGTTAAAGGATTATTCGTCCAAACACCATCAACAATGTAACCGGTTTCTTCGGAACGTCCGCCACGGATATTAAGTTCGCCGCCTCTTTCACCCTGAACAACACCTGCCGTAGTGGCTGCCATTTCCCTAATACCACGTACCGGCATTAATTGAATTTGCTCTGAGGTTACAACACGAACAGTCCCAGTCTGGTCTTTGGGTATTATGGGCCGCTCCGCTGAAATCACAACTTCCTTGAGTTCCACAGCTTCGGAACTCATTTCAATGTTTTGAGTCGTCGTAAAACTTACCATCGATTTCAAATTTTTCACTGTAACTTCCCGGTAACCTACATATCGTACAATTAAATTATAAGTACCGACAGGCACATTTAACATTACGTAATTTCCATCTACATCGGTAACAGTTCCAAGCGTTGTGCCTTCGAGCATAACGTTAACACCGATGAGAACTTCGCGCGACTCTTTATCTATAATTTTACCATTTATCTTACCTGTTGTTTGAGCAAAACTTATGGATACAACTACAAAGAGCAAAATAAAAAGAAATAGTAACTTTTTAATAATCATAACTCCTCCTAATATAGGATAAATTTAACATATTAATTTTTTTCTGATATTTAATTTATAAGAAATAACTTTAGATCAGTACTGGAAGTAACAAGCGACTGAATTAAACAACAATAAATTATAGTTTTATGTAAAAAAAACCTAAGAGAATATAAGGAATATCCCGATGGTTGTCAAGTGCATGTAAATATTTTTGAAAAAAATAAGAACAGCGAAATAATTTCAGAATGATGCTTTCTCAATCGATTAAAACATCAAAACGAGATGAAGTTCGCTAATATTTTATACGCCCCCTCCTGTATGTTCAATAATTGATACTGTAATGCCATATTCACATAAATAACTGTGCCTTTTAAATACTTTTGGGTTACTATAAGGGGTGTTTTGTTGATTGATGATATTATCGGAATTTCTATTTCTTTTGTTAATGTAATACTTACTTCGTTTGAAGTTCGAGCGTAAATCCAATTTTCAAAATCCTCATCGGTTATTTTATTAGGTATATTTAATATTCTATGGTTAGAATCTATTATAACGGGTGAGTTTTCATCATAAATGAACGACCGGGTTAATTTTATATCGCTTAACAGTTTCGATGAATCCCAAAAACTATTATCCTGAGATAACACAATTAGGTTTCCACCCGCAGCCACAAAGGGTTCAATTAAATTCTTAAAAGATTTCAGTTTATCTGTAGAATTTCTATCAATAACTATTACATCTAAATTATTTACATAGGTTTGTAATAAGTTCATGTCGTTCAGTTCTACAAATTTTACATTAAGTCTTTGTAATGTTAATTTAGTTATCGAATTCGTCTGTGAAGATATCAACCCTACTCTTTTCGTGTGCTCAACTGAAACATCATACCTACGGGCAACAAAATTAGCTACAGCTTCACCACCGATTTTTAATTTCAAGAGATTATCGCCAACCTGAATCCCCTGTTTAAAAAATAAATTCAATGTATCTAAATACTCAGCTCCTTTATAACTAAGCTTCACATTTATAGTATCGGAACTTACTAATGCGCTATCAGATACTGTAACATAGTCTGCAAATCCATCTCTCGAATGATTGGTCAAACGGAAGATAAGTTTTTCATTTTCTTCGTTAGCTAACGGAGCAAATACAACCGGTGTTAATATTTCTGCTGTAAAGCGAGGTGCATAATCAAAATGAATAATTTGCCTGTGAACAAAACTCTCTTCCTTAACATTCGAAGAATGAATTACAAAAAAGTAAAATGGATTTTTAAGATAGGTTTTATCCAAATTATAAATCTCGTAAGGATAACTGTATACGAGATTTGCAGGAGATAGAATGCGATACTCCTCCCCTAACATTAATGCGTGTCTCTTTTGATTACTTTCGTTGATAACCCAATCCTCATCTACGCCAGGGAAGAATAGCTCTGTAGTCCCATTTTTAGATAAACCAGATATAGAATCTACCCGCAAGATAGTTAATTGGCGATTGGTTAAAATTGTTTCGCTGATTGTATAATATAGTTTTACACCTAATAATGAATTTCTAATTTTATCTAAATTGATTTTCCAATTCAAGAATATTTTGTATTCTTGTTGAGTAAGGTTCATCCGGTACGATAAATATGTATTTACGGAATCCGATAATTTTGATAAATATTTTAATACAAATTTTTGGTTTTTCAATACCGCGTTTGCTAAATTATCTATATCTTTCTTGAACTTCTTCAGCTTTTTCGTATCATAACTTGGGATACCGGCAATTATA